>JBKCUI010000354.1:0-8166 GCA_046318495.1 Pirellula sp. | reverse complement strand
GCGCCATCCTCCCCACCCGACAACCCAAACGGCCGATACGGGGCGCGGCGACCGGTGACAAGCGATACCTCCAGCGGTTCGAGCGCCAGCACTTCTCGTATCATGCCATCGCCGCCGCGATGAAGGCCTGCACCGCCACTTCCACGCCGGATTGCGAACTGCACCAAACGGACCGGATAGCGGCTCTCGAGAACCTCGACGTCGGTCAACCGGGTATTGGTCATGTGCGAATGCACCGCAGACGCTCCACTCCCGAGCAAACTCGCTCCGGTTCCTCCGCCGATGGTTTCGTAATAGCCAAAGCGCGCGTTGCCAAACAAGAAATTGTTCATTGTCCCTTGGCTGGCCGCTCCCAACCCGAGCGCGCCAAACAAACAGTCGACAATCCGCTGGCTGGTCTCGACGTTGCCTCCCGCCACCGCTGGCCACTCCGACTGGGGACCGCTGCAGCGCGGATTCAGAATGCCTTCGGGGATCACGCATTCCAGGGCCCGCATCACCCCCGAGTTGAGGGGCATGGTATCGGCGATCGCGCACCGCACGCTATAAAGAACCGCAGCATGGACGATGCCTGGGTTGGCGTTCAGGTTTCCTGAACTCGTCGGACCGGTGCCGTGAAAATCGATCCGCAATGCATCGCGCCCATCGACCTTCTGCTTGCGCAATGCAACTTCGATCGGCGTTCCATCGTCCATGCAATCGCGATGGTGGTAGATGCGATCTTCCAGCGTTTCAATCCAGCGCCGTGTCTTGGTTTCCGCCGCATCCAATATCGCGGCTAGCGCGCGTTGCAGCCGTGCCAACCCCACTTCGCGCGCCAACTCCTGCATAGCGACCGCGCCGCGCATGTTGGCTGCTTGCTGAGCGGCCAAATCGGCCATGTTCTCGGCCACCGAGCGGGAAGGGTAGGGGCCACTACGCAGCAGCGTCTCCACCGCAGCGCTCACGTCGCATCCCGCATCGAGCAGCTTCATCGGCGGAATCACCACCCCTTCCTCACCCAATCGCGTCGATGTCGGGGCCATCGAACCGGGCGCAATCCCACCGATCTCGGCATGATGGGCGCGCGATGCCACGAAGAAATCGGGCGTTGTCCCAGCAGACGTTGCCATAGGCGCTGCATCCGACCGATGTCCCGCCGCAAACACGGGGGTCACCACGGTAACGTCCGGCAAATGCGAGCCGCCGCGATAAGGGTCGTTGGTGACGAAGCAGTCCCCCGATCGCATCTCGGGAAACGCATCGATCATGGCTTTCACGGTGCGGCCCATGGCTCCGAGGTGAACGGGAACGTGTGGCGCGTTGGCGATCAACTCCCCCGTGCGATCGAAGACCGCGCAGCTAAAGTCGCGCCGCTGTTTGACATTCACGCTGATGGCGGTCTGCTCCAAAACGATCCCCATCTGATCGGCGATGGCCGCGATGCGCTGCGCCAACACGTCGCGTAGCACGGGATCGACGTCGCTCGCGGTCGCATCGGGGACCGCAGCCTCCGTGACATCCTCCGTTCGACGTTCCAAGACCCATATCCCATCGCTGCGCCGCTGTCCGCGCCAGCCCGCTTCGACGATCGTGGTGGAACCCGAATGCTGAATCAAGGCTGGACCATCGACATACGCACCCGGCGCAAACTCCGAATGCAACCACCGCGAACCCGTCTGCCAGCGGCCGCGCGACACCATGCGATGCGCATGGCGAGCATCGATCGCCGCATCACCACCTCGCCCTGGCATCGTTTCTTCGTCGGCCGATTGCTGGACTTGCCACGCAGGCTCCGGCGAAGAACCTTCTACCCAGATTCCGACCACTTCCAATGGCTTGCCAGTCCGCACGTACCCAAATCGCTGTTGATGCCGTTGATCGAAGGCGCCTGCGAGAGATGCAAACGATTCTTCCATTGGCCATGGAACGCGGATCGCACCCTCGGTCCCTCGGTATCGCAATGCGACTTCATTCCAATACTGGATGTCGTGCGATTCGATCCCTTCGGCGCGGAGATCGCGAGCTACTTGCTGCTGCAGTTGGGCTCGCACTTGCTCCATGCTCGCGGCATCCACGGCGTCGTATGCGAGATGGACTCCGTGCGATCGGGAACGTTTGATCGGAGAGAGTCCCATGCCCAGCGCGCTGAGCAACCCGGATTCGGGATGGTCGATGATGCGATCCATGCCGAGCAGTTCCGCGATCTCGCAGATGTGCTGCGCCGCAGCCCCTCCAAAGCCCGCCAGCGCATGATCGCGAGGATCGGCTCCTTGTTCGATCGAAATCGACCTCACCGCCGACGCCATCTGTTCGTTGGCCAAGCGTCGCAGTCCGGTGATCAAACCATCTTCGTCCATCCCCTGGAACAAGGGATTCTGATGGACTCGAGCCAAGACTTCGAGCAAGCGCGAGCGTGCGGCGGCCACATCGAGCGGGATGGGAAATCGGGTGGGATCGATCCGTCCATGGAGCACGTTCAAATCGGTGATCGTGAGCGGTCCACCTCGTCCATAGGCCGCTGGGCCTGGATCGGAGCCCGCGCTTTGCGGACCGACGCGCAATTGCACCCCATCAAACCAACAGATGCTTCCGCCACCCGAGGCCACCGTGTGGATGGCTAGCGTGGGAACCAGCATGCGCACGCCCGCCTTGATCGTTTCATGTTCGAGTTGCAATCGCCCTTCGATGCGGCAGACATCGGTGCTGGTCCCTCCCATGTCCAATCCGATCAAGCTCGGCAGGTCGAGGTGCTTGGCCATGGCTTGCAACGCCACCGCGCCCCCGGCCGGCCCCGACAGCACCACATGCCGACCGCGCACATCGGAACCAGCCACCAGCCCACCGCTGCTGGTCATGACGCGCAGATGGGTGGCTGGATGGGTCCCGAATTGCTGTTGGACATGGTCGAGGTAGGATCGCACCACGGGGGTTAGGTACGCATCGATCACCGCCGTCTCGGCCCGCGCGACCGCTTGCGGGACCGGGGCCACGGCATGGCTGGCGCAGACGCATTCCATTCCGAGCTCCGTCGCCAGCGCTTCCAGTCGCTTTTCATGGAGGGGATTGCGCGTGGCGTGAAGCAAGCAGATGGCGACCGAGCGAATGCCTTCGGCCCGCAGCGCGTTGAGTTCCTTGCGGGCCGCCTCGAGATCCAATTCGGTCAACACGCTGCCATCGGCGGCCATGCGTTCGCGGATCTCGACGATGCGATGCGCGAGCACTTCACGCTTTTGAACGCGAATCGCAAACAGCTCTGGGCGTTCTTGGTAGCCGATGTCGAGCAAGTCCGCGAAGCCGGCGGTGATCAGCAGCGCGGTCGGGGCACCGCGACGGGTGAGCAAGGCGTTGGTCGCGCGGGTCGTCCCCAGCCGGACTTCGATCGGCGGCAGCGGCTGCTGCAACGGGACGCGCAGCAACCATCGCGCCGCTAGCACGGGGGCTTCGATGCCCGGTTCGATTTCATAGCGAGCGATTTCCGAGAGGGGTTCGCCGTCGAACGACGTGGGAAGCGTCTCAATCGCAAGAGAGCCCTCTGCGGGATCGAAACCGACGCATCGCGATCGGCCCAAGCAACGGCCATCGTTTGCGATCCAGGCGATGGTCGCCCCGCGCCAGAACTCGGGCGGATCGTTTCGACGCGCCGGATCGAAGAACGCGGTCGGGCTTAACCAAGCTTCGATGCGTCCCGGCACGCGGCCATGCGACAGGACTTTGGTGCTGCGGACGAGGCCCTTTGCATCGCGCACGAAGCAATCGGTAAACGTGCCGCCGACATCGCACCAAACTTGAGCCCTATCCGCGCGAGAGGCATCCATTTCGCGTTTCTCCATCGAATCCAACCGTTGCCAAGCGTTCGCGATCAAGCGTTCAGATAGGCGTGCCACAGCCCATCGCTGAGGACCAATCCCGCTCGGGTCAATCGTACTCGATCTCCGTCGTATTGCATCCAACCGTGCGCGATGTGCTCGGCGAGCACCGCCTCGATCGCGCGGCGGGTGTCGGCATCCAAGGCTTCGCGCCATCGGGACCAGGGGACCCCTTCGATCTGCCGCATGCCGAAGACAAAACGTTCGCGGGCTTGTTGCTGCACATCGAGCACCTCCCGTTCTTCGATCGGGGATTGATCCGATTCGATGCGCCGCAGGTAGGTCAGCGTGCCGCGATGATTGACGCTGCGGACTCCGCCGACATAGCGGGCAGCGCTCGGTCCAAAAGCCCACCACGCATCGCCGTTCCAATAGGCTTGATTGTGCCGGCAGCGGTGGCCGGGTTTGGCAAAGTTCGAGATCTCATAGTGTTCCCAGCCCGCAGCGGTGAGCGTATCGATGGCGGCGAGATACATTTGCAGTTCGGTCTCTTCCGAGACAGGCGTCAAGCGTTGGAACTCGCGATCGGCCCAGAAGCGAGCTCCCTTTTCAAAGGTCAGACCGTAGGTGGAAACGTGCTGAATGCCGCAGGCGATGGCGGCATCCAGATCGCGCTGCCAGCCCTCGAGGGATTCTTCGGGCGCGGCGAAGATCAAATCGAGCGACACCGAATCCATAATCTCTAGCGCGTGGTCGATGGCTTGTTGCAATTGCTCGGGGCTGTGATCTCGCTCCAAGCATTGCAGTTTGGGGGCTTGAAACGACTGGCCACCGATGCTGAGGCGACCGACACCGAGAGCTCGCCAATGTTGGAGTTGGGTGCGATCGATGTCGAGCGGATTGGCTTCCATCGACCATTCGCCGTCTGCATCCAAGGGCAACCAATGCCGCAGCATTCCGAGCAAGCGCTCCATCCTGGGCATCGGGAGAATCGACGGCGTGCCTCCCCCGAGGAAGATCGAAGCGACCGGCCGTGGAGATTCCAGACCAGCCAGTTCGCGTTCGAGGGCGCTCAGATAGCGATCGAACAGATCGGCCCGGTCGGCCAGCAACGAAAAGTTGCAGTAACCGCAACGGTGGCGGCAGAAGGGGACGTGGATGTAGGCCGCGATGGGAGGGCTCGCATCCGGCTTCCATCCCCAAGCATCGAGCGGTCGAATGGGAGTCATGCCGTTATTGTACTGCATCGACATGGCAACCTACCAATGAACGAGGCACCCTGAATGGATCCAGGGTGCCTCAAGTTCGAAAGCGATTTCGACTGACGATAAAGCAGCGTTGCGTTAACGCTGCTCTTCGTCGATTCGCAATGCGCGATACCCGCCTATGCTCTTGTAATACAGGAACAGCAGCAAGTAAATCACCGCCATGGTGGCCGGGATGAAGGAGTCGACGCGCAACGTTGTGCGGTCTCCGACTTCGCTAGCCTTGACGACAGCTTCTTGGGCTTCGCTGCGAGGCTTGGCATCGCGCGCTTCGTTGAGCTTGGTCCCGTTCAAACCGGAAACCGATGTCGCCGGGATGTTCAGGAAGCGGCTGGGTTGCTCGGACTTGTACTCTTCGAACAACCCGCTATCGACGCGACGGAGTTCTTCGCCGGCGAAGCGGTCTTTGCAGTAACCGAGACCTGGGCCACCGACCAAACCGGCCGAGAGCATCCCGATACCACCCATGATCGACATGGCCACAGCGCCCGATTTGGGATAGCGGTCGCCGACCACCGCCAACATCGTGGGCCAAAAGAACGTCTTGCCAACAGCATAGATCCCGAGGGCGATCAGCGCCATCGCGAAGGAGTTCATCCCGCTGGCGAGATTCAGGCCGATGAAGGCGATGACCGAGCACGCCAACAGCAAGCCAACCGGCGAGAGCTTGAGCGTGTTCTCGATCCAGTGGGCGCAAAATCGCAACCCGAACATGATGGCCGAGGTGTAGAGGAACAAGTACTTGCCTTGTTCGGAGCTGAACAAGTTGCCGGTGATGTTCTGGATCCAGCTATCGGTGCCCAACTCCACGGAGCCGACCAAAGCGTGGGTGATGAAGAGCACGAACAAGATGATCGAACCGGGGGAGAAATTGGTCATGACCCCGGCTGCGATCAGCAACAAACCGCCCAAGCCAAAACCGATGTACGAAGCGTATTCCTTGATGCCCTCGGGCAAGATTCCCTTGAGGATATCCCCGAAGAACAGCGCCAGCAGGAAGCATACGATGAGCGAGCCGAGCACGCCGACCGGTTTGTACATATCGACGAAAGACGTTCCGGTGGCGGCGGCTTCCGATTTTGGAAAGCGTTGGCCAAAGAACATCGCAGCGTAGAACAACGTCGGTATCATGTAGAGGGCCAATTGATATTGCCATGGCCACTTGAGTTGGTCATCGAGGACCCAACCCAGGGCGCTGCCGATGACCAAGCCTGCGGGCCAACTGGCGTGCAAGATGTTCAGGTAGTGCGTTCGGGCGTGAGGGAAGACCGTGGCCACCAGCGGATTGGCGACGGCTTCCAAGGTGCCGTTGGCGAATGCGAAGATGAAGCTACCCCAGTAGAGCAGGCCGTACGCGTTTTCGGGCGTCGAGGCTGCGAAGGTTACGAATGCCGATAGGACGTGACCGATAAAGGCCAGCACGACCAGCTTGCCGTAGCCGAGCTTATCGACGATCAATCCGCCGATGATGATGCCGAAGCAAAATCCGGTGAGACCGGCGCCGGTGATCGACCCCAATTGCTGGGCATTGAAGCCGAATTGCTTCTCCCAGTTATCGAGGATACCGCCGCGGATGGCGAAGCCGACACCCGCTGCAAGGATGGCCATGAAGCCGGCCCAGAGGAGCCGGTAGGCATTGGGGACCGCTGGTCCCGCATGGGATGATTCAGTCATAGAGAGCAACGCTGTTGAGAGGTGGGGGGACAATCACAGAAACAATTCTGTGAGAGTCTAATCCCCAGCGGTTCACGCCGCCACCACTCGGATCGGATAATGGGAATTGATTGGCCTTTGGGCTCCCGGAGCGGGCGTTGCAGCGTGGATAAACCGCAAGGTTTTCCGATGCGGTCGCGAGGTCGCGACCGTCGCGGGCCAACCGCTAAAGCGGCTAGAGAGACTTCATCGCCGGAATCGGCTTAGCGCGATCGGATGGCCCGATCCAGCAGCAGGAAGTTCGTACCGTCGAATTCGGTCAAGGTGCCCCGGACGATCCAATCGGTTCCGACGGTCGTTTGCCGCGAGGTCGCGATAGCGATTTGCTGCAGCACCTGGTTCTCAAGGCAAACGTAGGTTGCCCCCGTTCGCGCATCCACGAAACGAGCCCGCTCGCCGCCGAGCTCAAAATGACCGCGCACGTTGGCGACCAATGTCCCTTCGCGCTGCAGAGTTGGAATCGTCGTGCGAAGTTCCCCGCGAGTGCTCCCAGCGGTCGCTGAAGAAGCTTGCGTCGGCGAGGTGACCGGGATGGAATGCACATTGACATAAAGTGTCAGGAGCACCAATCCAAGCCCCACGTAGAATGCGGGAAGCCGAGCGCATCGCATTGCCATCCGTTGCAATCGAGACATCATGATGATTTCTTTAGGGTGCAATCACTGCTTGGGAAGCACCAAGGCATGGAGAGAAACCACGCCACCGACCGTCAGGAGCACAAAGCCTAACCATTGGGGCGGCTTGAACGATTTCTTGGGAATCGGTACCGATTGCATGAACGGGTTGGCAGCCCCCGGGTTTCCCCCTTCGGCCACCTTGGCTTGCTTCACGATCCGCTGCAACGCTCGCGTGCTGTTTTCATTGAGCACAAAGCTATCCACGAGGCGGAATTGCATGCCCATGAAAAAGAGAACCACGCCGAGCATGAAATAGCGGTTGCGATCAAGTTGCATGATGGATCCCATCCCTAACGAGCGGTACAAACCTGCATCGTCGAATATCGAATCCCCTTGAGGCTCGGAATGAAGAAATCCGTGGCAGAGCCAGTCGTAGCGATTGCACGCGTCGCGAGGTTACCGACCTAGCGATCAAGCGGTCCAACCCCGCGAGGGCTCAATCGCGAGGGCCCAATAGCGTGGGGCGTGCAGCAAGCCAACCCCGGGGCGGAGAGTAGCATTCGTCGCGAGTGGACGATCGGCGATTCAATCGCAGCGTGCGCGTTGCGAAAACCGACCTATCTAAAACAAAAAGCACGGTCATCAACCGTGCTCAGAGTCTTTTTGGGGGCGTTGGGTTGGCTGCGATGCATTGCGAGCCAACCATGCACTGAACGCCAGCAAGAGATCGTGCGAACTACGCCGTTTGGGCGAGCGAAGCCTTCTTGATGTAGTGGCTCAAGC
>JBKCUI010000353.1:0-5001 GCA_046318495.1 Pirellula sp. | reverse complement strand
TCACCAAGCGGCCTGACAGCGTGAAAGCCTATCCGAAAACCGAGCGCCGGTTTGGCGATCGCCAAGGGTTTTCTGGCGGCGAGTCGATTTTTGGATACGTTGGATCGTAACAGAAGGTTTTAAAACGGCAAGTTGCGAATTGGCCCCGGAAGACGCCGTTCGGCCTTGCGAAAAATCGTAGCGGCTTGCCGTAAGGCCTCCGGCCTACTCAACGCGAAGCGTCCGCTTACGGCTGCGTGGGTTTGCGCCACGAGGCGTTGGGATCTTCGACGGTATCGCCGATGCGACCCGAGGAGGAACTCGGGCTGCTGGTCGATGGCACCGAATTCGATGGCAATGCCCCTGTGGTTGGAGCGGCGTAGCCCGAAGTGCCTGGCAATCCCGATGGGCTGGTGGCGAAGCTGGTGGAGGGGCCTACGGGAGGCACGGGGATGGGATCGCGAGCAGCGTCGGAGAGGACTTGGGACGCCTGCACGACGCCTTCGCCGAAGCGGTTGACGCGAGCGCTGGCCAGTTCGACTTGGGAGTTGATCGAGTTGGTGGAGTTGAGGACGGCGTTGCGAGCGTTGTTGGTAGCGGCTTGCAGTTGGTTTTGGGCGTTGTTCAAGTTATCCACAATGGGGACGCCGGTGGGAGACACTTGGCTGGTCTTATTGGCGTTCGCGGCGGCGGGAGCGGCGTTGGTGGCCGGTCCGGGGCCGGTGTACGCGCCTGGTCCGGTTTGGAAGGAGCCGGTGGCGGGTGGTGGGACGCGGGTGGCTTGGTTCCAGCTATTGGAAATGCCCGACAAGGGGTTGCCTTGGCAGCCGGTCATGCACACGAGCAGCGTGGCGGCGAAGCGGCAACGGACGGATCGGCGGCGGTTGTCGGCGATGGAAGTGGATGGGTTGGTTGTTGGAAGAAGATTCATGGCATGATCCTTCGCCGAGAACTGCGATGTGGAGCCCCCTTGGTTCCGATACGCATGCACCATAGGAGGCTTACCGATCCGACCGCAAGAGAGACTTGCCCCGCATCCCGGTCCGTGTGCCCTCACCAACCGCACCGTCCATAGCCAGCATTGCACATTCAGGTCACTGAGTAAACCATCGCGGATGCTGTTGTAAAACTCCACAAAGGCAGAGCGCATCCGTGCATGGCACGCATTACCAGCCCGACGCGCCAGCGAGGGGGAGGGGCGTCCAGGGGGGAATGCACGTTGAAATCCCTCGCTCGCGCGTCGGGCTGGTAGGGATCCTCCGCGTTCAGGGGTGGCCGTTGGCTGGAGATGTTAGCGGAACGGCGTGAGCCGTCCGGTGATTGCGGGGGAAACGGGTAATTGGCGATGGGGGCGTTGCAGCGAGGATGAGCGCGCGACCGGAGGCCTTACGGCCTGCCGCTAGGAAAGCGAAGACGAAGCACACAAAGTGTGAGGGGGAGGGGCGTCTGGAGGAGGATCCACGTTGAAATCCCTCGCTGGCGTTTTGAAGTTGCGCACTGTGGATTCCCCTCGTACTTGTACTCAATGAAATGGTACTCGTACTCGTACTCGTTGGCGTATCGTCGAGTACGAGTACGAGTACTGCTAGCGCGGAGTACGAGTACGAAAAACCAAGGGGAATCGCGAAGCGAAATGGGATGAGACTCGAAATGCGCAACTTCAAAACTCGCGCGTCGGGCTGGTAGGGATCGTCCGCGTACTGCGGAATGGGATCGCACAGACTAGCTATTCGTGCGTGACCAGTCGCGGCGCTGGCGGCTGCTGGGGATGCCCATCTTCTTGCGGTACTTCGTAATCGTTCGACGCGCGACGCCCATCCCTTGCTTGTGCAACTCGTTGACCAAGTCGTCATCGCTCAGCGGATTTGCTTTGTCCTCTTTGTCGATGATCTCTTGCAACTTCAACCGGATCGTCTCGTACGCGACGTCCTCCCCGTCCGCTCCTTGCGTCCCAAACACAAAGAACCTTCTCAGCGGAAAAATCCCGCGCGGCGTCTGGATCCACTTGTCATCCACCGCCCGCGAGACCGTCGTCACGTGCACGCCGACTTGATCGGCAATCTGCTGCATCTTCAACGGCTCGATCGCCTCGGGACCCTCATCCAAAAATTTGTATTGGTAATCGACGATCGCTTGCGACACCCGCGTCAACGTCCGGCGCCGCTGCTGAATCGATTCGATCAACCACTGCGCACTGCCGACCTTGCGCTTGATGAACTCCTTCTCTTCATCAGTCGCCTTCGGATCCATCAACCGCCGACGGTAATACTCGCTGATCCGCAAATTGGGCAAGTAGTCGTCGACCAACCGCACTGTGTACTTGCCCTCGTCGTTCTGCTCGACGATCACATCGGGCGTCACCAACGGGACAAACGTCTCCATGAACGAGGCACCCGGCTTCGGGTTGAGTTTGTGCAACTCTTCCCGCACCCGCTGAATCGTCTCGATCGAATAGCCGGTCTTCTTCTGAATCGCCAGCATCCGGTTCTCGGCCAAATCATCCAAGTGATGATTGATCAAGACCCGCATCTTGTCGGCCAACTCCATGTCGTCGTCGATCTGGCTGAGCAAGCACTCCCGCAGCGATCGGGCCGCGATGCCGCGAGGCTCCAGCGATTGCACCAAATGCAAGGCGGCTTCGGCCTTGGCCACGTCCTCGGGCTTGTGATCGGGTGGCAACATGTCGATCAGAGAGGACTTGAAGTACCCCCCGTCGCGGGCGTCCAAACAAGAGACGATCCGCTCGGCAATCCGCTCGATGTCGTCGTCGATGTCGAGCTCGGCCAGTTGATGGAGCAAGTAATCGTTGAGGGACTCGGGACGCTCCATAGCGTTGGCCATCAAGTCGTGCTGGCGGTCCCCCTCTTCTTGAATCCGGTTGCTCGAGCGACGGAAATCGTCGAAGGTGTCGGGCATGTCGTTGTCCATATTGGCCAACCGCTCGAAATCGTCGGCGTTCGACGAATCGTCCTTGACCACCAACTCCTTCTCATCCTCCGTCCGAGACGAGATCGCAGCCTCTTCGCCATCGGGCTCTTCGTCGGGCAAAGTCTCGTCCCGCTCGGCCACTTCGAGCATCGGATTCTCTTCCATCTCCTGCTCGATACGCTCTTGCAATGCCATGATCGGCAACTGCAAAATCTCCATCGACTGGATCATCCGTGGAGCCAGCTTCTGGGTTTGTACTTGTCGCGCTTCGAGTCCGAACGAAAGACGCATGGTTCTGTTCCGATGGGTTTGCGTGTTGCCAACGCAGGTGGTCGATCGCTCGCAATCCGCCCGGCGAACGCCCGGCTCGCGATCCCACCCTGTGCTATGCACCGTCTCTATTACTCTATCACCGAAACCCCCGACAGTGCAGTCTCGGACTCGAAAGATTCGCGAAAATGGAACGCGATTTGCTCGGTGAATTCCAGCGATTTAATTCGTTGGTTTTTTCCAGGCAAATGGGGCTGGGCCAGGTTGGGTGGGGGATGCCGAGGCGCGGATTTGGGTAGACTCGGCAGGTGGTTTTTTCCGTTTGGCAGCCGGCCGATTTGGACGCCTTTTCACCGTCCGCTGCGAGCCCTTTTTTTGACGCGATGACGACACCTATGCACGGTCGTTTAGCCCCTTCCCCAACCGGGGCTCAGCACGTGGGCAATGCCCGAACGTTTTTGGTGGCGTGGCTGCTGGAGCGGTCCACCGGCGGCCATTTGCTGCTGCGGATCGAAGACCTCGATACACCCCGCACCAAAACTTGGGCCACACAGCAAGCCATCGACGATCTGACGTGGTTGGGCTTGGATTGGGACGACGTGATCGCATCCCAAGCGTCGCGCGAAACGCGATTCCGCGAAGTCCTCGGCCAATTGCAACGCATGCAGCGCGTTTATCCGTGCACCTGCACCCGCAGCGAGATCGAAGAGAGCGCGTCGGCTCCGCATGAAAGCGCGCTCGATGGCACGGTCTATCCGGGAACGTGTTCGCATCGTTCCGCTGACGATGCGGTGGGACTGGATGCTGCCGGGGTGCGCTACGCTTGGCGGTTTCGCATGGAAGAGGAGGCGTTGGATTGGGTGGATTTGCTGCAAGGGTTGCAGTCGTTGGAGGGGAAGGGAAGGGGAAAGGAGGAGGGAGTTGCGGCGAGCACGAGCACGAGCACGAGCGGGAGCGGGAGCGGGAGCGGGAGCGGGAGGGCGGCGCTGGGGGATTTTGTGGTTGCGCGCAATTACGGGCCGACGGCGTACCAACTGGCCGTCGTGGTCGACGATCACGATCAAGGCATCGATCGGGTCGTGCGCGGCGACGATCTGATCTATAGCACTTATCGTCAATTGGCGATCATGCGAGCGCTGGGGTGGTCGCCACCGCAATGGCTACACGTTCCGCTGGTGATCGGACCCGATGGAAAACGCCTGGCCAAGCGCCACGGCGACTCGCGCCTCTCGCTGCTGCGTGAACAAAACGTTGCACCGGAGGCGTTGGTGGGAACGCTGGCGGCTTCGCTCGGACTGCATCCTTCGGGAACTCCTATCTCAGCTCGGGAGCTGTTGGCGCTGTGCCAAGAGCAACCGCAATGGTGGCAGCAGCTACCGCGCCGCGCATGGGTCTACTCGCCGAATGCATGATGCGAAGGCCATGTTTTTGGTGGGCTAGAGACGCCCGCGCCAACGCGTTTGGATGCGCAGGACACGCATGGCCAACGCTGTCCATTGCAAGGCGACAAACCACGCCACACTCAGTGGATGGAGCAAGGCCCCCAACCACGACTGACGGAATCGCACCGCCGCCCAGAGCCGCGGCAACCATGCGAACACCACGGAGAGGGCGATGCATGCCCACGTCCATGGCCCCGCTCCAAACCAACACGCCAATCCCAAGCAAACCAGTGGCAACACGGCGCCTCCGAGCAACAGGACGGTGAATGGTCCGATGAGCGCGGGGTTGGCGATCCCTTCGGTGGCGTTCTTGAGCAGCCCGCGAACGACTTGCGGCAAGTTGTGATACATGCGGCAGCGCGCGATGTCGGTGGCATCGAAC
>JBKCUI010000352.1:0-3691 GCA_046318495.1 Pirellula sp. | reverse complement strand
GTGCGCTGCCGAGGTCATTGAATCCACGTATGCGCAGAAATCGAACCCGGAAGATGCAATCCGGCCTCCCGCGCGCGCCTGCGCGCGAGGCATGTGCTGTTCGAGGATTGGAGTGATGCTGGTGACCATAGGTTTCAGTTTACGAGATCGCTGTGGCCGTGTCGCGAATCGAAGCTCAAAAATCTCGCAAGTTGCCGCCCGGAATCAGTCAGGAGCGACGCACCTACGTCTATGGCGCATAGTGCGCAAAAAGGCATGCCCGCATGTGCGCGCCCCCACGAACCACGAAGTTGCACTTAAAGCACGCAGCAGCCAGACCTTGAGTTCGTGATCAGGGGGGCACGAAGGTACCACGAAGACCCCACGAACTAACCCTGCAGGGGGGAACGAAGTGGACGGGCAAACGTCGTACGTGACGTTGGTCACGTAGCACCGCAAAGCAGGTGCGAGTACTCTCCATGGACGATTTCGAACGCAAAGTGCTGATCGTCCCGGTGCGGAAAACACTGGATCAGCGAGCATTCTCGGAATCGCGTTTGGCGAGATTCGCTTCCAGTTCCCGGGTCGCTTCGTCGGGCGTTAGTTCGATCATCCCCCCATCTCGCCAAATCACGATTTCGGTCTTGGAGGCACGGGCTCGATCGATAACCTTTCGACATGCGTCCTCGAATGCTAGGTCTGCTTTCGCGACTAATGACTCTGGGTTGTTGCTTCTAATCACGTGGTGCATCCTTTCCTTGGTGCCGAATGCTCTCCCAACGATTGTAGTCGAATACTTGTTCTCGTTCACCCTCAATCTCAGCGATGGGAACTGGCGGAAAAGAGGCGCCGTCGTACACGCAGACGGTGGAAACAACGGGAATGTACAGGGAAAAAAGATTGCTCAGACCGCGAGCGTATCGACGCCGAATGACAGACTCGGGAATACTGTGACCTCCCTCTCGCACACGTTTGGCAACTCGATGGATCGCCATTTCTGCCGTGGGGAGCCAGAGAAAGTACATGGCGACGCGATATCCTTTGCGACGCCATTCGATGATCGAAGCACGATAACTCCTTGCTGCCAACGTCGTTTCGAATGAAAACGTAACGCGAGCTGCAACCAATTCACCGATTCGCTTGAGCATAAGCTCTGAGGCCCGAACGGCCTGAGTCTCTGGCGCAAATGGTGCCAGCCCCGCAGCGATCATGTCTGCATTGAGAAACTCGCGGCAATGGGCAAACTTCGGTAGGAACGCATGAGCGAACGTTGTTTTCCCAGCACCATTCGGGCCAGCAAGAATGTAGATCGTTGGTTGTGTTGCTTCGCCCATGAAAGCTCAATCCCCCCACATCCCAGAAGAACAGTCGATAACTCGATGACCTCATTACCATCTTGCGTCGATTGTACTATGAACGATGTGGTGAATCACATACCCAGCCCTTGAGGCATTTCGGAACAAACGAATGGTTGCCGCCACTCGCCCTCAGCGCGCGTACGATCATCGATTGCGCGAATTCGTTCATCGTTCCGGCTGCGATCGACACGCAGTCGGGATTGCCATCCCTCGATCGACACTCCACAGTTGGAAGTCTCGAGCGCCCAAGCCAGTCGTTGGTCTCAACGGCTCAAACAAAGCGATTGGAGAACTCGAAGCGGAAGTCGTTCGCTTACCCCTGCAGCTTCGAAAGCTGCGGTGCATCCTTCGTCTGCTGTTGGTTCTTCTCAAACTGTCGGGCTTTCGTCTTGAGTCCTTGAGATTACCGGAGGGAACGAACAAACAGCGATTGCTCCGGGAAGTGAATCGTGCATGCCAGTGCTTGCCGTTGCGCAAAGTGCTGGGCATAATTCGGCTCTCACCGAGCCGCTATCATGCATGGGTAAGAAAATCCGAATGTGGATTGACCGATATGCCGTCGTGTCCAAAATCCAACCCGAGCCAATTGACGTCGAATGAAGTTTCGTCCATTCGAGAGATGATCACCGGAAATGAGTATCGCCACGTTCCAACGACTCGATTGTCGATTCTGGCACAGCGGATGGGCAAGGTCCACGCATCGGCACGAGGCTCTAGACTCTCGTACCACATGGACCACTTTTCGGGGAGCAGACCAGCATGCCGGTACATGTCGTAGCCCGCTCATCGCTCTAGCGGACCATCGTCACCGGTGTCGATCGAGTCGTTCATAGGGTGAACGCATCTCAACCCACTGTAATGCCGGATGGACCACTAATTTTTGGATGTGTACATTACCGCCGTCGAGACTTTCGATCCAACAAGTCTTGGCTCAGTTTCCCATGAATCGAAAACAACCCTTGCAATGGCGTGATCAGTGTTCACCTCTGATATCTCCAGAATTAAGCCACTTTTTCCTTCAAGTTGCATTCCGATTGCGATGTCGTCAGAGAAGCCTTTGTCGATAACAATTAAGGTTGGATTGCCACCTGCTTGCTCTGGCAGTATCGATGTAACGGTGGCTGTAATTGAAGGCAGTTCGAGATATCTCTTGAACTCCTCTGGTACAACTAGCTGATCTGAAGCTTGTATTTGCTCGTCGCTCTTGCGATTGCTCAAGTACTTGTTGAATAGACGTGACCTTCCAGATTTCATGTCGAGACAAAATCCATGCAGCCTTCCGACTGGAACCAACATTGTATGCATACCTAATTTGGCCACCACCATTCTTGAAGAGAGCGTTGGAATTCCAAGTTGATCAATCTGGTTATCAATTTGCAATTGGCCATCATGTTCATCGAAACTCGCGACGCCCAGATTATTTGGCCCAAACACACCACGTTCTCTATACGCCACGCTTTTCTCATTGGAGATAAATAACTCTAGAAGCGTGTCCGGTCCAGTCACGCAAGAAAATCTGCCCACGAAAACCGGAGCGTTTGGGATTTCTTGTTCTTGAATCGCTCGATTCATCACAGTTTCGAACTCCTGAGCATAAGCGATACACTTAATCGCCGGAATAGCTAACAAAAAAACAATAATGAGCAGGCAGTGGCGTCTTATATCCCTGGGCCACTTTTCCAAATCGTTTTGTTCACTCGTATACACCTGGAACTCCACCTTTGATATCTGCGGCATCGCACCATCTTTTCATGTTATTAAATATTTCTGTTATTTCGCGAGAGACCTCTTCTTTGCATTCCAGATCATTTCCACAACTACGTAGTCCAGGTATCAAGCAACGGATGTGGCGTTTTAGTGCGAGGCATTCAGACATTGGAACTGTATATCCGTCCACCGGCTCACCGTATCGCAAATCTGGACAAATGTCTGGACAAGGACGAATGTCCGGAACGTGATTCTCTTCGTGTTTGTGGATACAATTCAAGATAATGCGTTTAGCATTGAGGTTTCCAAAGTCGTCATTAACACGATTTGACCATACGCAAGTGACAACACGTCCGTCGCAGCAAAACGTTAAACCTCTGTTTCCACCATCGAAATTTGGAATCGCTTTGGCGGCTTGGCAACATTGTCGTTCAGATCGACGTTTTGCTTGGTTGCATGAAGCGAGGCAATCGAGGCCACTCGGGTCGAGTGCATTGAGCGCGGAGGCGTTTCCGAAATGGTACAACCCCCACTCACTTCCCTCGAACCCAATTGGATCCCTCCCCAAGAACCTCCCCACACTCGGGCTCATCCAACGGGCCCGGAAGTGATGCAGGCCCAGCGTCGCATCCCATTCGCGTCCGGTG
>JBKCUI010000351.1:0-4410 GCA_046318495.1 Pirellula sp. | reverse complement strand
CATTTTTGGGATCGTAGTAGCCGACGAGTGTCACCACGGGAACGCCATACAGCTTCGGCTTGCGAGACGGTCGCTCATCCTTCGTTGCAACATATTCTTTCCAAGCTTTTCCGTCGGATTGAAAGCTCTTTTGAAATCCTTTCTTGATGTTGCTCTGGGTACGGTTGATCACAAGGTTGCTGCTGTAACTGGCTTGATGATCGATCGCGATGACGCGTCCGCGATTGGCTGGCGATGCCGGTGGAATCGGGATGTCCTGCTTCCAGTTTCCATCGGCCATGGCGATCTTGATGCGATCGTACTCCGCTAGCCATTCCGAGAGCTTGGCCGCATCCAGTTCGCCGATGGGAGCTTGAAGCTTTCTGGCAACATCGATTTGGTGTTGGTACGGCTCCATGCGTGACTTGCCCGCATTCCACTTGCTGAATCCTGTCGAGGATTTGGAATCGAAGACCGCTTTGCTCTCGAGGAAGCTTTGGATGATCGCGGCCGTGTGTGGCGTGTAGAGGGTGAATCGATTCATTCCAGAAAGAGGCTCACCACCGGCCATCGCATCCACTCCAAAGGGACGACCATCGAACGGGGCCTGGCATTGACCTTCCAAACAGGTATCGCGACGGCTACGCGTCGGAGCAAAGTTGGGTAGGAACCGATTCTTGTCGGCATCCCACCCCCAGGTGGAATTGTTTTGGTCGGCGCTGCGATGCACGCTGCCTTGAAATCCGCCCACAAAATGCCCGAGTCCATAATTGTGTCCCACTTCGTGACTGAGTTCGTTCCCGATCGATTGATCGAGTGTCACGATTCCGCCTCCTCCCGAGCCACCGTGCACTTGGACTCCATTCGCATACTTGCCGCGATTGTTGTGCGCAGCCAACTGCGCGGCGACGTAGGGATGCGAATCTTCGCCTTCCCCAGGCGTGCTATGGATGCCATAGTTGGCATTGTCGATGCCGTGCGAAATCAGTTCCTTGCCGATGCTTTGCCGCATGGTCCCGGTGTGCCAACCCCCTTCGCTCGGATCTGCGTCGGTGAGAAGTTTGCCATTGGGCAACATGACTTCGCGCAGCTCAAGCGGTGCGTATTGGCTGACGATCAACCGGGTGACAGGAACGGTTTGGAAGTACTCTCGATGCGCCTCGGCATCCTTGGCAAACGCGAACTCGCCTCGGGGAGTCGTCAGCATGCCGACATCGATCGTATGGATCAACAACTGAGTCGGTGCGCCGACCCGAATGCGGTTGAGCGTTCCGACGCGAGCTCCCTGTTGGATCTCCAACGCAATCCCCGGAACGATCCATTCCGCCGGAAGCACCACACTCCAAGCATCTGTGGCGTAGACGATGGAATTGTTGCTCAGGTCGGTTGCTTGCAACCATTGTCCTCGGATGTATTTGAATTGAAGGCTTCCCCCCATCGAGAGGTTGGCTTGGCGTCCGTTGTAGTGGATGTTGGATTCGTAGCCAGCTTGCGAGCGCGCCAGGAGAATCTTCCCCTCGAGCGATGGATCTTTGGGCAAGTGGATATTGCGGACCCATCGGCCATTCGCCGTATCGATTTGCACGGACGCATGGTGTTGGAAGCGATCCAACAGAAGCGTCCCTTTCGGATCGTCGAGTTTCGAAAGTTCGGCTTGTTCCCCAATCGTTGCGAGGGTGGAATTGAGCGGTGTGAAATCGATGGGGCCCGTGGGCGCGCCGTCGACGAAGTAAGCTGACTTAGGAAGTTGCTCCGGCGGCTGTAGCTCCAGCGTTCCAAGCGTTTGGCCTTGCGCATTGCGAACGATAACCGACATGGAGCCCTCAGTACTCCGTTGCACAGGACGCACGATGAGCAAACACTTGCGCAATCCCGTGAGATGGGGTTGGCGATCCCCCGGACGCGGATTGGCCGGCAGGATCTGGCTTTGTGCAAAAAGGATCTGAGCTTCCAACGATCCCGTCAGATCATTGGTGGGAGGGACCCTGTTGAACACCAGCGGATCCTCAGCCCGCAGCGCGGTGGATTGAGCGCACATCAAACATGCAACCATCACAACCCGACGGATCAACCGATCGACGAAACTCCCTTGAAAGAACAAAGCCATTGGGAGTTGAGCATTACGTGCTTGAGCGAACAAGGCGACAATCATTGCCAAGGTCCATGGAAGAGGATTGGATCGTTTGCCGCATTTTGGGTGAATCCAGGTTCGGTTGCAACCCGCTTTGTGCGCCTTACCGACCGGCCACACGACTCGGTTCGCCGGGCTGCCCTATGCGTTGCCGAAACGCGGACTCTCGGGTTTCCGACTCCCGGTTCCACACGCGAATAAAGCCTCCCCCATGGAACACATGCGTTCGAGAGCGACGTCACTACGGTTTCCGCCAAGCCTCCTAGAACATTCGAGCGTTCCCGATTCCAGCTATACTCATCGCACGATGCGAATCGCGCTGTTTAGCAACCACATTCCAGTGGTCCCCTAGGTTCCTCGCCATCGCGGGCCAAAAGATTTGGATAGGGCATGCCATCTTCACCCAAACAAGAACTTGAGCAGTTCATTGCGAAATACTCCCCGGCCATTGCATCGCAAGCAGCCGAGGCGCTGAAAATTCTGCGCGCGCGTCTGCCGGGCGTTTACGAACTGGTCTACGACAACTACAACGCGCTTGCGATCGGATTTTCACCGACCGAAAAGAGTTCCGACGCCATCTTCTCCTTGGCTCTGTATCCGAAATGGGTGAGCTTCTTCTTCCTTCAAGGAGCCGGGCTACCCGATCCCACTGGAATCTTGAAAGGAACGGGAAAAGTAATGCGCCATATCGTCCTTTCCGATTCGATCGATCTCAAGAAGCCTGACGTCGAAGCATTGATCGCTGCGGCATTGCTCGCCGCTCGAACTCCCATGCCATCGAAGCGTGGTCCGAGCAAGCTCCTCATCAAATCCGTCTCTGAAAATCAGAGACCCAGACGCCCATCTACCAATGCCTAAACAAGTAGGTGCACCGAAGTCTAGGCCTTGATGCCTCCTCCTCGAATCGAAGGGTAACGGCCCAACGCATGCTGTCGAAACGTGCTTTCCTAACCATCTCATCGATTCTGCTAACCGTCGCGATCTTCGCGGTGGGTGTTGCGATATTACGACGCAGCCCGAGCATCGACCCGTTTCCCGAGGCCGAGGTTGAAAGGACGTTGGTAGACAAAGGGGTCACGTACAAACTCCACCGAGGCAGCCTTTACCGTGTGGATGAACGGGCCAACAAGTGGGTGTTCGCACAGCAAGTCTACGACCCGGACTTTTATGCCAAGAACTATGTCGAGCGCGATGGCGTGATTTATCGCAAGGGGAGCAATGGCGAACAGGTTCCCGTCAAGCGCCAGTTGGAAGAAGGCTTTGAAGAGGCATCGAAACTATCCGACTTGATCGGATTGCAACGCGGCTGGACTTCGTTCGAACTGCAATCTCCCAAGGCACCAACGGTCAACCAGTATGTGCAACTTCGCAATCGCATCCTCAAGGAGTCTGCAGACTTTCTCGACAACCGAATCGAGCCGAGCGAAGACGTGACGCACGCAGGTGCGAGGGCGCTCAAGGCAGTAGCGATGCCACCGAGCCGGGGCATGATCACCGCTAAGGCGTCCCTATCCACAGAGCTGTTGCATTTCGTTCAGGGCGACGACGTCTGGATGTCGCTATGGTGTTATGTTCCCTCGGGGAGCGGGATACCCTTCACCGTGCTGGATCTGGAAACGACTTGGATCCAACAGTACCCAGGCATGCGGCTCGTGCTTGCAGATGGCAAACACGCGTGTTTTCAGCTCAAAGCATTGGAGCATCCTTACTATCGCCAGCAGCCGGGCAAAGAAGTTGCGTTCCCCATCGGAAAATGGGTGCATCTCAAAGCCCATCTCACCCTTTCCGAGCGCGACGATGGAGTGATCGAACTTTGGCAGGATGGACAGAAAGTGGTCGATGCACGCGGTCCGACGTTGGTCCTGGAGCATGCGATCTACAACAGTTTGGAGGTCGGCATCAGCGCTTACAACGAACAAGGCAAGACGGCGACACTCTACGTCGATGACGTCAGAATCTCGGATGAACCGCTGTAGCGCGAGCCTCGCGTGGCTCCGCGTACCAACTAGCCGCTATTGCACCGCCCAACCCATCACCGCCAACTTGCCCCACCCCCGAATCCTTATCCGGGAGGGCGAGGCTTCTGCAGAGCTTGCACGGTAACTTGCTCCGACATGTTGCCCATTATCAGAATCTCAACCGGGAGGGCGAGGCTCCGTCCGAGCCTGTGCATGCGTGGTTTTCGGGCATTGGCTTGGGTCTCATTGTGGAGGTGAAGCTCGGCAGGAGCCTCGCCCTCCCGGTGGCGAAGTGAACCGGTGAGGATGTTACCCGGTGGCGATATTCGATTCAGTTCGTGG
>JBKCUI010000350.1:0-2396 GCA_046318495.1 Pirellula sp. | reverse complement strand
CTCTTCGGGAACGCCCCCTTCATGAGCATCCTGTACGTTTCTTCGTCGGCTTCGAACTGGTTGCCTTCGATCCGCGCCGTGGTCCTCGATTGGGCTGGAACAACGATCGACTTCGGTCGCGTCGCGCCGGTCCGCGTCTTTCGCGAGGTGTTCCGCGACCGAGGGATCGACGTTACGGAAGCGGAAGCACGCGAGCCGATGGGGCAAGCCAAAATCGATCACATCCGCGCCATGCTCAAAATGGAACGAATCGGGGGGCTGTGGCAACAACGATTCGGTCGCGCTTGGACCGAAGACGATGTTCATGGTTTGTACGAACGATTTTTGCCGTGGCAAAAGGAAGTCTTGGCAGATCATGCAACGGTCATACCTGGCGTCGCCGAGGCTATCGCGCAGCTTCGATCCCGGGGCCTAAAGATCGGTTCGACCACAGGCTACACACGCGCCTTGATGGATGTTGTGGAACCGCTGGCGGCTGCTCAAGGTGTAGCTCCCGACGCGACCATTTGTTCCGATCAAGTATCTGCAGGGCGGCCTGCTCCATGGCAGAACTTTCGCGCGGCCGAGCAACTCGGCATCTATCCGATGCGGGATGTATTGGTAGCAGATGATTCGTTGGCAGGCATTGAAGCCGGCCTGCACGCCGGTTGCTTTACGGTAGCCGTCGCAATGACCGGAAACGCGTTGGGCGTTTCGCTGGAAGCCTTTCTCGCAATACCACCCGAGCGACGGCTTGAGTTGGCCGCATCGATACGATCGATGTTCGTCGCCGCCGGAGCGCACGCAATCGTTGAATCCGTTGCGGATTTACCCTCGTTCTGGAACGCGTCCTAATCGGATCTCAGGAAGTGTTTTCGGATTGATCCGAGACACACCGAATCTTCATCGATATCACACGAAGACGACTCCTTGGAGCACTACATTAGCAAAGTATCAACCATGAAGGTTGGCTTTGGAATGGATGCCATCGGTGAACAAGCATACTCCGGAATCGCGATCGACCAGGAAACTAAATCGCGATCCGGTAGACACTTTTCGAATCGCTTGGAGTCTTATCGATGCCTCAATCGGCCATTAGCAAGCTGGTTCAATTGTTTTCCGACCGCGGGCAAGTACGTTATGAAGGCCATGCGGTGACGCACCTCCAACACGCACTGCAATGCGCGATGTTGGCGAAACGGCAAGGTGCGGAATCTACGCTGGTCGCGGCCGCATTGCTGCACGATATCGGCCACTTGTTCAACGACCAACACTCTTATGAATGGCACAGTCACGCAACAAGCGACATGCACGAAGAAACGGCTTACTGTTGGCTCAAGGAGCATTTCGGTCCAGCCGTCGCAGATCCCATTCGTCTACATGTGTTGGCAAAGCGGTATCTATGCACGATTGAACCCGAGTACATCCACGCTCTTTCGCCCGCCGCCCAGCGCTGTTACTTTGATTTGGGCGGGCCGATGAGCCGAGCGGAATTGGACGACTTTCGCGATGAGCCTTTTGCGTTCGAAGCCGTTCAATTGAGACGATGGGATGACCTCGCCGTTCAGCCTGGAGTAGTTACTTGGACACTCGAAGAATTCCTGCCGCTGCTTGAGAGCCTAGTTCTCGAACCCGTCTGCTAATCGAGTTTTAGAAAGACCACGTGAGACAATCTTCTGAGACGCATGACGCGAACCCGTGGAAGGCACTCGGGACGCATCTCTGGGCGGTCACCGCGGCCTTTGGTACATACTTTTGCATGTACATGTATCGTAAACCGTTCACGGCAGCGACTTATGCTGCCGAGACAGCAGTAGGTTGGGAGAACTGGGATCAGAAGGCCATTCTCGTCGCCTCGCAAGTCTTGGGATACATGCTTTCGAAGTTCATCGGCATCCGCGTCGTGTCGGAAGTGCCTCGCGCCAGGCGCGCGGTCTGGCTCCTGGCGTTGATTCTCGCGGCGCATTTCTCGTTGCTGCTGTTCGCCATTGCTCCAGCTCCCTGGCATCTACTTTGTCTATTTCTCAACGGTTTGCCTCTCGGCATCGTTTTCGGACTGGTGATGGGGTTCCTGGAAGGTCGACGGATGACCGAAGCCCTGACGGCCGGTCTTTGCGCCAGTTTCATCCTAGCCGGAGGTGTGTCCAAAACGGTGGGGCAACGCATCTTGCAATGGACACAAGATCCAAACCAATGGGGGTGGAGTGTCGAACAGAGCGAACGCTGGATGCCATTCTTTGCCGGCCTATTGTTCCTGATCCCAATCGCCGTTTTCATCGGGATGCTGGCCCTGATTCCGCCGCCAAGTCCGCACGATGAATCCGCACGAAGCAAACGCGAACCAATGAACCAAGAGGACCGTCGACGGATTCTTAAGACCTATTCGATCGGCCTGATGTCGATAGCAATCCTATACC
>JBKCUI010000349.1:0-9882 GCA_046318495.1 Pirellula sp. | reverse complement strand
GCGACTGGACGTCCAGTTCTCGTTCCAAAAAAAGAAGCAACGCTTCGCTGGTGTCGCAGGCAACCAAGGTGCCTGCAATCTTGAGATCGTCTGGCCAATCGCTCTTGCGCTCAAAAAAAGTTTGAGCCTGCGTCCAGGGAGAGGACAGCAACCAAGTGCACGCGAGAAACGCTCCCAGGAAGCAACGTACCCGCCATGCTGAAGTGCGTCGGCCCAGTGGACGCGAAGAGAGTGGATCGAGGTTGTGCTGAGAGGTGGGGGTTGAACTGGGTAGGAGCATAATTGGCATGTTGGTGCGGAACGCAAAGAACAGCGATGAGCCTGCGTCGCTTCGATCCAATTGGCGAGGCAACGCTGCGGGCTATTTCGACTTCTTCTCGATCTCGGATTTGGCCCAGATCGTAGCATAGCCGTGCGGGCTGGGAGGGTCACCTCCGTGGCTCGTAAGGGTTGGCAGCGCATCGCGATACCCGAATTCCCCTAATGCCAGAATGCAGGCGAAGCGAACCAGATAGTTTTCTGGATTCATTGGAGGCGTGTCTTTCATGCGAGCCATGAACTGCTGACGAAGCTCGGGGTCGTCGTCATCGCGTTGGATTTGGCCCATGGCCCAGATTGCTGAAGCTCGGGTCAGGTTGCCCATCTTGAACTCGTTCTTGGGAATGTACTGCCGCAGTAGGTCCATGGAGGGCCGATGGCGATTCTTTCCAAGAACTTCCAGAAGGAAGCTGCCGCGAATGGTTTCGGACTTGGTCATCGGTTTCGAACCGGTAGCCAATTGTTCGGTCATGCTCTGACAACGCTTCGCGACTTCATCGACCCACTTTGGATCGTCGACCAGTTCCATCAAGGCCCAGGCGGCGAGCATGTGGACTTCGGGGACGGTGTCATCCAGGCATCGGAGCAGTTGTTCGAAAAAATCCTTGGATTGAACCTCTGCTATCCAAAGAATGGCTTGTTCTTTTGCTCGCGCTTGTTCGTTCGAGTCCATCACTTGTTTGATGGCGATGTCGCATTCAGGGCGCAGGCCTGAGGACGCGTAGTCCACCAAGGTCTGGCGAGCGGCCAATCGGACCCTTGGATCTTCATCATCCAAGAGAGTCGCGACGCGCGATGCGGCCTCGCTGTTAGGAATCTTGCGAAGCGCTTCTGCTGCTAACTTGCGGAGCGTGGGCTCTGGTTGCGAGATCCAGGTGGATGCTTCCTGGACGGCCCGTTCGGGAAACTGTCGGGTTAAGGCTGTTGCCGCGTGACGAAGCGCTTCACCTTGCGTTTTCGCGATCACCCGCGATGACAATAGCGAGTAGGCATCGTCGGACGTATGGTATTGAACCGTGTTGGTGGCCAAAGCGAATCGATTGGGAATGTCCGAATCGAGGACTTCTTGCGCAAGCGGCAGTCCGCCCGAGCGATCCAATTCGCCAATGGCTAGGGAGGCGAGCCATCGCTCGCTGTCAGTGGCATCGTTCGAACGCAGGATCGACACCAAGCCGGGGATGTCTTGAGCATCACCGACCCAACGAATTCCCTCCAAGGCTTGTGTCAACCCTGTGGGATGCTGGTGATGCGATGCGATGAGCGAACGCCATCGAGGATTGGCAACCGGGCTCTTCCATCGGATCAAAGAGCGATCGAGTGTCTCGAGCATGATGCTGTCGTCTTTGGCTGCCGCGAGCAGCTCTGCCGCATGCGAGCCATCGTCGATCAGCGCGGCGGCCGCGAGCATGGCGCGTCGAACCAGGAGGGGTTCGGTGTCCATCGCCAGGCGTTTGAGGATCAACTCGACGGCCCGCGGTTTGTCATTCAAGCCATCGCGGTCATGGTGCAGACAAATCCGCTGTGCGGTGCGAACTCGCAACTCAGCCTCGGGCGCATCGAGTTGTTCAACGTCGATGTCCGGAGCTCGGGGATCGCTGTTGGATTCCCAGATTTTGCCGAGATCGGGACGGGTTTCCCAGGCGTGGCGCAATGGAAAGATCGTCTGTCCTCTACAGGGCGCTGGCAATCCCAAAGAGAGGGCCATGGCCAAGACCGCAAGAGCGAGGTAGGCGCTGCGGCAAGGTTTATTGCGACGCGCCGTTGCGTGGAGAAGGGATTGAGAGAAATCGATCATGGGATCAGCGTGGGACATGAGGGCTTTACTCCGGACGCGTCAGGCGGATGGTGCGTACGACCAGAAGGATCAAGGCCACGGCACAAATCGCGAGTCCGACATACCATCCAAGAGGCGTCAGGCGATAGGTTTCAAAACCCGGTGCTTTGATTTCCGATAACGCGGTTGCGGCCGGATTGAGCAGCAGCGCCCGTTCGACAACCACCGGACCAAACGGGTTGCCTCGTCCCATCCAGATCAACAGTGTGCCGACGAACAGAGTAAGCAATAGTCCGTAGCTGGTGGCGGTGGCGGTTGCGGTGGTCGTCGCATAAGCGCTCACGCATGCGCTGACCAGTGTGACCATCGCGGTCGCAATCAATAGCGAGACCACGACGTTGGCGACTTGTCCGCTGACCGAAGGTTGAATGTATCCCATGACGATGTAACCGGGCAGAGTCGCCAGCAAAAGCAGCAGCAGCGTCAGCAGTGTGCTCAGGAGCTTGCCCCACACAATGCGCCATGCGGAGATCGGGCTGGTGCGAAGCAATCGCCATCCTCCACTTTCCACTTCCGAAGCGATCAGATTGGCGCCGAGGCTCGGTCCCAGCAGCAATAGAAAACCGATCTGCATGAGAACCATGGAAGCCGCGATGCGCTCGACACCCCAGCTCACGGTTCCCGTTGCGGCGACGACGGTAAGAAGGAGGGAGATGATGCTACCTACCGCGACCAACCGCAAGAGCCAATGCAATCGACCAAAACGCCGTGTGCGAAACTCCTTGACCATGACTGGATTGAGCCAGAACGGAATTCCAGCTTTGCGGCGCTGTGGATCGACCAAGAAGGCGATGCGGCGCAGCCAGGTCGATTGCGTGGCGTCTACAACCTTTCCTGGCGGCTTGGGACGATCCATCAGCAATGGATCCAGTTTGTACATCGTCGCCCAAGCGAGGATAGCCGAAGTCACGAGCGTCATGACCAAGTACTGAGGCCATCCGGTGGAGATGCCGAGCGTGCTGGTTTGGGCTTGGCCGCCAGCGATTTGTTGCAAGGCGGGAATCGGAGAAAAGGTGCTGCAAAACTGCGACAGTTGAGCGGCTGGTCCACCGAGTTTTCCGACGAAGACCGACGGGCCGATCGATAGGACGACCAAGAACAAAACCGCGCCGTAGGTCCAACGCAACGCTTCATCGGTCGATTGCGATCGCGAGGATATCCAAAGTCCAAGAGCCGAGTATTGCAACGTCATGGCGACAAACACAAGCAACAAAGGCACGATCTGGCCGGCGACCGAAATCCCTCCCATGGCATAGCACGCAAAGATAGCGGGCAAGCTCGCGGAGATCAGAATCATTCCCAACAGGACGTTGCCAAGCAGTTTTCCGCTATAGATTTTCCATGCCGAGATGGGGGAGTTGAGCAGCAAGGTCAACGTACCTCGGATGCGTTCCATAACGATCGCGGAGGCGGGGAATGCAGGGACCAGCATCATGATCGCAACGGCGATGGCGAACACGACTGGGCGGAAGACTTGCAATGCCCCTTGGCTAAGAAGATCGACGGTTGCGTCGCTCGGCCAACGCAGCGCGACGAGCAGGGACGACGCGATGGCGATCAGCAGAATCGCCCAGAGCGTTTTGGGGCTTCGCAATCGGTTGGCGAGTTCGCGACCGAGGATGGGGTTGAAAGCTAGGATCGAGGACAGCACGTGGGACTCAGATTCGAGGGATGAGGAGGACGAAATCGGCTTCGCAAGGAGTTGATCGCTAGTCGCTCTTGGCAACGGTCAGGAATGCGTCCTCGAGGTCGCTGGCGACTTCGCGATACTGCGAGATGCGAACGCCGCTCGAGACTAGGCTGTGGAGGATCTCGGCAAGTTCGGATTCCGAGCGATTGGTCGGGAATCGCAAAACACGTTCCCGCTGGCTGGAGGCAATCGGTTCGGATTCGGACAACTGACTGGCCAGCAACGATTGCGCTCGGGCGAGGTCCGCTTCATGCACGAGTTGGATTTCGTAGCTTCGTTGCGGGCAGAGCGTCGCCATGACTTCATCGACCGTCCCGAATGCCTTGAGTCGTCCCGAAGTCACAATGGCCACAACGCTGCAGATGCGTGCCAGTTCCGGCAGGATGTGGCTGGTGACGATGAGCGTTTTTCCATCGGCAGCGAGCCGTAGCAGCAGCTCTCGCATTTCGATGCGCGCCTTCGGATCCAATCCGTTGGCGGGTTCGTCGAGAATCAGGACTTCTGGATCGTGCAGGAGCGTCCGGGCGATTCCGACGCGCTGTTGCATGCCATGGCTCAGACTTTCGACGTACTTGTCCCGCATGTAGCTGGTGTTCGTCACCTCCATCACATGCTCGATGCGTTTCTTGCGCTGGCTCAAGGGAAGCCCAAAGATAGCGCCAAAGAAGTCGAGGTATTCATGGACGCGCATGTTGTCGTAGGAGCCAAACCGGTCGGGCATGTAGCCTACCAGTCGTTTGATCGCGGCTGCATTCTGCGTGCAGTCGACTCCGGCGATGGTGGCGGAGCCGGAGGTTGGTTTGGAGAGCCCCACCAGGATCTTGATCGTCGTGGTTTTGCCTGCGCCGTTGGGACCGATGAAGCCCAGGATTTGACCGCGATCGACGTGGATCGATAAGTCTTCGAGCGCGGTGAATTGTCCGTAGCGTTTGGTCAAGCCGACGGTTTGGAGAACGGTTTCCGGCATGGAACTTCGCAAGGGGGGTGAGGAGAAGGATGGATGTTGAGTGTGGAAGCTAGGTTATCGGGTTCGCCTTTCCGGGCGATCGCCGAGCGTATAGCGATCCGCGGTTGCTCGACGGGTGAACTATTGCCGATTCGCCCCGAGTTGTGCTTGGTTCGTGTCCGAGCGAACCATGGCATGTCGAGGAAGGGTTTGGCCATGAACGGTCATGCGCAACGATCGCATGCGCCAAGGCAAGGAGCCACCCGATTGCTTGTCGGGGGAGACGATGATGCGGAAGGTAGCTTGACCGTCTCGAAACTCGTCCAGCACTTCGCGTTGGGTGATGGAAGAGTTCGATGGCAAACTCGGTTCGTCCAACTCAAGCAACGCGATGGGGGGATTGCCGTCGTTTCGAATGCATGCCAACGATACGCTGCGGCGCGGTGCCGAGACGTCCCAGACCAAGTCGATTCGTGAGAGTTCCAGGGGTACGACTTCGCGCGGCAGATGGAATTCAATTTGCGATTCGGATGCGTTGGACGATTGAGCTACCCACTTTCCGGTTGACTCCATGAAGATCGGGGACGAGTTGACGCCTTCGGCATTCTTGAGGCTGATCAGCGAGTACGGGATCAAGACTTGTTGACCGACCGCGGGGGTTTCTAGTTCCACAGGGAGGGCGACCAAGGCGACGCCTCGGCGATCCAAGGGAGTGTTCCATTGCGGGGCGGCGTCGAACAGATCGGTCCAGCCGAACAGCGTTCGCGTTTGTACGTTCAAACGATCGCTGCTATCGAGGAGTTTCTGATAGATGGCCGCTCTTCGCGACTGCTCCGCATCGACGATCGTATTGAGTGTCCAGCGTTCGCCTTCGGCCGGGTAATCCCCATTGAAGAGAACGCTGTGTTGTTCGCCCGTCGAGGCTTCCGGTACGCCCAGGATTGGCGCGCCCGGCAGGTACGCGAGCACGGGATCGGCGATGCGTGAAGGAAGGGTGGTGGGGAGGGTGATGTGGAGCCCTGTCGCATCGAGGTTGCCTCGCGCTACGGCGGAGAATTCGGGGAGCGAGACCTCGCTCGTGTAACGCCAGGTGCCGGTTGGCCAAGCGACATTGGTCATCTTCCACGACTGAAAGTCTTCCGTGGTTAATGTCTTGACGCCATGTTGCATGGCTCGGTCCGGATGCGCGAATCCGCTGCGCGTGCTCTCCATGCTCATAGGAGCGGATTCGGGTGTGTAGACCGCAGCCGACTCGCGCAAGATGCCGCCGCTAGGATTTTCGAATTGGACGGTTTGGAACGAAGAGACCGTAGGTGGAATGTCCTTGCGCTGCATCCATGCCAGGCTTGCCAGCGGCAGTGCGGCTGCAATTGCGAGGACAGGGGCGACCCACCCCAAACCGCGCATCTGGCCAATCCACGTGCTCCAAAGTCCAAAGAGGATCAACGCTCCACAGAACGAGGCGAGAATCGCGATGACCAAGCGGCGCGAGAGGACCGGATTACCGATCCGCTGGAGTGGGTACTCCAGATCCTTGACTCCGAGCAACGGCGCTGCTCGCTTGGTATGCACAATGTCCACGAGGTTCATCGCCCACGGTCGCAGTTCGTAGTCGGATTGATACAACGGGTCGTCGCTCCATTGGGCGCGCCGCGGATGGATCCAAGCCGAGCTGTGCAGCGGGGTCAGAATCAATTCGCCGCGTCCGATCGGGAAGATCAAACTAGCTGGCCAACCGTCGATGGAATGGGGGGCCGATGCGCCGTTGGCTTGCACGCATTTGAACGGAACGCTTTCCTTGAGTTCGACAGAGCGATCGGCATCCGACATCGCGCGCCGTGCGAGATCCACTCGAAACGACCGAAGTGCAATGGTTTCCACCGTCGTGCATTGTTGGTGGCGTTCGAGCAACGGCTCGATGGCCACTGTATCGATGGCATCGAGCATGACCCAAATCTTGCCGCCCGCATGGAGGAAGTCCTTCAACACGCTCAGGGTGGCCCCGTCGGAAAGCGGACGCGGGTCTGCGAGGATCAGCGCATCGAGCGCCTTCCAATCGATAGGGTTGAGAGGGAAGGGAGTTGCTTCCAGCGCGATGCAGTCCTTGGACATCTCCGCATCCACACGTGAAGCCACCGCCAATTCGTAGGTAGAGAACAACTCGGCTTTGCCCCATCTCCAATCGAGGATGGGTTCGGGTTCACGGCCCATCGCAATGGCTGCGACCACCGGATTCTTGCCCGGTTTCCAATAGCGAACGCTCTTGCTGGCCGGTTCCTCGCCATGCAAGACCAACACTTCTTTGCCATCGACCATTGTGGTCAATGAAACGCTCGCATCGATCCCCGAGTCGGGCAGCGGTGCGGGCAAGCGAACAGGGAGTTCAAAGGCTCGAACGGTGTTGGCGGGAACTTCGACGCGTCGGCGGTCATCTTCGAAGAGGTTTCCAGCAACCCGGCCGCTGAGGTAGCCGCTGAGGGGCTTGTCACTGGTATTCCTAACCAAGCAACGAATCCCAAGGATGCCATCCGGCGAGGGATTGCTCTGGGGTGCAATCCCACAGGATTCCAATACCAAGCCTTTGGATGCGGGCAGGGCATTGAGCACTGGAGGATTCGGATCGTTGTCGGAGGGGTCTTGAGACGCCGCGCTACCGACGAGCAGACCTAGGAAACTCAGAAACAGACCGTAACAAAATGTTGGACACGAGTACACGGGAGGAGAGATGCGTCGCTGGAGGAGGGGATGGACCGTGCGGGCGCGCGTGGGAGTCTCTCACTGTACCACAACTCCAGCCGCTTCAAGCGGCCGTGCGATGAATTTGCGAGGGAGGGAGCGGAGACCTGTGCCCCGTTGAGTCCGCAGTCGGCGGCGAGCGATGAAGCCGCTTCATGAGTTGGGCCGCTGGGGCAATTGAGTGTTTACTCGTAGATCGGAAAGAAGCAGCCGAACGCCGATTCGCAGAAGTCCCCGGGATCGTTGAAGCGTTGATGGCGATCCAGGGCGTGGATCGAGGCCATTTGCTCGGTGGAGAGAGAAAAGTCAAAAACATTCAGGTTCTCGGCGAGACGGTCGGGGTTGCGACTCTTTGGGATCACCGCAGTGCCACGCTGAACACCCCAACGCAGAACCACTTGGGCGGCGGTCCTATTGCATTCCCGAGCGATCTTCAGAATCTCAGGGTGTTCAAGCACCGATTCCTTGGCCGTTGCCATCCCCAGCGGAATGTACGAGGGGGCCCCGAACGGGGAGAATGCCGTGACCGCAATGGATTCCGATTGGCAGTACCGCAGCAGTTTCGATTGGGTTAGGTACGGATGCGATTCGATCTGCAAGACGGATGGGCGGATGTTGGCATAGGAAAGCAGGTCGCGAATGAGCGAGGTGCCGAAGTTGCTGATGCCGATGTTGCGCACCAGCCCTTTGCGAACGAGCGCCTCCATCGCTTGCCAGGTCTCATGGATCGGGACCGGCGAGGGTTTCATAACAGGCTTTTCATCCTCGGGGTTGTAGAACCAGCCGGGTGGGTAGCGCTCTTCGAACGGGACATACGCGAGCGCGATCGGGAAGTGGATCAGGTACAAGTCCAGCACATCGAGATGCAGGTCTTTCAGACTGCGTTGGCAAGCGAGCTCGACGTGTTCGGGGCGGTGGTAGGTATTCCACAATTTGCTGGTCACCCAAAGGTCTTCCCGAGCGACCAAACCGTCGTCGAGCGCCCGCCTTAGCCCTTGGCCCACCTCGGCTTCATTTCCGTAGTCCGCGGCGCAATCGAAGTGACGGTAGCCGATCTGGATGGCTTGGCGAACCACGTCGGCGGCGGCGGGTCGATCGACTTTCCACAATCCGAGACCGACGCTGGGTAGAGGTTTGCTGTTGGTTACGCTCAAGCTGTTCATGAGGATTTCTCGCATAATGCAGCAATCTGGGGAGGGGCGCGAGCAAGCAGTATTGCCATGAATGGCATGATCGTACAAGCTACTAACGTACTTCCCTTTCGCTTTTCAGGAGAATCCTGTGACTCGATCCACGCAACGCCAATCGCACGCATCTCAACCTTCGCGACGACCTGGGGCACAACGTCCTGGGGATCGCCCCGGACGGGATCGCCGTCGCCATCGGATAGCGCGCGCGTGGCTGGCTGCAATGCTCGCGGCGTGTATCGCGCCGGCGGGTTGCAATCCATCGAAACCGGAAGCGGAAGTGTCGGCTGCATCGAGCGGTTTCAAACCCGCCGATGGTGTTGCGACGAAACCGACCACCAAGAGCAGTCCCGCGGTTGCGGATACCGTTAGCAGCACCCCGCCCAGCGTCTCCAAAGCCCAGCCACCTGCAGATGCCGTGGCAAATGCAAAGTCACCCACTCCTCCTGCCGGTGACAACAAAGGACCGCAACCTGCACCCACCCTGCCTTCTTTCACGCCGGGGCAAGTCGATCCGAGCATTGCGGGCAAGTCGTACATGAAGCTCGAGATGACCCAGTCCCAAGACCCCGAGGAATTGCTGCGGTTCATCGGTCTCATCGATCGTTCGATGCAAGAGATGCAACAAGACGTCGCTCGCCGGTTGTTGAATTTCGAACAAGCCGTCGATCGTGGAATGGCCGTCGCGCGCATGAAGCTGACCGCATCGGAGCGACTGGTCAAAGTTGCAAAGACCCCAGAGGAAACATCCAAAGGATTGATCGGCAAACTGGAAGCCCTCGGGCAGATGGCGCAGTTCAAGGACGTTCCGTCGGCGGATGAACTCCGAATCGTCGCCAAGGAACTTGCCAAAAGCGACGATCCGAAAGTTGCCAGCCAAGCTCGCAGAATGCAGTTGCTCAACGCGGTCAACGACTTTAGGAACCAAGGAACTGGCGTCAATGATCTGATGGAAATCGCCGAGGACTTGCTCGCCAAAACCGAGAACCCCGATCCATCGGTCTTTATGGCGGTAGCCCAAGTCGCACAGGCCCTCGATCAAGCCGTTGGGAGCGAATTGCAAGACCGCAAGGCGCCCAACCCAGAGGATCCACTGGAGCTCGCAGTTGATAACTTGGTGAACGAGCTCGAACCCAAGTTCCGCGACGGGCCCAACCCGCAACTTGGGATG
>JBKCUI010000348.1:0-13488 GCA_046318495.1 Pirellula sp. | reverse complement strand
CGACGCCATCCCAAACTCGCGCATGTGCACGATCGCCGGCTGCTCGCCCATGCCGCTGACCATCAGATCCTTCGGCACGCACTCGAGCAACTCCCGCAAGTAATCGTCGCTGCGAGTGTCCTCGCGCACCACGGCGTACTTGATCCAACTCACGCGCCCTTCTTCCACCAACTTCGCGACCTCGCGCGCAGGCAACCATCGATCGAACTTCAAATACAACACGATGGGCTTGCCCAACCGGTCGACCACATGCCGAATGCCCGTGGCAATCCCCTCCGCATCGGCCAGCTCGCGCTGCGGCAAGATCATCGCGGTGTCGATCCGATCCATCTTCGCCAGCACTGACGCTTGATCGAGCATCATGCCAAAGGCTGACCCCAGCGATGGAATCACCCAAACGTCTTCGCCTGCGATCTCCAAAAGCATCCGCACCGTCGCTTCATACTCCGAAAGACGGATGTGATAGAAGACCGCATTCCCACCATACAGCAGCGTCCGGATCCCACCCGACTTCAGATAGCTCACCAGCTTGGCATTCTCCACGCGATCGACCGCAAGCTCCGCATCGCGGGCCAACGGAGGTACCGCGATGACACTCGCTGCCAGACGCTGTGAAATCAAAGAATCAGCCATGAATTGCCTCAACTCGGTGTGTGCTCAAGATGCATGCCAGCGTTCGATCATGCCGATTATGGAACTCGCTGTTGCAAGCTGGCATTGTGCCATAGTTCCACGTCGCAAAGTAGACGCCCACCTCGGAAACTCTCCCCAGCGGCACCAGAACAGGGAAGCCGGCACTTGCGAGTCCACGCAATGGCGCATCCGCCCTGACAGCCCAATCAAAAGATGTCCGGTTCGAGGTTGGGGGACTTGCCCTCGAGAAAATCGAAGTCGCACCCTTCATGGGCTTGTGTCACATGCTCCGCAAACAATTTTAAATATCCGCGATCCGGCAGCGGACGCGGAGACTTCCAATCCCGGCGACGCGCATCCAGTTCCGCATCGCTGACGCACAGGTCGAGCGTGCGAGCCGGCACATCCAACGCGATGATGTCTCCGGTCTTCACCCATGCCAACGGCCCTCCCACGGCCGACTCGGGCGAGACGTGCAACACGCAGGAGCCATAACTCGTGCCGCTCATCCTCGCATCCGAGATCCGCACCATGTCGCGCACCCCTTGCTTGAGCAGCTTTTCTGGAATCGGCAACATGCCCCACTCGGGAAATCCAGGGGCCCCGATCGGACCGGCCGACTGCAACACCAACACCGATTCGGGACTAACGTCCAATTCGGGGGAATGGATGCGCCGCTTCAGATCGGCATAGTTTTCAAAGACCACAGCCGGACCGCGATGTTGCAACAATTCGGACTTGGCCGCCGACGTTTTGATCACGCATCCATTCGGAGCCAAATTGCCTCGCAACACACATGTCCCGCCATGCGCCAAAAGAGGATTCGCTCGGGACCGAATGACCTCCGCATCGATGACTTCCGCCCCCGACAACGCATTGGCCAGCGTCCCACCCCATACCTGCTTTTCGTCGACCGACAGCAGATCTCGCATCTGCAACCACAGCCCGCGCAATCCCCCGGCACGATGAAAGTCCTCCATCAAGTACTTGCCGCTCGGACGCAAGTTCAACAGCAGCGGCACCGTTCGCGACAACCGATCGTAATCGTCCAACGTGACCGGAAATCCTGCTCGCCGCGATAAGGCAATCGCATGCACGATGGCGTTGGTGGACCCGCCGATGCTCAGTTGCGTCACCATCGCATTGTGGAACGAACCCGGACTCAAAATCCGGCTCGGCGTTCGCTTCGACCAAGCGATCTCCACCGCAGCCCGCCCCGTCGCAACCGCCAACCGACTATGCTCCGCAACGACCGCCGGAATCGAACTGGCCCCGGGCAACGTAAAGCCCAACGCTTCTGCCATGCACGCCATCGTCGAGGCTGTCCCCATCGTCATGCACGTCCCCGCCGAACGCGCGATGCAGTTCTCGATGGCATGCCAATCTTCATCGCAAAAGTTCCCGGCGCAGCGCTCGGCCCAATACTTCCATGCATCGGTGCCACTCCCCAACGTCTCGGTCTTCCAATACGCGTTGAGCATCGGACCAGCAGGGAAGAAAATCGCCGGTATGTCCGCGGAGATCGCCCCCATGAGCAATCCAGGGACGGTCTTGTCGCATCCTCCCATCAACACACACGCATCGATGGGATGGCAGCGCAGGACCTCCTCGGTCTCCATCGCTAAGAGATTGCGATAAAGCATCGTCGTCGGCTTCATCAACATCTCGCTCAAACTCATCACCGGGACTTCCACCGGAAATCCACCCGCTTGCAACACTCCGCGTTTGATCTCTTCCACGCGTTCGCGAAAGTGCGAATGGCACGTATTGAGATCGCTCCAAGTGTTCAAGATGCCGATGACCGGTCGGCCCCGAAAATCCGCATCGTCGATCCCCATTCCTTTGAGCCGCGAACGAGGGCCACAGCTGCGCAAATCGTCCGGGCCAAACCAACGATGAGAACGCAACGACGTCGGATCAGGAGATGCTGTCATAGCCGCCAAACGATTGGGGTAAAGGAATTTTCAAAACGAATGGGGAGGGTAGGGCGGGGAAGGGGTAGCCAATGAGAACAGAGCCCATGCAGGACAATACGGGCCGGACGCTTGCCATCTGCTGCTCGGCATAGCGAGCATCCTCCCGACCTCGATGCCATGCACGCGCAAGCCGTCACGATCCAGCCTGCTCACGCGTTCACGTATTGAAGATCCGATCCCCGGCATCCCCCAAACCGGGAACGATGAACTTGTGCGCGTTGAGCTCTTCATCCACCGCCGCAACATAGATCGGCACATCGGGGAACTCGTTGTGAAAAATCGCAATCCCATCGCGAGCCGCGATGACGCTCAACACCCGCACGTCGCGCACGCCCCAACGCTTCATGGCTCCTACCGCCGCGCGAATCGAACCACCGGTCGCCAACATCGGATCGAGCACCAACGCCACATCCACCGGGTTGTCTTTGGGCAGTTTGCTGTAGTACTCGACCGGCTGCGCGGTGGCTTCGTCGCGATACATCCCGAGATGCCAAACTTGCGCTTCGGGGATCAATTCCAACACCGGTTCGACCAGTCCGATCCCCGCCCGCAGGATCGGGACGATGGCGATGCGCTGCTTGAGCCGCGCTCCAGTCATTTCGCACAGCGGCGTTTGCACCACCGTCTCTTCGAGAGTTAAACCTTGGGTGGCTCGCACGGCCAGCAGCATCGCCAACAATCGGATCTGTTGACGGAACATGGCAGAGGGAGTTTGAACATCGCGCAATATCGACAAGTGGTGCGCGGCCAAAGGATGATCGAGCAGGATGACTTGAGGCATGACCAGACCAGCTTAGGGGGACTGCAAATGGCAAACGTCGCATCGCTCGGACGGATGGGAGAGACGCGAGACGCCCGAGATTCTAACCAGACGCTGCCGTCAAGGGATGGATCCGGGCATATCCAGCTTGGAAATGTCGACGTACCGATACGTGCCACGGTTCATCTCGGCCAGGGCTCGGATCCAGCCTCCGTCGTTGGTGGCTTCCCCGACGTTGAATTGCACCGTGTGGATGGTGGTCATGCTACGCTCGGCGCGGCTTTGGATCTCCAGCAACTGCGATTCGGTCATCGACGGCTGGGCTGCGTCGGTCAAGAAGAACAAAACATTCGGCGAGAACGACAGTCCCATGCGCAATCCCGGGATGTGCTCGGTCCCCCCGATCGGCTTGATCGCTTGCACAAAGCGGGCTGCTTTCTCTTTATTGATCTCGTTGCCCGTCAGCATCCTGCCGGCCGAATTGGCCGAAGACATCGCGCCCGGAGCTTCGTTGTAGAACACGATTTGGAATTGATGATTGTCCTTGAGCGATTGGATGCTGCGCATCAACTCCCCCTTGGCCAATCGCATCGGAGCCCCCTCGAATTCGCTCATCGACGCGGAGCGATCGAGCACGTAGACAAACGAGCTGCCAGTCCCTTTGAGGCCCATGAAGCTAGCGGTGGCTTGGCCGGTGCCGGTTCCCGTCCCCGACGTTCCCGACCCAGAGAGTCCATCGCCGAGTCCGCCGCCCGTTCCGCTCACGTTGGTCCCTTGGCCTGCGTAGCCCGCCAAGTCGCTCATGATCTCCGAAACCGAAATGGGGGGCCCCGCTCCATCGGCCAAGGCCGGTGCGGGGATTGCTTTGCCTCCAGCGGCCGGCGCCTCTCCGGCCGACGCCATGCTTCCGCCCAACTCAAAAGACTCGCCTGCTTCGGAATCCGGGACGACCAAAAGCCCCAGTCGCGAAATCGCGGCTCCCGTCCCGCGGGTCAACGGCAACATCAACAGCGCCAACGTCACCAACACAATCGTGTGCACGGCGCAGCTAAAGATCCAAGCACGGACGTCTTTCCAAGGCACCTCGCGCGTTCCCACACTGCGCGACACGCCACCGCGCGACGACGCCGGCCGCAAGATTGCGGACCGCGACGATGCAGGCGGCTTGGGTGGTTGCGGTGGCCTAAGCATGACGGTCTCTGGTCCCAAAAGACTCCTGGGTGAAAGCGACTTTCCTGCTTCACTATAGGCTTGCTCGCCCGATGAAGCATAGCTCCCTCGATGCCAATTGTCGGCATTTCATCAGGCGGCACCGGCCCTGGCTTCGAGCGATTTCCACCTGTTTCTACTTGCGAGCCTCCCATGCCGCGTCGCTGGACAAATCCCGGATCGCCGGGGCGTTGCTTTCGTGCGTGCGGCAAGCGGCCAACCGCTACCGTTGCTACAATAGGACCATTGCAACACCTAGCGGAGACCGGCGCCCCATGGAAGTGCGAGCAGTCTCGCCCTTCCATGCCCCGCGCCGATCGCTGCGCGTTTGCCCTGTTTGCGTTCCTCCCTTCGATACGAGGTTGCTCATGTTCCGCTCGAATCGTCCGCTCCGTATGACCCTGTGCGCCGCACTGCTCCCGTTGGCCGTGGTCGCCGTCGCCTCCGCGCAAGATCCATCGGCCAAATCCTCTGGGGCGAAATCCACCGGCGAAAAACCCGCAGAGTCGGCCGCCACCACCGACGAGGGGCCCGAATCGTCCATCGAAGCCCGCGTAACCAAAATCATCGACGGCGACTCGATCAAGGCCAAAGATGCGGAAGGCAAGGAATACGAAATCCAAATCGAAGGGACCGATGCCCCCGAACTCAAACAAGCCTACGGCCCGGAATCCACAGACGCCCTCAAGAAACTCGTCTCCGAGAAATCCATCCGCGTCACCTGGAAAAAGAAGGACAACTTCGAACGTTTGCTGGCCCAGGTCTACGTCGGTGACGATCACATCAACGCGTTGATGATCCGCGGCGGTCATGCTTGGCATTTCAAGCGGTACAACCAGTCCAAGGAACTCGCCGCCTTGGAAACCCAAGCCCGTGAAGACAAGCTCGGACTCTGGGGAACAGAAAACCCCCAAGCCCCCTGGGATTATCGCAAAGAAAACCGGGCCCCAGACAAACCAGACCGCTAGGCCCCCCAACGATCCAGGTCAACCGGGGGAATTTACCCGCCGCGGAACCTCCTCTGCCGCCTCGCTAACACCAAAAAAGCTGCGATTTCAACAGCCCGATCGGTGCAGGGACTGCCCAGAAGCGTCAGCCCGTATTAGACTAAAAGATTGCATTAGAGCGTCGGAACGCAAACTCCGCCGAAGCGGTTCGCCATTGGCCTGCATGCATTTGCCAATTGCAGACCCGCGCTCTGATCCCCCCGCGCTCCGAATCCACGTGCTACCCCCGATTCCTCCGATCATGACCTCTCCTTTTCAACGATCGTTTGAGCGGGCGTTGGCCTCCCAGCATCGCGAGTCCTATCCAGCGTCCCACCGCTCGAACTCCCTTGCTTCCACGCGCCGTGAACGCAGGAGTTCGATGTGAGGCAGGCACTGATCAGTGACATCCACGGGAACTTGGAAGCCCTCCAAGCTGTGATGGCCGACATCGGCACCCAGGGCATCGACGAAGTCATCTGCCTGGGAGACGTCGTCGGGTACGGCCCCAATCCCAACGAATGCCTCGATATCGTCAGCCGTAAAGCCAAGCTGACCATCCTCGGCAACCACGACCAAGCCGCCTTGTTCGACCCGGATGGCTTCAACCCCGTCGCTTTGCGAGCCATCTACTGGACCCGCGATCAACTCGACACCGGCAGCACCCAAGTGGTCAATCGCCGCTGGGATTTTCTCAGCGAACTGCCTCGCAGCCACCAACAGGACAAATTCCTGTTCGTGCACGGCTCGCCGCGCGACACCACCAACGAGTATGTCTTTCCAGAGACGATCTACGACAAGAACAAAATGGAAAGCATGTTCCAGAAAGTACCCCAGTACTGCTTCCAAGGCCACACCCACATGCCGGGTGTCTTCACACCTGACCTCGAATTCTTCAACCCGGCCAAGTGCAACGGTTCGTTCGCCCTCGGGAAAGAAAAGCTCATGATCAACGTCGGCAGCGTGGGCCAGCCTCGCGACGAAGACAACCGCGCTTGCTACGCCATCCTGGATCACGCCGCGAAAAAAGTCTTCTTCCGCAGAGTCCCCTACGATTTCGAGGCGACTATCAAGAAAATCTACGCCGCTGGCGATGATTTGGACAACATGCTCGGCGACCGTTTGAGAACCGGAAGATAACCTCGCCTCGGACTCGCTTACCTCCACGCAGTCCATCCAACGGCGGCAGCCATAAAAACGCCAAGAGTGAAAACGTGCGAACGGCAATCGTAAGCGACATACACGGAAACCTAGAGGCCTTGCAAGCAGTCCTGCAAGACATCCGCCAGCAACAGTGCGAGCGCATCGTGTGCCTGGGCGATGTCATCGGCTACGGCCCCAACCCCTGCGAATGCCTCGACCTCGTCGCCGACATGCAATTGTGTGTCCTGGGCAACCACGACTACGGAGCCTTGATCGACCCAGAAGGCTTCAGCGCAGCCGCCGAACAAGCCATCTTCTGGACGCGCAAACAACTCGAATCCGGCCCTGATCGCGAAGCCTCCATGCGCCGACTCTCGTTCCTGGCTCGCATGCCGCGCACTCGCATCGAAGACAAAGTTCTCTTCGTCCACGGCTCCGTTCGAAACCCGATCAACGAATACGTCTTCCCCGAAGACATCTACAATCGCCGAAAAATGGAACGGTTGTTTTCGATGATCCAGCACTACAGCTTCCAAGGCCACACGCACACACCCGGCGTCTTCACCGCCAACATGCAGTTCTATCGGCCCGACGAAGTCCAATACCACTACACCCTCAGCGACGAAAAGACCATGGTCAACGTCGGCAGCGTCGGCCAACCTCGCGATGGCGACTGGCGCAGTTGTTACGTCATCCTCGATCTGCCTCGCATCGAGTTCCGCCGCGTCGAATACGACATCGAAACGACCGTCAACAAGATCTTTGCCATCCCGGAACTCGACGATTTTCTCGGGGAACGTCTGCGCGAAGGCCGCTGATACGCGGTCGCCATTCGAAGATCGGTCGCCGATCGCTCGGAACCTCAATCCATGATCCTCGAAGGCATCCTCACCACCCAGTCCACCGACGGCGGCATGCACGTCTCCCCCATCGGACCGCACGTCGATCGCGCCCTCACCAGTTGGGTTCTCAAACCCTTCCAATCCTCTCAGACATTCGCCAATCTGCGGGCCCATCCCAAAGCTGTCTTTCACGTCGTCGATGATGGACTGCTCATGGTCCAAAGCGTCCTGGGACAATGCAACCCTCCCTACGCATCCCCCGCAGCGCAATTCCACCCGGACTGCGGCTGGGTGCTCCAACAAGCCTGCCGCGCGATCCCGCTTTCCATCCAAAGCTGGGACCTCTCCAAAGAACGCGCTACGGCCGTCTGCCAAGCCGGCAACTGGATCGAACAACGCCCCTTCTGGGGTTGGAATCGCGCTGCCCACAGCTTGCTGGAACTGGCGATCCTGATCAGCCGCCGCGGAATGCTTCCCCCGGAAACACTCGCCTCCGAATGGGAACGCCACCGCATCATCGTTGAGAAGACCGCCGGCGATCGCGAACGGCTCGCCCTCGAACTGATCCAAACCGCGCTCTCAGAGCCGACGCCGTAAAAAGACTCCTCCGGGCAACCGCCTGATCTGGCATCAAGCCCCCGCCGCACGATCGCTACAACCGGCATCCTCGCCCCCCATCGGGCCCGCTTGCCCCTCCGGTGCAACCTGTTGCTTCTTCACCACGCGTTGCGTTTGGTCAACATCCTGAATCCAAATCGCATCGCAATCGCCCTTCGCGCAGAAACGGTCTGCAAATGGCCTCACTCGCTGTCTCCCCTTGTTTTTCGTTGGTGAAAACGCATATCCACGCTTCCAAAAGGCGACCTGGCACGCCCCTCGCATAAGGGTGCATTCAACGTGGCCGACTTCGAAGCAAGGGTCTTTCTTCGAATGCCACGCCGTTCCCAGCACCTATCGCCGAGAAACAGCCTCATGCCAAAAAGAGCTTCGCGCCGTCCCTCCAAAGCCAAACCCCGCAACGATGACTTCACGTTCTTCGAAGACGACATCGACGAATTGGCACCCATTCCCAACGGCTTCGTCTACGAAGAAGAGGAAGAGGAAGATCTCGACAGCGATGAAGTCGCATCCATCAACGATGAACTGCTCGACGACGAGGATGACTTCTTTGCCGATGACGACGATGAAGTCGTCGATGCCACCGAAGACCCCGTGCGCATGTACTTGATGCAAATGGGCGAGATCCCATTGCTAACACGTCAACAAGAAGTCTCCGCCGCACGCAAGATCGAACGCACTCGGTTCTTCTATCGCAATTGGATGCTGGCCACCGACTTCATGCTCCAAGGCGCTACCAAACTGCTCGAACAAGTCCGCGATGGCAAACTGCGATTGGACCGCACCATCGAAGTCAGCGTTACCAACGCCACCGAGAAAGTCGCCATCATGCGACGCATCGGTCCGAACATCAAAACCCTTCGCCATCTGCTTCTGCGCAATCACGGCGACTATTACATCGCCATCAACCGCAACTTGCCCAGTTCCGAACGCCATGCAGCGTGGCGACGTCTGGTCTGCCGACGCAACAAGGCGGTCCGATTGATCGAAGAAATGAACTTGCGCACCAATCGCTTGGAGCCCATGTTCACCAAGCTGCGCACGATCGAAAGCCAGATGGCCAATCTGAAACTTCGAATCGCCGAAGCCCAGCGCACCGGCTTCATCGAAGGCACCACCGTCGAAACGCTGCTGAAAGAACTGCGGTACTTGATGCGCATCACCTACGAAACGCCACGCACACTCGCTCGCCGCGTCCAGCGCGTCCATTCGCACCGCTTGCAATACGATGCGGCCAAACGCGACCTCTCCGCAGGCAACCTGCGATTGGTGGTCTCCATCGCCAAAAAGTACCGCAATCGCGGACTGAGCTTCCTGGACTTGATCCAAGAAGGAAACACTGGATTGATGCGAGCCGTGGACAAGTTCGAGTACGAACGGGGATTCAAATTCTCGACGTATGCAACCTGGTGGATCCGTCAAGCCATCACCCGCGCCATCGCCGACCAAAGCCGCACCATCCGCGTACCGGTTCACATGATCGACACCATGAGCAAAGTACGCCAAGTCACCCGCGATTTGCTCCAAGAACTCGGACGCGAACCTTCGGTCGAAGAAACCGCGCAGCGAGCCGGACTGTCGATCGACGATGCCCGCGTGGTCATCAAGATGGCCCGCCAGCCACTATCGCTCGACCAACCGGTCGGCGATCACGACGATAGCTTCTTCGGTGAGTTCCTCGAAGACTATCGCGACCACGATCCGCTCTACGAAACCAACCAGCAAACGCTCAAGCTGCAAATCCAAGAAGCCATGCAGACGCTCAACTACCGCGAGCGCGAGATCCTCAAACTGCGCTATGGCCTAGCGGATGGCTACGCGTACACGCTCGAAGAAGTCGGAAAGATCTTCCAAGTCACCCGTGAACGCGTCCGTCAGATTGAAAGCAAAGCGGTCAAGAAACTGCAGCACCCGCAGCGAAGCAAATCGCTCGTCAGCTTCGTCGATGGAGTGGAACTGCCGGTGTTGCCCGAAGGGTCCAACCCCAACGATCGCGGCCTGTAAGGCTTCGAGGATCCGATGCCCCAGCCTGCGATCATCGCGATGATCGCGGGCTGTCGGAGGACAGCGAGGTATCAAAACTCTCGAAAGCGTCCTCGTCGTCGAATCGGTACACGCGGTTGCGGTACATGCGTTCCATGATCCGTTCCAATTCACCACGATCCAACCACACGCCGTGGCACTGCGAACAGCAATCGATGTTCACGCCGCTGCGACCACGCGGTTCCAGCGGAATACGACAACAGGGACACAACCGCGGCTCGCCGCTCGAACTGACCATTTCCCAACACTCCCTTCCTGCAATCACCGATCCCATTCCGAAACCAAACCCCTTGTCGTCGCGGCGGCGCATCCGAAAACCACCACCGCGACCTTGCTACGGAGCACGACTCCGCGAGAATCCCTAACTAGCCGGAATGACGGTGACGCCCGAGCATCCGCTTGGCCCGTCGATCGATGGCCTCATTGAGCCTGTCGGCGATCCGATCGATCATCCGCGGGAGATTCGAATCCCGATCGGCAACCACCAAAGCAGGCTGATGGGCCAAATGCACCACCACGCGACACGCCTTGTCTGCCCCCCCTTTTTCCGGCCCGTTCTCGTCGGACAGGAACACTTCCAACGAGCGCACTCGATTCTCTAAGTGCTCTGCTGCGTGGGACATGCGCTCTTCAATCCACGAACGCAAACTCTCGGCGACCGGAATTCCCTTGGAATGCACAGAAATCAACATGGCCAAAGGCCCTTTCAAGCTAAAGTGAACAGAAGCCACACTGAAGTTATGTTACGGCTGTTTTCCCGCTCCGTGCGACAGAAATAACGACGTCAATCGTTTAGAAAAAGTTAACAATCCCATGGAATGGCTGAATTACCACCATCTGATGTACTTTTGGGTGACTGCCCGCGAAGGCTCCATGGCTCGGGCCGCTGCCAAACTCCACGTTTCGCCCGCGACCCTAAGCGTTCAGATTCGCGAATTGGAACGATCGCTCGGACGACAACTGTTCCGCAAATCGGGACGCGGACTGGCTCTCACCGAAACCGGCGAAACCGTGCTGCGCTACGCATCGGACATTTTTTCAACTGGCGAAGAGATGCTCAACGCTCTGCGAGGCAACCCCGTCGGCACGCCGATGCTGCTGCGGGCCGGCATACGCGACGTGATGCCCAAGATCGCTGCTTTCCGCTGGCTCGAACCGGCCCTGCGGCTATCCACGCCGGTGCGGCTGGTTTGCCGCGAAGGAGAGCTTGAAACGCTGATCAGCGAACTGAGCGTCCACCGCTTGGACGTCGTCCTGTCGGACACGCCAGCCGATCCGAGATGGAGCGTGCGCGCCTACTCGCACTTGTTGGGAGAATCCTCCATCACGGTGGTGGGCACGCCCGACCTCGCAGCCATCTACCGTGAAGACTTTCCACGTTCGCTGCAGCGCGCCCCGCTCTTGTTGCCGACCACCAACACCGTGCTCCGCCGCTCTCTCGATCAATGGTTCGGCGAACAAGGCTTCGACGCCAACATCCGCTGCGAGTTCGATGATGCAGCCATGCTCAAGACCGCGGGCCGAAGCGGACTGGGGCTATTCGCGGTCCCTACCTTCATCCTCGATGACGTCCGCACGATGTATGGCGTGACCGAACTTGGAGAGTTACCCATCGTGGAACGCTCCTACGCGATCTCGGTCGAGCGCAAAATCAAACATCCCGCCGTCCTCGCAATCTCGGCCTCGACTGCATCACTCCGTCGTAGCTCGTCCTAAAGCTCCCATCCCCGTCATGCGCCGTAGTGGATCTTGCTAAAGATCCAAACCCCTCCATCCGCCGTAGTGGATCTTGCTAAAGATCCCATCCCCTCCATCCGCCGTAGTGGATCTTGCTAAAGATCCCGATCCCCTCCATCGTTTTCGAATCGCTCCCACTTAAGCCTTTTTCAACCGACTGCTTGAAGAACGCCGCTACTCGATCGACCAGAAGCCGAATTAGGACAGGGACTGCGTGCTACCCTCGTACCAACCCTTGCCACTCGTCCAGCTTGACCGATCTTAATGCAACCTCAATCGAGGTGGGGCTCGACGCCGAGCCCCACCTCGTTCACAGCCAAACCGGCGAAACCAGCGAAAACGATCACATGGTCGAATCGGATTTACGACGACGCCACGCGCGGCCGAGTCCGCCTAGGACAAAGATGCTAGCTGCGACAATCGTGGATGGTTCTGGAACCACGGCACTGTGATCATACAAGAATCCATAGGTATTCCCGGAACTAGGGTCAACGTAATTCCCAACGACTTTATTGCCGGAGACCCCTGTCGCTGTTGCATTGGAGGTCCCGAACGGAGCAAGCGTCGTGTAAGTCGATCCGTCGAATAGAAAACCAAAGGACTTGACAGCATTGGCGTTATTAGGGTCCTGGTAGAACCCCACTACATTATTGCCGGAGATCCCATTCGCCCTGGAGTAAAAGGTTCCGAATGGATTAAGCGTGGTGTAAGTCGATCCGTCGTATAGAAAACCAAGGTCATCGTTTGAAATAGGGTCCCGGTATTCCCCCACTACATTATTGCCGGAGATCCCATTCGCCCTGGAGTAAAAGGTTCCGAATGGATTAAGCGTGGTATAAGTCGATCCGTCGTATAGAAACCCCAGGACATACCCTAAGCTCGGGTCCAAGCTAGGGTCAAGGTAAATCCCCACCACGTTGTTGCCGGAGACACCTAACGCTAAAGAAAACCTGGCGCCGAATGGGTCCAGGGTAGTGTAAGTCGATCCGTCGAATAGAAAACCCAGGGTGTAATACTCATTGGTGTTATACTCTAAATCGAATGAGCCTACGACGTTAGTGCCGGAGACGCTATTGAGGACTGAAGCACTTGCTCCCGACGGGGAAATCGTTGTGTAAGTCGATCCGTCAAAGAGAAAACCCAGGGGTGAGCCTGACATTGGGTCGTTGTACTGGCCCACAACCTTTGTGCCGGAGACGCCCAACGCGGTTGAAAAAGTGATCCCAGAAGGGTTTAGTGTGGTGTAATTCGATCCATCATAAAGAAAACCGAGAGTGTTGCCTGAAGCAGGGTCAAGATATTGCCCCACCACGTTATTGCCGGAGACGCCTGTCGCATAAGCATGCGTGGTACCAAACGGGGCAAGCGTGGTAAACGTGCCCGCCTCGGTTTCGGCTACCGATATAACCAGCAGTGCTAGAACTCCTACAAACGTTGAGACTGTCTTTTTTGCATTCATCATTGGACGTGATCCTCAATGCCCGCATGTCTGCGGATCAAAATACCTGCGGCTAATTCATTAACGGCCTGAGGACCTAGAC
>JBKCUI010000347.1:0-3795 GCA_046318495.1 Pirellula sp. | reverse complement strand
GTGCATGAACTGCCTCGCGAACTGAATCCGTTTGTGGATCGTCGTCGTGGCCATCCCCTTGGCCTTGAGCTTTTCGTGGAACTCCTTCGCGTGCCCCACCGTGATCTCGTCGACGCGAATCCCTGCGGGCATGAACTCTTTGAGGTTGGCGACCACTTGTTTCCACACTGACACCGTTGCTGGTTTGCGGGTCTTTCCCTGCCTCTCGATGTATTCGTCCAGGAACTGTTCGAGCGTTGGAATCTTGGCTCTCTTGGCTGCTGGCTCGGGCTCGATCAAGCCGACTGCAACCAGTCTCTCACGAATGGACTTGGATTTCGCCAGCCATGCAGCGTCGTCCTGCGCCATCGGGACTCCGAGAATCTTGGAGCTCAGAATGCCTTCGATTCGCATCCGACCGGTGTCGGCCTCTTTGACGACAATCGGAAGCAATGATCGCCCGCTCGATCCGGGCATTTCGCGACTCGGCCGCCGATACAATGAGGACGCAGCTTGGTATGATCTGCGAGAAGCAGGACATCATTCGGAGTGGCGGCCCAGGGTATCGATTCAACGAGCGGATCACGGTGCGGGACGCCAGAAAGGCCTGTCCCGAAGCGGACGCATTCCCTGACTCTCCAGCAGACCGTAGGGAGCGTATCATGGAACTGCTTCGTGAAAGCGGCAAACTTCGATCTGCGAGCATCGCAACCCAATTGGGTTGCAGCCTCAAGACTGTGAAACGCGAACTCGACGCGCTCCGCCAGTCCGGCCGCATCGAGTTCGTCGGACCGAGCAAGACCGGGACGTACGAGTTGGTGTATGGGTGACCCTGCAATTCGAATCCTGATCGGTGGTTTATCCGAATCCTGATTCAATGTTCGCCATCCCCCGTCGAATCGACAACCTTGGAGTGCGTCCTCAGGAAGTTGAAGATCTCCGGCTTGCCACACGTGCCACATGCGACTTGCAATACCAAGCCAACGAGCGATTCTTCGGAGGCTTGAACTTCCACATCGTTCATAGAAAGGAACACAATGGCAGCTGCAGCCCCCGTTCGTTTGTTTCCATCCAGAAAGGGATGGTTTTGCACAATATGGTAGAGATAGGCGGCCGCCATCTCGAAAAGGTCCTTGTGGAGGAACTCGCCACCGAAGGAGGCTTGCGGCATCGCGAGGGCGGAATGAAGCAGTCCTACATCCCGGATCCCATCGACGCCTCCGTACGTGTCGATCAGGCTCCGATGCAGCCGAAGCGTGTGGTCAATGTCCAAGAACCAGGGCTGCAACATTCCCGAACTTACTCCGCTAGTTTCTTCATCGCCCGACCGAAGCGACCATGAAGAGACTCAAGAGCCTTCTGAAACTTCTTTTCTTCCTTCGGCTCGCGAACAGGAGTGAGGACCAAGCACTGCCCGTCGCTCATGATCTCAAACGGGGTTTCGGGCGTGATGCGCAGCAAGTCCATGATCGGCTTGTCGATGACCAGCGCGTAACTGTTCCCGTGTTTGGTAAGTGTCTTTTGCATAGTGAACCTCGTGTGTTGATACAATGTACTAACATTGTACGGCGAGATCCGCGGCATGGCAAGGCTGCCATGAACATTCTTTGGTTGTGGTGGTCAGCAAGCGTCGAGTCGCCTGCTTTCTGCGCCCGTCGTTTTTCACCTCGCGCGGGACATGTATGCTCGAAAACGCTTGGAACAGGGCGATTCGTTCGAATCCGCTGTCCTCCGCTGAGAAATCATGCTTTTGACCGGAAAAAACGCACTTCTGGCGAGTTCTCCGGGACTTCTGTAGCGCCCAAGCAACTCGGTGCATGGCGCCTGCGGCGTTGCATTTCGCGTCGCGCCCCCCCGAATCGAGTCGTTTTTCGCGTCGCGCGAGTCGCGAAAACACTGGGATTTTGGATGCCTGAGGATGACGTTCGGAGCGCAGCGAGGTAGCGGTGTTCGAACCCAAGGGGCACTGGATGGTTGCCCCATCAAAGAGGTTGTGACGCTCGAACAAAACGAGTATCCTCCACCTTGCTCCGTCGTGGGCGGCGAACTGGCGAAGTCTCGCATGATTAGCGACCAACCGTCAATCGCCGCGGGATCTGATTTATCCCCATCGCAAAGGTCGAAAACGAACCGCGACGCAGGATGGACGAAAGCTTCGGCGTTATCGACGAACGTGGACCATCGAACGCTCCTTTGCATCGCTGAGTGACTTTAGAAGACTGCTCGTTCGACATGAATCCCATGTCGCCATGGATGATGTTTTCAAGCACCTCGCGTGCGCGATGATCTGCATTCGGAGGTTTTGAAACCACTTCTAGAAGACCGATTTTCCAATACATTGGATGGGAGGTGTTGCATGTCACGATGCATGATCCTGGTTATCACGTTGTTGATTTTCCGTCCTAGTACAGCCAACGGCCAATCGGTCGAAGATCGATTCGGGATATTTGAAATTGAAAAATCCAAATTGAGCGAAGGGTTCTCAGTACTTATCGAACGCGTCTCGCTGGTCGATGAGATTGAGACGGAAGAGTTCGATGAAGATGACGATGACAAAACGCCTCCGGTGATTAAACCAGCGCGCAACGTCAGCTCACGTCGTGTTCTGCAACGGGTGATCTTTGGGGACAAGGGTAAACGCAAGCGACTCGATGGCACGAAGTACTCGTTGATCGGCGACGCAAATCTATCGACGGCGCTGGTTGAATCGCAACTTGTGGACGGATCGAAAGCCTTGTACTACTTGCGAGAACACAGGCTCAAACCACTTAAATCCGAACCGGAAGTAACCAAGATTCCGCTGAAGGGAGGTTTGGTGCCGATGGAAACAGAAACCCGTTGGAAACATCCGTTCGAAATGGCGACATCGCAGGCACCCCTCATTCAGTCAGATGATGAATCCCCCCTTTCCAGGATTTCACTCAAGCTGTTTTCAGAAGAAACGCTTAAAGACGGACGAGATTGCTTTTGGGTCTACGCAGCGACGGGTGGGATCTTTCGTATCGTCTTCAACAAAGAGGAAGCCTGGTTCCCCGAGGAAATCGATTTTTGGCTTCGCGAATTGACCGTCGAAGAAGAATTAGCGAGAAAACCACTAAATGAATTGACGCCTGAGATTCTGAAAAAGTCCTTCTGCTATTGCAAGAGCCGGATCGAGTGGAAGGAAGTGTCTGGACGTTGGGTACCGTGGAACATGCGTGTTTCGTACAGCTCTCGCTACCGACCCGTCAGCGAAGAGCATGAGATCCGATTCCGAGATTGGAAGTTCAAGGAAGACTTCGATGCGTCTTTATTGGACGAGGCGAATTTCACGCCGCAGTCGATTCGGCAATCGATCGATTTTCGGGCCGTGAGTGACTTGTTCGAGAAGTACAAATAAACGCGCTATACGGGATTACCGTGGGTGACCGTTGAATTGTGGAAGGCAAGCCATGAAGTGCGGAATGCGTGTCGTCCATGTTTGATTCATCCCTCCCCACCACCTTCTTCGCCCCCGCCGCCCTTTTCAAATCATCCTCCGTCAACAGTAGGTAGTTCTGCTGGGCGACCTGCGGCGCGTTAACAAGCCACGTGCAGACCACGTGGATCGGGAACTCGCGTTGGAGTTCCGTCTGCCCGCTGGCCCTCATCGACTGGAACAATCGTGGCCACGCTGGCACACCGGCACGGCGCAGCAGTCGCAAGAACGCGGAGCGCAGGTTCGAGTTCTGCCAGCCACTCTCGGAGTTGGCGCCCACGGGAGGACTGTGACACTGGACCGCTGTTGGTTCGTGGAGTTCGGTTTTCTTGCCCCTACGGGGCTCAATAAGGTAGCCC
>JBKCUI010000346.1:0-13366 GCA_046318495.1 Pirellula sp. | reverse complement strand
GAGGAATGCCTTGCGAACCTCCGAACATCTGGCGATGACGGTCCGTCGCGTCGGGTTTGGCAAGATGTAACGGATAGGTTCATGTTGACGACGCGCATGGCCGATACCGATCTTAACCCGTCGTCCATCGCAAGCCCTTGGATGAATGCTAGCTCAACTCAAAGGACCAGCAGGATGTATGAGTCCACCTTTGGCTTTCGCCAACGTCCGTTTGTCGCGGCCCCGACCATCGATCGCTACTATGCCGCCAGCGGGATCGAACACGCTCGATGGGCCACGTCGCGCTGCATCCAACGCGGAGTCGGCCCGGCGGTAATCATCGGCGGCGCAGGTTTGGGCAAGACCATGGCTTGCTTGCTGCTAGCCGGTGAATTCGTCAATCGCATGGATGTGGTGCTGCTGACCAGCTCCCAAATCTGCACGCGCCGAGCCTTGCTTCAACATCTGCTCTACGAATTGCAACTCCCCTACGCGGAGCGCTCCGAAGGAGCCCTGCGCTTGGCATTGCACCAACGTTTGTTGCCCCATGGAACCGCAGGCAACGAAGGATTGGTGCTCATCGTCGACGAAGCGCAAACGCTATCCACCAAATTGCTCGACGAACTGCGTCTGCTGACCAATCTGGTCCATCAAGGCATTCCACGCGTACGGCTGGTGCTGTGCGGCACGATGAAACTCGAGGATCTGCTATCGCATCCAACCCTCGAATCGCTCAACCAACGCATCGCATCCCGCAGTTACCTCACCCCGCTCAGCAGTTACGAAACCGCGCAATACGTCAAGCACAAGATCGAGTGGGCAGGTGTCCATCCCGATCAAGTCATCACTGCCGATGCGCTCGATGCGCTCTTCCGAGGCTCCGATGGGATTCCGCGTTTGATCGATCAACTTGCGGACCATGCGTTTTTCCTCGCTTTCCAAACGCAGTCCAAGCTCATCAATGCAGCCCTCGTCGGACAGGCTTGGAGCGAACTGCAGCAGTTGCCCAACCCGTGGAGCGATCCGCAACCGCCCCATTCTGCAGCTATCTCAGCGCACACCGCATCCGCAGGAACTCTCGAAGTCCCCTCATTACACAGCTCCGAGAACGTCATCGAATTCGGAAGCTTGGAAGATTTCGACGTGGAATCGCCGGCGAGATCCACGGCACCAGAGGTTGCGGAAGCTCAAGTCCAGCTCACCGAAAGCTTGGATTCGCCATCGCATGAGGTTCGCGATGCATTGCCCGACGACGCGGTCGCAAAGCGCGATGCAACGAGTCAACCTTGGAGTCTGTTTGACGCCTTTCTTGAGACCAACGAAACCAGCCCTCCGGAAGACAGGAACGATGCGATTGCCAGCGCAGCTCCGTCGAACATCGCGCCTCAGAATCCAGTCCTCGATGCTAGCCCGGATTGGAACAGCCTAACCGCCCAGAGCCCCTCGACGCACCAGCCGACTGCGGGAGTAGAAGCGTTGTTTGCGAGCTTTGACGCATCCACCGAACCGATCGACGGCTTGGAAGAACACCCCGTCCACGTTCGCTCCGCGCAAGATGCGGAACGCTGGGCGTCTGGGCAATCCAGGCTAATGGATGATGCCATGTCTCAAGACAGCGCCAACGCTTGGTTGCATGTCGATCGCAGCCCGAGCGTTGCCAATAGCGAATTCGACTTGAACGGGACGGCAATGCTCGGCTATACCGATGACCGAGACTTGATCGTCGTCGTTGAATCTAGCCTGGAAGATGCGGACGCTTCGTACGAACGCTCCGAAACTTCGCAGCCGATCCCCGATGCGAGTCGGGCCACAGCACCCTCGGCCTTCGCCAATTGGTTCACCACACCCTGATCCAACCCAGCGATCCAAAGCATGCATCTTGGCAAGCGTGAAACGGAATTCCGCGCGCCAACATGCCCCAATTCGCACCAAGACTTCGGTTTAGGAGATTCGATCCATGGTGGGACAACTTCATCGGGAGTCGCACACCTCACACGATGCGAAGCCATCGTTGGGTTCCATGCCGTTGGATGGCTTAACGCGATTGTGGAAGCGGGATGCGTGTTACACCCTCGGAGTGGCCAGCATCGCTCCGAACGAATCTTCGTTGGGGCGTTGCAGTCGGGACTTGGCGGTGCGATGCGCCGAGCGCAGCGGCAAACGCACGCTGTTTCTCGAAGCACCTCGCAACAGCGCTCGCGATGGCCATCGGAACACCCTGCCTGTTGCAGGCCTCGACTTGGAGGAACGCACGTGGAATTGCTTGAGCGATGCCTTGGATGCGCGCGGAATCGATTTCCGCAGAGCCATGGCAGAACTTGCCGAGTTCTCTCGTCTGAAACATGAATACGAATTGATCGTGGTGAGCTTGGGCGACATCGCATCGCAATCCCTCGCGCGGGTGGGAAAGCTATGCGATGGAATCGTCTTGCTCTTTGAACCGAGCCCGGGCGGGTTACCCGATTGGAAGCGGCAAATGCGAGATGCCACCCCTCAGATCCGATCGCATCAATCGGAAGGACTGTGCTTTGTAGGGGTTTGGCACGCCACCGTAGCGCCTAGGTAGCTTCGTGGCAATTAACTTCAAGCACGCGGCATGCATGCCCTGAGGCATTCGAGTTTGGCACCCCAAGAGCGATTCCCCGCGAGGGCCCTCAGCGGTTGCTCTCGTTGACGATCAAGCCACCAGCTCGCAAAGCCAGTCTCGAGGGATAACGGCGCAGGCACGCGTTCACATCCCCTAATGCTGGTGGGTGCGCGCTCTGCCCATGGCGACGCATCTAGGCTTCGCAGTCTTTGGCAATCTCCGAGGAACCTTCAAGCGATTCCTGCTGTCGTCAGGGCGATGCAACAAGTCCGCCGCTGGGTTGGAGTTCTCCCTGAAACGCTCCGCAGTTGCCCAGAGTGCCCCCTGCGTCGTCGCATGCCGCAGCTCGCTTTGTTCCTGGGGTCGGAACGCAATCGGCTGGATCCGGCACGAGCTCGCTAGGATGGGACACGGAGCCACCCTGTAAGATTTAACCGTACCTGAACACGGCGACTCGAACACGGCGACTTGAACAAGGCTACCAAGGCTCGGCGACCAGGGTGGGATGTGGGTCCCTCGAGCCATTCGGATGCTGGCTACTCCGACAAAGCGTCGCATTCGTTTCCAATCCGTCCCTCGCGTGCCGACCTGAACGCTGGATTGGATCTTCCGAAACAAGAATGTTGGTCTAGAATGACAACCCGCCCAAGGTGTCCGTTTTCACTTTCTAACGCCGGTCATGCTCCGGCGATCAACGATTGGCTTTTCGATCATGGCTCGATGTCTCGTCACGGGTGGTTGCGGTTTCATTGGCTCTCATATTGTTCGGGGTCTATTGGACGCCGGGCATCAAGTGCGGGTGCTGGATAATCTATGTACCGGACATCGCGCCAACCTGGCTGATGTGGCCGACCGAGTCGAATTGATCGAAGGGGATATCACCGATCCTGAAGTCGTTCGTGGTGCGGTCGATGGGATCGAGCGCGTGTTCCATCAAGCTGCGCTCGCTAGCGTCCCAATGTCGTTGGAACGCCCGTTGGACACCAACCGCGCGTGCGTTACCGGGACGCTCAACATGCTTCATCAAAGCGTTCAAGCCAAAGTGAAGCGATTCGTCTATGCGGCGAGCAGCAGCGCTTACGGAGATACGCCTACATCCTCCAAGCGTGAGACCGATCTGCCTCAGACACTTTCTCCTTATGCCGTTGCAAAGCTGGCTGGTGAGTACTATTGCCAGTCTTACTATCACAGCTTTGGATTAGAAACGGTATGCCTGCGTTACTTCAATGTATTCGGCCCGCGACAAGATCCGAACAGTCCCTATTCGGCCGTCATCCCGATGTTCGTCAGCCGAATTCTGAGCGGACAGCAGCCCTCGATTTTCGGGGATGGTTTGCAGTCCCGCGATTTCACGTTCGTGGCCAACATCGTCCATGGAAACTTGCTGGCCAGCGAACGCCCAGATGTTGGCGGCCGCGTGATCAACATTGCCGACGGTGGGCAAACCACATTGCTTCAATTGCTGGAATTGCTGGGCAAGCTGCTCGGTAAGAAGATCGAGCCCACCTTCCTGCCTCCGCGCGTTGGAGATGTTCGCGAAAGCTTGGCCGACATCACGCTCGCTCGCAAAGTGCTCGGTTACGAACCCCAAGTGCGTTTGGAAGAAGGACTGGAACGCACCATCGAATACTATCGCCACATCGCGACGGCCAAGAAGTAATGGGATCCTCCGAGAGTCACGCGACTGCCCCCACTCCGCTTGCGTTGCTCTCTGCAGCCGAGGATGCAGAGAAATTGGTGGCGGCCATCGCAGCCCATGCTTCGGTCGTGGTGGCATACTCGGGAGGTGTCGACAGCGCAGTCGTGGCGGCGGCTGCCGTTCGTGCTTTGGGCCCCAAAGCGATTGCCTGGACGGGCATCGGGCCCGCTGTAGCCGAGAGCGAACGCGAATCGGCAAGGCGATTGGCTGCCGAAATCGGCATCCGGCACGTGGAGCAACCGACGCGGGAACTGGATCGACCCGGATACATTCAGAACGGTCCCGATCGCTGCTTTCACTGCAAAGACACGCTGTATGGGACCATCCGCGCCTGGGCCGATGCGCAGGGTTTCGATGCGATCCTGAGCGGAACCAATCGCGATGACTTGGGGGATTACCGTCCAGGGCTTCAAGCGGCCGACCAATGGCGTGTCGTCGCTCCCTTGGCCGACCTGGGCATCGGGAAAGCCCGCGTCCGCGCCATCGCTGAGCATTGGCAACTGTCGGTCTCCGATAAACCGGCCAGCCCATGCCTAGCCAGCCGCGTCGCCTACGGTCAGTCGGTCACCATGGAGCGATTGAAACGCATCGAAGCGATGGAAGCATGGCTCATTGAACAAGGTTTCCACGACGTGCGAGCCCGCTTGCATGCAGATGATCTGCTCCGAATCGAACTCCATCCGCAAGCCTGGAGCAGCTTGCTGCAATCCAACGCTGCACCGTCGATCGTGGCCCACGCACAAAGCTTGGGTTTCAAGTACGTCACCCTCGCTTTGGGTGGCCGCGCCAGCGGCTCGATGAATCGCGTGCTGCAGTCCTTGCCGATCCTGCCCTAGCAGACCGCTTGAGGCGCGGATTTCCGGTCACCATGGGAACACGCAATGCACCTGTAGCACGTCTGGGTGCGCGATGCCGGCCGCTTGCGCAGCGCCGTTCCCATCCCAACGCGCGCACGAAAAAACCTCATCGCGAGATGAGGTTTGTTTCGAGAGCCAGCTTTCGGTTTGATACCGAGCGAGCGGCTTAGCTTACTACCACGTGTATTCGATCCCGGCCGTCAAACCGGTGTAGACGATGTTGGTGGAGTCGTCGATGGATGGAACGCGAACCGATCCGGGGACGAACAAGGACGGTGGTACCGAGTTGAAGTTGTTCGAAGCCAACGCCACGTTGTCGATCCAGATGACTTGCATCGAGGTTCGGAACGCCAGGGAGTAGTTCAAGCGATAGACCATCTGCGGCGACAGTTGGGTGATGTAAGCCGTTCGATTGTTGGTCACATGCTCATCGATCGAAGGAATCCCAGCAGCGGGCAACGAGTTGGCCGTGATGGTCGTGCCTTGTTGAGCTCGGTTGTTGTAGATACCGGTCTTGAGCTCCACACCGAGCTTGATGCCAGGCAGGAAGTTGTACCAAAGGTCACCACCGACTTGCCAACCGACCAACGAGTTGCTGGTTTGAAGGTCGTAGTTGAAGAACCGAGGTCCATTGTTGGCCGCACCGTTGTTGTTGAGGCCGACAGCGGTGAAGGTCGATGCTTCATCGAGATCGAGGTAACGCACGCCGGTCAGAAAACTGCCTTGGAAGAAGCCGTTGGGCTCCGACCATCGTCGACGGAAATTCAATTCCCCGTTGTGCAAGGTCGATTGGTACGACAAGGTGTGCTGCAACGAACGATCCGAGTCGTCGAAGCCGCCGGCTGGGAACGTGCCAAAGTTGCTGATGAACGAATACAAGTCCGAGTTCGCACTGCGGACGGTCGCGGACGTGTTCCATTCGTCGAGACCGAAGTACGCCACTTCCAGATTCGATCCAGGTCCGACTTGAATATTGATTTGAGCTGCCAAACCGCCCTTCATGGAGTCGGGAGCAACCATATCGGTGCCGAGCACGAAGTTCCCGCTGCCAGCGCCGAGCGAGGAGACGTTGAAGTTCGCTCCGCCGGTCGTACGGGTCAAGCCGATGGCTTCGAGCGAGAAGTCGTACCAGCGTTGCGATGCGATACCCCCTTCGCCATAGGGCCGGAACATTCCTGGAACGCCTGCCACACAGCCACGCATGCCGTACCACAGGTTCATGAAGTTGCGTCCGAACATGTCGGTATGCGATCCACCGCAACCAGGGCACGGACCGCCGCATTCCGGACAGGGTTCAGGAGGACCCGCAAATGCCGGATCAAAGCCTCCAGGACCCATTCCGCCGGCAGGTGCATAGCCGGGGGCTGCCGGTTGCGGACCGTAATCGCCAGCCGGGCCTACCATGGGTACCCCTTCTTGGGGGCTGGCAGCCATTGCGTAATCTTGCATCGGGTAAGACACAGGCTGCGCCTGTAAGCCGTTGGGGACGAGCATGTTTGGATTCATGCTTCCAGGCGTCTGAGCCAGCAGTTGCCCGCTCGACCCAGCCAGGGCCATGCTCGCCATCACACTTAGTTTCCAGCCTTTGAGCAGCCTCATCGAATTCACTCCAGCGCCAATTGCAACCGGTTTGACCGTTACCGTTCGGGAAAGCAGAACGTACGGAGGACCTGATACCTTCGGCTTTATCGGCACAAACCAGAACGAACGTGCATCGAAAGCGAGTTTTTCTCGTTACAGCCATCAAAACTGGATTCGCTGGCATTTGTTCAAGAGAGCTAGCACTGCCCAAAGGCACGCACCCACCAATCCCGTTTCGCGTCGGCTCCGCGCGCGATTGGCCAATGGAACGCTGCCTGTCGAGCGGCACGCAGACGCGTTGACGAAAACGACAGAAGCCCAATGCATCGATCGATCTCGCCGCGATCCCTTCGCAGCGGATTCGGCATGACTTGACGAAAGCGAACGATCAATCTTCACGCAACGCAAACACGACCTCACCACAATGCTCGTTTTGTGTTGGATCCCCCCGAGCAGAGAATGGAAAGCCTCATGGTCATCGCCCAAGCAGTACCGCATCGACAGCGGATCGGATTTACGTTGGTGGAGTTGTTGGTGGTGATCGCCATCATCGGGATCCTCGTCGGATTGCTGTTGCCCGCCGTCCAGTCGGCCCGTGAAGCGGCCCGCCGCATGGCATGCAGCAATAATCTCAAGCAGATCGGTTTGGCATCGCTCAACCATGAAAGCGCGTTCAAGCGACTTCCGCCCAGCCTGTTCGTCGACATCGGACTTCCGCCTGGTTCTGCCGGCCAACCGGGCTTTCCGTATCCCGCCATCGTCCATCCGTGGAGCATCTATCTGCTCCCGTACATGGAAGCGGGAACGTTGTACCAACAGTACGACCAGAAGTTCCCATGGTTCTCCTCCCCGTTGATCGTCCCAGGCACTCCCAACAACCAAGCCGTTTTGCAAAACCCTGTGGCTTCCTTCTTATGCCCTTCCGCTCCGGGCGGATCCTCGCGCAAAGTCACCGGAACCTTTCGTTTCGGAGCGACCTTCCCCTATCAAGACCTTGCCGTCACCGATTACGCGACCTGCAGTTCGATCAACCCTGGAAGCATCACCTTCTTTGGCTACCCCTCGGGCACGACGCAAAACGATCTGTTCAGCGCTTTCGCGCCGGAGATTCGAGGAGCGGGTGCGTTGCCTGCGCTGGGGCAAGCGCCTCGCAAGCCCAACCGCATCGCCGACATTCTGGACGGCACCAGCCGTACCATCTTGATGTGTGAAGATGCTGGGCGTCCCGAGTTTTGGATCCAGATGAAACGCAACTCCACTCGGCAGTTGAACGACGGCGGATGGGGACACCACGAGAATGATTACGGTCTCGATGGCGCCATCTCCGGTTCCACCACGTCGCCCGGCAACTGCGTTATCAATTGCCACAACGACAACGAAACCTTCGCGTTCCACGGCAGCGGTGCCATGCATGCGATGGCCGATGGTAGCGTTCAGTTCACCAGCGCCAATATCTCCCCCCAAGTCTACGCAGCCTTGCTCACCGCCCGCGCCACCGGCTTGACCGCCGCCGAAAACACAGCTGCGACCGAAGAGTAATCTCGAACTCGCTCCGCTCCACTCCCATCAGAGCGGGCATGGCTCAGCCATCCCGAAACCGATTCCCTTTCGAACGAAGGATGCTGTTGCCAACGCATCGTTCGCCCATGGTCAATGCGCCTGCCTGAACGCCATGAACCTTCTTGGCCACGAATCTTCTTGGCCACAAATCTCCTTGGTGGGTGCACCCCATCGATGGACATGGAAAAACAACGTTTATCTTTCAGCACTGCAGAAAATCAAAAGCTATGCATTCAAATTCGTTGTCCGAGGGTTCGATCCTGCAACGCAGGGCAAGCGATCTCCGAGTCTGGGCCGCTTGGTCGATGCTTGCGATGCTCGGATGCTCGCCAACCGGCGTCGCCCCCGTTCCAGCCCGCGGTGTGGTGAAGACGAAAAGCGGGACGCCCTGCGAAGGAGCGTTAGTGGTCTTTCATCCCCAAGAGAAGGGTCGCGTGAACGATCCCAAACCGGTGGCTACGGCCGACGCGAGTGGCAATTTTGTCTTGACGACCATGGCCCTCAACGATGGGGCCGTTCCGGGTGACTACGGAGTCACCGTCGTCTGGCCGAGCAAGTCCAACGGCGAGAGGGAACTATCCCTTTCCGGAGAAGGGGGCGGTGGCGGCGCCGACCAATTGGGAGGAAGATATGGCGATCCCCGAACGCCAGCCATCAAACTCACCATTCCGGCGCAAGGGAACACCGACATTCAATTGCAAGTCGAATGAGCCGTCCTGCCCTCCAGTATCGATCGCGTCGCTTCGAGGTTGGCTTCCTGCTTTGGATCATCCCCTTCGCGGGGTTGCTCGCGATGGCTGCGTCTGGCCAAGATGCGACTCCGAATTCGCAGCCCGATGCGCATCGCCTGAACGCGTTCCAGTTCCTCGGTACGCATAACTCCTACCACTTGGCTCCCCATCCAAAACTCTTGGCTTGGATCGCAACCGCAGGATCCTCGGTGGCCAACTCCATCGATTACACCCATGCTCCGCTGGAAACGCAACTCAGCGAATACGGAGTGCGGCAGTTGGAACTGGATTTGTATGCCGATCCCGACGGAGGTCTCTATAGCGAGCCGGTAGGTCGAAAACTCATTGGAGACATGAGCGACGACCCTCGGCTCGAGTATGACTTTGCCGTGGAGATGTCCAAGCCGGGAACGAAGATCCTGCATTCGCCCGGTTTTGATTTCGCATCCAATGCCCCGAGCCTGACCTGGGCGCTCCAGCGTGTCGTCGCGTGGTCCACGTCCCATCCAAATCATGCCCCCATTCTGATCTTGCTAGAATTCAAAGAATCCGCCATCGGACCCGCAGCCGTGCAACCGTTGGCTTTCGATGCCAAGATGCTTGAAAACGTCGAACAAGAAATTCGAAGCGCGGTGCCGCCGGAGCGCATGCTCACACCCGATGCCGTCCGCGGCGATCGAGCCCATCTGCGCGATGCAGTGCGGGAACAAGGCTGGCCGACCCTGGAAAGCTCGCGCGGCAAACTCATCTTTGCCATGGACAACACCGATCGCGTCCGCCAGGTGTACTTGGATCGCTACCCCGGACTCCAAGGAGCCCTCCTGTTCGCATCGGTGGACGAAGACCATCCAGCCGCCGCATGGATCAAACTCAACGACCCCATCGGCGACTTCGATCGTATCGTCCGATGCGCGCAACAAGGCATGATGGTCCGAACGCGAGCCGATGCAGACACCACTCAGGCGCGATCGGGAGACACCACGCGACGCGAACGGGCCCTGGCCAGCGGTGCCCACTGGATCAGCACCGACTATCCCGTACCCGATCCGCGCTGGAGTGAGTACCGATTCCAATGGCCCGACGGTCGGGACTTGCGAGAGAACCCAATCACGCACTCCAATCGCTGACGGAACCGCTGATCTGGCCCTTGATCTAGCGGTTGGTCTCGAAGTCCGACGCGCTGCGGTTATTCTTGTTTTCGCTGCGTTTATTGCTGAATTGCATCGCCCCAACGGCGCCGACGCTGGGCCCTTAAATCCCATCGACTGCGTTGCGTCATCGATGGCAAAGTTTTCGCACTGGGCAAAGGCTGCGGATATCGAAAGTGCAATCCCGACTGGGCCATCAAGATCCTTTGAAGCATGCATCCCCCATCACCGATTTCTTTGGATGCGGCCATCTTCTTTTCATGGTCGCCTAAACGATCGATTCCACGGATGACACAGGGGTACAAGGATGTTGAAGAAACTTTGCATGGGGATCGCGCTGTCCGCGCTGATCGGCGCCAGCCAAGGCTTTGCTAGCGACGAAGGGTTTACGACCTTCGCATCGCGCGTCGGTACGGCTTCGCAGCGTACCGACGAAGTGCGCATATTGCCGATCGGATGTCGCAATGAAACATGCGATATGGGGAATGCTTCGTGCGATGCCGGAGCATGCGATTCGGCCGGTTGCGGAATCGGCCGCGATTGGCTCGGGCTGGGTCGCTGGAAGAACTCGGCCGGATGCGCGGACAACGGTGCCTGCGGTCTGGGAACTCCCGCAGGTTGCGATGGGACGGACTGCGACAGCCTCGCCTGCGATCCCGGCTTGCTCGGGTTCGGTCTGATCAAACGCAGCGAAACGGGCTACGACGATTTCATCAGCCCGATGACCAACCCTCTGTTCTTCGAAGATCCACGACAAGTCTCGGAAGCCAGAGCCATCTTCGTCAATCACAAATTGCCTTACTTCGCCGCCATCAACACTCCGGGTGGACGTCTGCAAGCCTACGCGGTTCAAATCCGCGTGCGTTTGACCGAACGCTTGTCCTTGATCGCGACCAAAGACGGCTATGTGGTTTCGCAAAGCCCATTGCTAGACGATGGATGGGCAGACTTGAGCGCCGGCTTGAAATACAGCCTCTACCGCAATGCGGCTGCTGGACGCATGCTGTCGATCGGTGGGCGATTCGAAATGCCCACCGGCATGGCACGCACGTTGCAAGGCAACGGCGATGGAGCCTTTGATTTCTTCTTGACCGGCGGCACGCGATTGGGCAAAAGCGCGCACTTCTTGAGCGGTTCGGGCTTCATCATCCCAACCGAAAGCTCGGCAGAGAATCAAATGTTCTATTGGTCGAACCACTTGGACAAGCGCATCGCTTCGTCCCGCGTGTACGCGTTCACGGAGTTGAACTGGTACTACTACATGAAGAACGGCAAGTCCTTTCCACTGCCGGTCGCAGGTGGGGACTTCTTCAATCTCGGTTCGCCGGGCATTGCCGGGGAGAGCATCGTTACCAATGCGTACGGTTTGAAGTTCAAGCCGAACCGCAACTTGGAAACGGGCGTGGCGTGGGAGTTTCCGCTGACGGAATTCCGAGGCGTGCTCGACAATCGCCTCACCGCCGATTTGATCTTGCGGTACTAACCGCTGGTCCCTCGCACAACCGAGGGGCGCAAGAAACTCCTATCGGTCGCACCAAAGCATGCGGCGCGCTGCAACGCTCAGCGCGCCGCAAAATGGATCCCCCCACGACTGCACTTGTCGTGCCGCTCTAAAAGGGGTCTTCCTGATTGCGAACGAATTTCTCCATCTGCTTGAGCGTCTCTTGGCTGACGTGATGTTCGATTCCTTCCGCATCCATCTTCGCCGTCTCCTCGCTTACACCGAGCGCTATCAGAAACCCCACGACGATCTCATGCCGTTTGCGGGATTTTTCGGCAAGACGTTTGCCGGCGGGCGTTAAGTGGATCGGCCCGTAGGGTTCGTGCGTCACCAGCCCATCCCGTTTGAGGCGCGCGACGGTACGGTTGGCTGTGACGTGGCTGACGGCAAAGTGCTTGGCAATCTCCTTGAGCCGGCATTCACCTTGCCGCTCTTGGATCTCCGCGATGGCTTCGACGTAGTCTTCTGCCAGTTCGGTCGCATGGTCCCGTCGCACCTCTTCATGTTGGTTCGATGCTGTCGTGGTGGATCGCTTGGCAGACACGTCGCATGCCTTCGTTGGGAGAGGAGGAGATCGGGAGGAGACTGGATGCCCGGAAGCGGACCTTTGGGTATCCTAACCGCCCGCTCCGATCCCGCCAAGTTTCGACGATGGATTGATCGCACCTCGTTCGCCGTGGCAACGCTTTGTCTGCGAAGAGGCCACGCTTTCCTATCGCGCCGGTTTCCCTTCTCTCCCTTTGCTTCTTAGCGCGAACCCAGCAACCAGCCGCGTGAACGCGGACGCCAGCCCAATCCCTAGGACACCAAACCACGAGTCCCACGCCCGCTTCGCTCAAGACGCCAAGACGCAAAGGTTTCAAGACCCACCAGCACTTCTAATCGATCCCCCGGCTTGCTTTCCCTTTGCGTCTTTGCGTGGCAATCTTCTTCTCCGACCCTGAATCACCCGATCATCGCAAGAAACGCTGAATTCGGAGCCATCCGTCATCCTCCCACTGCTGCTCGCGACAGTCTCACGCCCGCTTCGCTCAAGACGCAAAGACGCAAAGGTTTCAAGACCCACCAGCACTTCTATTCGATCCCCCTGGCTTGCTTTCCCTTTGCGTCTTTGCGTGCCAATCTTCTTCTCCGCCCCTGAATCGCCCGATCGTCACCAGAAACGTCGAATGCAACCGTTTCAGCCATCTCGATGGGTTTCGCAGCCCCAAAGAGCCCCTGAAATTCCGCAATCTCAAGCGGTTGACACAAGTGTAGCACCGGCTACATTTATTGTAGCATTGGCTACAAAGTCGTCCTCACCACGTCGGCATGCAGAGGAGTCGAGGGAGATGCGATCGATTGCAGTCCGGAACCGCCGAAGCGCGATGCGCGTTTCCGCGAAAGGTTTTACGCTGGTCGAGTTGCTGGTGGTCATCGCGATCATCGGCATGTTGGTCGGGCTCTTGTTGCCGGCGGTGCAATCGGCCCGCGAGTCGGCACGGCGCATGAGTTGCCAATCCAACATGCGGCAGCTTGGGTTGGCGATCTTCAATTACGAGAGCGCGCTGAAAGTCTATCCGCCGTCGTACATCGCCAATACGCGCCATCCACAGCGCGATCCAGTCACGTTCGATGGACCTTCGGGATTCGCTTGGGGGGCACTCATCCTCCCTCATCTCGAGCAGCTCCCCGTGTATTACCAACTGCGGATGGACGAGCCCTGCTGGAGCCCCGTCCAAGG
>JBKCUI010000345.1:0-5682 GCA_046318495.1 Pirellula sp. | reverse complement strand
TGATCTATCCCAACCCGCTAGCGCCCGATCGTTATGTGGTGCTCAACAGCAGTTTTACGTACCGGGAGTACGATTACCTCAACAATGCGAGGCAAGTGCCCAAGTTGCCCGACTGGGCCATCATCGATTTGTCGACGCCTTCGGATGCCCGTTGGCCGGGCCGCATCGCGGATGCGGATTTCTTTGATGAAGCGTGGCAGCTCAAGCCGAACCGACCGGCGTTGCCCTAAGGTGACGCAGCGTTTCTTCGTAGCGGAACGGCGTAAGCCGTCGGGTGACACGGCTAGTACGCATTATCGAGTCTCTTACCGCGACACCGGAAGGCCTCACGGCCTACCCTAGGACGGAGACGGACTGCCGCTAGGACGGCCCTACAATGGTGCGAGAACACAACAAAAAAACCGACCTCCGGAGCGAGTCCGAAGGTCGGTTTCAGGAATGACCTAGATCGGTGGGGTGCACAGTCACTGAACCAAGCGGAGCGAATCTCACGCCAGCCGCTCAGTGCCATGCATCCCAATCGGTCTTAGTAGCGGTAGTGGTCCGGTTTGAATGGGCCGTTGGAATCGACGCCCAAGTAGGCGCGTTGCGATTCGTTGAGCTTGGTCAACTTCACGCCGAGCTTTTCCAAGTGCAATCGCGCGACTTCTTCATCCAAGTGCTTGGGCAACGTGTAAACGCGCTTTTCGTACTTGCCGCTGCTGCGCTCTTGCCACAGTTCCAACTGTGCCAACACTTGGTTGGTGAAGCTGGTGCTCATCACGAAGCTTGGGTGACCCGTTGCACAGCCGAGGTTCATGAGCCGGCCTTCGGCCAGGATCAAGATGCTGCGCTTGGTGTCGTGGAAGTACCATTGGTCGAACTGGGCCTTGATGTTGCGGCGCTCGACCTTGCCACCCTTTTGCAACTTTTCCAAACCAGCCATGTCGATTTCGTTGTCGAAGTGGCCGATGTTGGCGACGATGGCCTTGTCCTTCATCTTGGCCATGTGTTCGGCCGTGATGATGTCCTTGTTGCCCGTGGCGGTGACGAAGATGTCGGCGGTCGCGACAAAGTCTTCGACCGTCTTGACTTCGTAGCCTTCCATGGTGGCTTGCAATGCGCAGATCGGATCGATTTCGGTCACGATGACGCGGCAGCCTTGGCCTCGCAACGCTTGGCAGCAACCCTTGCCCACGTCGCCATAACCGCAGACGACGGCGACCTTGCCAGCCAGCATCACGTCCGAAGCGCGGTTCAATCCGTCGATCAGCGAGTGACGGCAACCGTAGAGGTTGTCGAACTTGCTCTTGGTCACCGAGTCGTTGACGTTGATGGCGGGGAACAGCAGCTCGCCCTTGGCGGTCATTTCATAGAGTCGCTTGACTCCCGTGGTGGTTTCTTCCGACACGCCTTGGATCGCCTTGCCCATGGCGGTGTATTGGCCGGGGTTCTTGACCAGTTCCTTGCGGAGCAGATCGAGGATCACGCCATACTCTTCGGGTTGGGTTTCGGGATTGAAGTCAGGCACTTTGCCGTCGGCTTCGAACTGTGTTCCCAAGTGAATCAAGAGCGTCGCATCGCCACCGTCGTCGACGATCAAGTCGGGACCGGTTCCGTCTGGCCACACGAGGGCTTCTTGCGTGCACCACCAATACTCGGGGAGCGTTTCGCCCGTCCAAGCGAAGACCGGCGTTCCGACTGGCTTGTCGAGCGAGCCGCCACGGCCCACGACGACAGCCGCAGCAGCGGTGTCTTGGGTGGAGAAAATGTTGCAGCTCACCCAACGCACGTCGGCACCCAGGTCGACCAACGTTTCGATCAAGACGGCGGTTTGCACGGTCATGTGGAGCGAACCCATGATCTTCGCGCCGCTCAATGGCTTGGTAGCTCCGTAGCGAGCACGCAACGCCATCAAACCTGGCATTTCGTCTTCAGCAAGTTGGATTTCTTTGCGGCCCAAGTTCGCCAGTTCTTCGGCAGCGGCTCGCTTGCCTTCCGCGAGCAAATCGAATGCGCGAACCTTGAACGGTACGCGCGACGGATCGCTCGAAACCACCGACTTCTTCTTATCAGCAACCGTACTCATGCGAGTCCTCTTTCCCAAAGTGAAAAACAATCAATTGTCATTATCCATCACACTGCGCTGTGTTCCTGACGAACAATGTCAGGCTCGCACCGCAGTGGCTACAAATACTTGTGGTCCTTTCGCCTCCGGGTCCGGAGGGACGATCAACCATCGCTCGGGCTTCCATCCCGAACTCTCCATCCAACCTTCCATTTGCAGTCTGGAAAAGCCCATCCAGGTCTGTCCCAATTCTTCGCGATACTCCACGCGATCGTGCGGCATCATGTCCATCACGATCAGCCGCCCTCCTGGCCGCGTGGCACGCGCTGCTTCCGCCAACCCGCGTTGCGGATCGGACAAATACGGCAGTACGAGCGCCATCATCGCGAGCGTCAGTCCGCCCGCATCGATCGGCAACTCCGTCAACTCCCCTTTGCGAAGGTCGACGTTGTCGATGTCTTTCAACCGCTTGCGAGCCGCATGCAACATGGCTTGCGACGCATCCACGGCCACTATTTGTTCCACCCACGGAGCCAGTGTGTGACTGACCAACCCCGTTCCGCACCCGAGATCGCCCACGATCTCGCCGCGATCGAGAGCAGCTGCAAAGAACCAAGCATCGATGCGAGGGCCGAACAAATCGCCCCGCAATCGATCCCACTTGCCTGCCGCACTCGAAAAAAAATCTTGCGATTGAGAACGCCTCGCTTCGAGGACTTGCTCCAATCGCGCATCGTCTTGTTCTGCTGTCGCGTCCGGTACGCTGTGGCTGCGAGCCACCGACCACAGTTTTTTTTGGGCCGTGGCCAGTTCGCTTCCGTTCCATCGGTACCAGTTGCTGGTCCCCTCGCGGCGTGCGCTGATCCAATCCTCGTCCGCCAGCACCCGAAGATGCCGACTGACCGTGCTCTGAGGCAGCTGCAACGTCGTGCACATTTCCGCCACGCTCAATTCGCTACGTTCGAGCAACCGCAACAGCCGCACCCGCGTTGCGTCCGACAAGCTTTGCATCCAATCGATCATCCGCGGAGGAGTGTTCATCGGACTCGTTTGCAAACGCATGGCTTGTGGGTCGGGGTTCCTGGCGTCAGCACGCTGCTTCGCGCTGACGCCCAAGGTGGCGATCGTGTGAGTCGCCGAAGGGGATAGGCATTTATCCGCTTATCCGGATGAAAGGATAACAGTGGCGGGTTTTTTTTCAAGCCGCAATCGTGTGAAGGGAGGGTGGAGCAATGATTTTGCAGGTTTTTTGAGCAAGGCGGCGTGTCCTCTCCGGAGGCTGCGCCTCCTCCAAGCGGAACGACGTAAGCCGTCCGGTGACACGGCTAGTACACGTGATCGAGTCACTTACCACGACACCGGAGGCCTCACGGCCTACCGCTAGGATTGATTGAGAACGCTTCAATCCTCGGGCCACAAAACCGCGTCCGATACCGACGGCACACGCCGCAACCCTAACGCGTGCATCCACTCCAAAACTCCCGCATCGGCCCGCTCTTCCGCCTCGGTGCGAGCTACCCCCGGACCAGGCAACAGTGCATTGCTCCATCCACCGCGGGCATCGCTCCAATGCAATTGGCTCCCCGATGCCGATCGATACCGCTTGCGAATGCCACTGGGCAACGCTTCGTCCACCGCAATGAGTCCTGCTGCCTTCGACCATCGATCCATCGTGGCGGCATCTTGTTCCTGCCCCAATACCAACACATGCCGATCCGGCTGGGCCAAAAACGCGAGCACCAAACCCTGCCACGCATCGCGTTGCAACAACTCGGTATCCGGCACGATCATCCAACTAGCTGCCATGAGCGAACGATCGGTGGCCCGCGCATCGGCATGCTTGTTCAACATCGCATATGCATGAAACAGTCCGTCGTTCGCCAACTCGGACCAACGATAACGATGCTCGCTCAGCGGTTCCAAACACCACACCAACGACCGATCGCTCTCGCCCGCCTCCCCATGCTCCAGCATGCTCATATCGCGCAATGCTTCCTCGCCCCCCGCTGCCCAAACACAACTTTGCAACCACAACCGCCGATTGTCGGCATAGTTCAAGAAGATTCCGCCGATGCAATTCTGATCCGCGATCACCACCACCCTCCCTTGCCCGATCGGCTTGGCCGCGATCACCGCCAACGGCCCGCGACGCTCGGCTGGCTGCTGCCGATAGTCGCCAAAGAACCCAGGCGTGGCGCCTTCTCCAAAGGCCGGAATACGGGCTTCATCAGCCCAGCTCTGCGGGCTGGTCCATGCAATGCCCGAACGGTCATCGACCGTGCCACCCGACAGCAAGCCTACATTGCGGAGGCCTCGCACCACCGGATGATCGCCAAAGGTTTCGATATTGAGCCATGCGTTCCCATCCGACAACGTCAGCGGCGGACGTTCGCAAGCTAGATCGTGATGCAACTGCAGCCCCAGCTCATGAAACCATGCGCCGAGCACATGGTTGTGGAAGTAGCAATTGGTGTGGTCGGTCACGATCACCGCCCCGCCACCGCGTTTCAGAAATCGCATCAAGGCTTCGATCTCTTCCACCAAGAACGGCGGACGATCGGCTGAAACCAAATTGATGACGATCAGTTCGGTTTGATTCAACGCAGCATCCGACCACGGCTCGATCTGGGCATCGCACTGATACCCCATGGCCGTCAACGCGGCCACCGCCCGAGCCGGGCCATGCAGCAAGTGGTAGTCGGTCAACCCTGGCCGCGGCAGCGTCTCAATCCACGTGTGGGCATGATACGCATCGACCAAAACGCGAACCGGCGGAACACCCGCTGCCGCAGGCCCATCGTCCGCATGCGTTCGGCAAGCGATCGCTCCCCAAAGCATCGCGACGGTCAACCACACCAGCTCGATTCGCCAGGACCACGCGAACCCTCGACGCCGATTCAGGGCAACAGGCGAAGATGGGGCGTGCATGCGATGGCTCCGAGGAATCTCGAAACAAACTATCCCGGTTGGTAGCCGATCGGTTTGGTCGGCGATGGCTTGGCGAGAGGATTCTGAATGTACTGCTGAAAACATCCCTTGCACAACGTGTATTGCCGACGTTGGTACCAATCATCGCCAAAATCGGCTGCGCAAAGCGCATCGCTCGATTCGATGAGCTGTTCGACCGAGTCCCATTGCTCTGCAGTGGATGCCACCTCCGAGCCGTCGCTCAATCCACCCGCTTCCAATTCAATCGTCAATCCGTAGTGCAAGTCGAAGTTCGCGTCCAAAGGGCATTGGCATCGGTCGCAGTGCATCCAAGTCACAGCAAGGTCTTTCGCTCGAGGGAAGAAGAGGATCGATGTGCCAGGGCGAACATGGATCGAAACCTCGCCACGCACCACATCGCTGAATCGTACCTCGCGATTCGACCGGTGATCGCGGATTTGTAGCTGCACGCCAGGGGGAGTTTGCAAGTTCTACCACGCAAGACAATGCCGAACTTTTTCAACGTGCGGCTTGTGCCGGTCGGGCAATCTGGATTGCATCGATCGCAATCGAGCGATGGCTCCCGCGATCATGCCCTAGGGGACGGTTCCAGCTCGCGATCCGTTGGCTCCGCATCGCTCCCTTCCAACCACACCAGCATGGCGGGCATCAAGCACAAGTTGCCAAACAAACTGCCAACCATCGTC
>JBKCUI010000344.1:0-78003 GCA_046318495.1 Pirellula sp. | reverse complement strand
CAATGCCATTCCGTCGCTAGAGTTCCCTGAGCGACTGCTGGATGAAGCCATCACTCGGCACTGGAATCGTTATCACTTTCCCGCCCATTATCTGCGGATAACTTTGCTGTTCAAATCGCGGTTCTGGCATCGACACTTGGTAGATTCGTTTTGGATGTTGGACCAGTTCGATGGTTGCTGTCTTTATGACGAATCCTCTCGTGTACCGGAACCCAACATGGGCGTGCTCGGTTGGTTGTTGGCCGGTGACGCTGCAGAGTCGCGAGTGAGCTGGTCCGATGAAGCTCTTATCGAAGCAGCCCTAGATTCACTTCCCAGTTGGCTTGCTTCTGGCCGTTCGGAATTTCAGGAAGGACGCGTCCATCGCTGGGCCAATGCCGTCAATGCGCTACCAGCGGGCAAGCATCCCTTGCCGCATGACCAACGACACCAGCCCGAACCCAGACGACATCCCGAGCTCATGTTCGTCGGCGACTACCTATTTGATTCAACGCTCAACGGTGTACTTGATTCGGCAGACTACGTTGCTCGTTGGATTTCAGCCGAGTTGATTCGGCGGCAAAAAGCAAATGGCTGCCGAAGTTTCTATAACAAAACGCCGGTTCATCCGGCGATTCCTTGAGAAAGTTTTTTGATGACTGACGATCGATTCCACAACTGCATCCAACGTCGATTTCGCTTCGTTGAAGACGCTAAGCTTCTACGCAATGGTCGGCAGGTATCGATGCCCGCTGATGGCTCGGATAGCCAGGCGACTGCGTCGAGTGCTGGGGCAACATTCCACTTTCGACCTCCTCTTGGGGTGAAGGTGCAGGAGTTAGATTCATGGGCAACTTCCGAGCAGTCGGATGTCACAGTCAAGGTGCTGGCGATGGATTCGCCCGTGCCCGAAGCTGCGCTGCATTCCGGAGAGGCTTGGTTGTTCGAGGGACCTAAATCAAAAGACATGAACAGTGAGGAAACAATCCGCACGATGCAGATGCAGGGGTGCACTATTCTGCAACATGGAACACGGATGGTCATCTTCACGCTGACCGAGGATCGGATTGTCCCGATATTGAAAACGATGCTTGAAGCGTTTCATCTGGAGCGTGAAGTCGGTCGCCTGGAATCCGAATTGGCAGAAAACTGGAGCGATTGGGACGAGGATATCCCGCTAGGTATTGTGTTTGGAGAAAGACAGTTGGGAACACGTGCGCGACTAGTAGAACATCACAATGCTGTTCGCAGATTTCGAAGCCGCCTGGAACGACTGTCTCCCGCAATCCACGCACCGCATGTCTATCCACCAACCTACGCCAGCCAGGCTTCGGAGCGTTATCGCGAACGCGCTCAACTCGCGCATCGTCATGAAGTCCTGGATGGACAGTTGCAGTCCTTTGAAACACTCTATGAAAGTTGTGCGCAGCGAGCTAGCGATTATGCCAATGCTCGAACTGGCCACATATTAGAATGGGTCATCATCTTCCTACTGGTCATTCAGGTGCTATTCTACTCCTTCGAAATTCTAACGAGCATCGAAGAATCGGCGGCGACACCGCCGAAGAACATAATTCAATCCGCAGAATGACCGTTTTAAAAACGGTGCTTGAAACTTAACAAGCCTCTTATCTACGGTCCAGTTGGAGCATCCTTTGATGCGATACTTGTCGATCGACGTCCTGCGAATGGTTGCCATCTTTGTGATGGTCTGGGTTCATTTTCTCGAAAATCTTTCTGGTGTGGAATCCAGCATCACAGGATTTGGGGCTCCGCTATTTTCGTTTCTGGCAGGTGTCAGCTACTGCTTGTGGATTGAGCAACAACGCGAGCGACTTTCGAGTGAAGCAATTTCGAAGATATCGATTCGTCGAGGGCTGTTTGTATTCGGTGTTGGAATCGCCTTCAATGTCCTGGTCTGGTTGCCAGAGGACACTTTTAATTGGGATGTCCTCACGCTGATCGGAACGGCATTGTTGATTCTGAATGCCTCGCGACACATGCCTGATTACGTTCTGTTGATGGCCGCAGGCAGCTCCATTTTTGTGGCTCCCATGCTGCAAGGATTGGCTGACTATAACAGTTACTGGCCCGAAAACTACTACGACGGTGGCCTAACCCTTTCCGGCATTTTGATCGGATATTTCGTGGTTGGGTACTTTCCATTCTTTCCATGGATTTCGTATGCTCTGGTCGGATATGTCCTGGGACGTAGGCTCTTTACTCAGGAGACGGCATTACGGATCGATTGGAAGCCAGTTTGCTGTATCGGCTTGGGGCTTTTGCTGTTCGCCTTTGGACTGCATTGGCTTTCAAGTCAATTGGGCGGTTCATTCGCAGCCTCGGCAATTAATCGACAAGTATTGTCCGGCTGGAAAATGTATCCACCAAGCGTGGAGTACGTTATCGGCACCTTAGGCATAACGCTTCTCATGTTCGGCGGTTTGTTGCATTTTATCGACGGATCTAAGCAACCGGAGCGATGGGAAAGACGATTGAGTCTTACTCGAAGTTTCAGCCGCTATTCTTTTTCAATCTACATCCTCCATCACCTTGTCCACATCTGGCCACTGTGGATTTTCGCGCTTCTACGGGGAGAAGAGCCAACCGCATATTGGCGAGTGGCGATGACCGTACCCTATTCGGCAGGACTAGCGACACTGTTTCTGATGGGACTCACCCTGTTTCTTTATTGTCGAGGTGATCGAACGCCGGTCGGCATGGAGCGGGCAATGCGGTGGTTGTGTGACTGACGCAAACTAGAAGGACCATGATTCTTTGCTGTTCAAAACACGAGAGAACTCGTGATTAATGTCACTGGTTCGAGACAGCTTTTCTAAGCCGACTGGTCACTCACGTTCTTTTCAGGCTCACTGAAAATAGAAAGCCGAACCAAATGTATCTCTTTAAATTTGGCTACCACTCACACATTCGCAGACTGTGTTGCATCAAGAACATCCTGCGCGGACTTGTCGCCATTGTTGCTTTCGCTGTCACTAGCACCGAGGTCCAGATTCGCATCGCGGAGTGGGCTGGAATTGAGTACTGTTTTTGGCTGCGTGCGACAGAGTCAAGGTGAAATGGCAATCGACAGACTGCTAGGGAAGGTCACAGTGGTTACCCCTAGCTTTCCAATTTCATAATCACAGCCCGCCCTGCAAACGTCGACTGACTCTGGGACCGAATCACAGTCGCTGCCTCACTCTTGATGGTCGAGGACGAGGATGCATTACGGTCGACCTTAGCCATGCTCGCGCGCTAGCTGGGCTATCAGGTACAGGAAGTTGCGAATGCAGATGAGGGAGCACGAACCTTACAAGTGGTTATTCACCCAGCGTGGTGCTTTCGGATATCTCTATGCCTGGCAGTATCAATGGAATGGAATTTCGCGAGTGGATATTGCGAAACTACCCAGACTTGCCAGTTGTCTTGATGAGTAGCTTTTCGGCGGAATCGGCACGATCTGAGGGCCAGCCATGATCGAGGCCTTTTTCAGTTAGTGAACTTGCTCCGGCCTTGACGCGAGCACGCAAAATGTTCATCGCCGCAGTGGCACGACTGGCGATCAGGTTACCAATATGCGTTAATGCGCAGCGGCATTTTGCAAACGAATGACAGATTTCGATCGCGAGAGTCGTCACAAAAAGCGTTGCCTCCGGTGTACTTGCCTCTCCAAGTGAGCGGTGGCTTCTGAGCCCGCTCTGATTTTGGAGGGATGATTCTTTTTGCAGCGACTGCTTTCCTAGCTTCCTTTGTCTGTTCTCGGGTTCTCTCCCACGAACCTGGCACCCTTCGGCAGCGACTCTGCTCCATGGAAGAAAACCCCTGCGATAAGCAGGATCCGCTGCAGCGCAGTACCAGCCCGCAGCGCGAGCAAGGGTTCGAGGCGCCGATCAAGGTCAACGTCGCTTACTCTCGCTGGCGCGTCGGGCTGGTATTGGATGACTTCGCAAGCGAAGGGATTCTTGGGAGAAGATCGGTGTGAAAGGCCGTGGTCGAAGTGGCTAAGGAACATGGTGGGAACTCCGGATGCGGGCGGGGACGCTCGCGCTCCGTTGCCCTGCCCTGCTTCGCGCGCTGATCGCGTAGCTGATCTTCGCTCCGACTTCTCGTCACGAACCTGGCACCCTTCGCCCCTACGTTAGGGGAGAAGGGCTGGGGATGAGGGGTTCGAGCATTGTGCATGGAATCCAAACCCCTTGCGACAAGCAGAATCCGCTGCAGAGCGTTACCAGCCTGCGGCGCAAGCAAGGGTTCGGGGCGCCGATCATTGTCAGCGCAGCTCACCCTTGCTGGCGCGTCGGGCTGGTATTGGAATGCTTCACGCACTAATCGCGCTACCGGTCTTCGCTCCAGCGCAGGGCTTTCGGAGGATGGATTGGTCGAGTTGGACATCGGCGCGTTTCCGATTTGGCGTCGGTTTTCGATGCGCTGAAGCCGCGGTCCTTCAACGCGGTGCTTGAGCACGACGAACCGTGCTGGAAATGGGAACCCGGGAAACCATGGATTATCCGCGACTTCGATCCGCGGCGGTCATCTCCGGCGAATAGAATCGGAGGCCGAGGCTCAAGGCTATGACTTCCCCTCTTTCGATCCAAACCCAATGAAACCTATTTGCTTTCCTGATTTGCGTCTTGCCCTCGTAGCAGGGACCTTCCTGGCGTTTCTGACCTGGTCTTCGACTCCCGATGTGCGAGCCCAAGACGCGTCACCAAACGGCTGGCAAAACTACGCCGACCAGCGACTCAAGTCGATCTACGAACGCAGCGAGTTCCGCGCCAAAAATGTTCGGCCAAACTGGCTGCGCGATAACTCAGGCTTCTGGATCGAAGAAACAGACCCCAACTCGAAACAACCAATGCGTTGGTTCTACGACGCCAAGACGGGCGAACGCCGCGCGGCCACCGACGCGGACACCGACGCGGATACCGCATTGAGCCCAGCTACGGCGCGCCGTACATCTCCCAACGGACGACGCCTGGAAACTCGCGATGGAAAACTGCTCGCGATCGATCCTGAAAACAAAAACGAAATCACTCTGGTCGCGGGCGCTCCCGGGCGCGATGTCGATTTTCGCAACGTGAGTTGGAGCCCTGATGGCACAAAAGCTCTATTTGTCGAAGCCGACAACTCCGACGTGCGCCAGCGATGGGTTCTGGTCCCGAGCGACCCTTCGTACCCCGACGTGCAACAACATCGCTTCGCACGCGTCGGAGAAGTCCTCGAGTCACTGCGTGTGGGCGTGATCAACCACGACGGCTCCACTTTGAACTGGCTTCCGATCGAGCGTCCCGAAGCCGGTATGTATCTCGGACAAGTCGAATGGGCGGGGAACTCGAACGAGGTGTTGGTCGAACGCTTCAGCCGATTCCGCGATCAACGCGATTTCTTGTTGGTCGATGTGAACGGCAAGGTCACCAAACTCTTCTCCGAATCCGATCCGGCGTGGGTCGAATCGAGCCAAGGCAAGAACTCGGGCTTGATGTGGATCCGGGATGGTCAAGAGTTCGTGGTCATCAGCGAGAAAGATGGTTGGCGACACGCGTATCGCTACGCCCGCGACGGCCGCGAACTGGGATTGGTCACGCCAGGGAACTACGACATCATCGATCGGGCTGTCATCGATGAATCGAACGGTTGGTTCTACTTCTATGCGTCCCCTCACGACGGCACGCAAAAGTACCTCTACCGAGTCCCTCTCGATGGCAAAGGTACATTGCAGCGCATCTCGCCAGAACACCAACTCGGGACGCATGGCTATCAGTTTTCGCCCGATGCCAAGTGGGCGATCCACTCTTTCTCGACGCTCAACTCTCCCCCCGTCCACTCGCTCATCGAAGTGGAAACGCATCGGGTGGTGAAGACCCTTGAGGACAACTCGGAGATCCGCGACAGACTCACGTCGTTGCGTTGCGCACCGGCTGAGTTTCTTAAGCTCGACATCGGCAACGGCATTGAATTCGATGCATGGATGCTCAAGCCCAAGGATTTCGATCCGAGCAAAAAGCATCCGCTCTTCATCTACGTGTACGGCGAGCCTCACGCGCAGACGGTCTTGAACGAATGGGGTGCCGCCCAAATCGATTTTCATCGCTTGGTCGCCGAACTCGGATACGTGGTGGTCTCGATCGACAATCGCGGAACGCCGTGCCCCAAGGGGGCTGCATGGAGGCGAGCGATCTTCGGTAGCCTAGGCCCTTTATCGACCGACGAACAAGAAGCGGGGCTCAAGGCACTCGCGCGGCAATGCGCGTTCATCGATACCGAACGCGTCGGAATCTGGGGATGGAGCGGCGGCGGTTCCAACACGCTCAACGCATTGTTCCGCAAACCCGATTCGTACCACGTCGGCATCGCGGTCGTGCCCAAACCGCAACCGCACCTTTACAACGCTTGGTTCCAAGAGATCTTTATGCGGACGCGCGAAGTCAATGCAGAGGGCTATGAACGCTCGGCGCCGATCAATTTTGCAGAAGGTCTCCAGGGCAAGCTGCTGATCATGACCGGCTCCGGCGAGACGAACACGCACATTCAGATCATCGAGGGGCTGGTCGACCGACTGATCGCCTTGGGCAAGCCGTTTGACTACATGGTCTACCCCAATCGCGATCACGGACTGCGCGAGGGCGAAGGTACCTTGGTGCATGTACGTATGCATATCCTTCGATACTTGACCGACCATCTCCCTCGAGGGCCGCGATGAACATCAGCTTGGTTGCAACCATCTCGCGAACGGTTCCCATCGCCATGCACATGCTATTGGGCGCCGTTTGGTTCTTGCTGACCGGCAGCGCGGGATCGGCTGTTGCGTCGGAAACACCCAATATTGTGTACATCCTGGCAGACGATCTAGGGTATGGCGATCTGGCCTGTTACAACCCTGCGTCGCAGATCCCAACGCCTCGGCTGGATCACTTTGCTTCGCAAGGGATGCGATTCACCGATGCGCATTCGCCATCGTCGGTCTGCACTCCGACCCGCTATGCGCTGCTGACGGGACGGTATGCTTGGAGAACCCGATTGCAAAGGAATGTGCTCGGTCCGTGGGATCGCCCGCTGATCGCAGCGAATCGATGGACGGTCGCCAAACTGCTCCAGCAGCATGGATACGCGACGGCGTGCATCGGCAAGTGGCACTTGGGACAGAACTACGCGACCACCGACGGCAAGCCGGTAGCAGGCGGGATCCAACAAGCGCTCAAGAATGTCGACTTCACCCAGCGTATCAGCGATGGACCGATCGAACGCGGTTTCGATCACTACTTCGGGACCATCGTGCCGAATTACCCGCCGTATTGCTTCATCGAGAACGATCGCACGGTTGGCGTTCCATCCATTCCAATGACGGGAGGAAACTTCAATATCCCCGGTCCAACGGTGCCGGGCTGGAAGCTGGAAAACATCCTGCCGCAACTAACCGAGCACGCGGTCCAATGGGTGGAGACAGCAGCCCAGTCCGAGAAGCCCTTCTTCTTGTACTTGGCGTTGACTTCCCCGCATTACCCGGTCGTGCCCGCTAACGATTTCGTTGGAAAAACCAAGGTCGGTGCCTATGGAGACTTTGTGCATCAAACCGATTGGAGCGTTGGCCAAGTGCTCGATGCTCTCGAACGGGCTGGGGTCGCAGACAACACGCTGGTGATCTTTACCAGCGACAACGGCGCAGAGATCACGGGGGAAGTGAAGCCGGGTGCGTACGATCGCGTGCAGCAGTTCGGCCATCGCAGCTCAGGCGAACTCCGCGGCGCCAAACGGGATGCTTGGGAAGGAGGGCATCGCGTTCCCTTCCTCGCCCGCTGGCCAGGCAAGACTCCGGCGGGTGCGGTCAGCGATCAAGTCGTCTGTCACGCGGACTTGATGGCCACCGTGGCCGCCATTCTTGGAGCGAAGCTGCCTGACAACGCAGCCGAGGATAGCGTCAGCATCCTACCTGTGCTGCTGGGTGAACCGCTCGCGACACCGATTCGCGAGGTGACTGTGCATCACAGCGCCCGAGGCAAGTTCGCGATTCGCAAAGGGGATTGGGTGCTGATCGATGCCCCGAGCGGCGACGACAACGGTGCCAATGGAGAACCGGAGTGGCTCAAGCAAGAACGTGGTTACACGACGCATCAGCAAGCAGGCGAGCTTTACAACCTGCGCGAGGATCTGGCTCAACGCTACAATCTGCATGACGAGAAACCGGAGATCGCTCGCGAGCTGAAGGCGCTTCTCCAAAAGGTCATCGACGACGGACGCAGCACGCCGGGCTCTCCGCAACCCAATGACGTCAAGATCCAACCGTTTGCGGCAGCCAATGTTTCCGCCCCTCCCAAACCCAATCCTTGAGATCTAGAAGTCCAGCGCATGCGTCTCATTCGGTTGCTCTTGCCCGTTGTCGGCTTGTTAGGAAGTTTTTCCAATGTGTTGGCAATGCCTCCCGAGGTTGTGGAAAAGTCGGCTGGCGGCAAACCAATCGGTCGTGAGCCTGCCTCCGCTGTGCAGCCAGGCAAACGCAATGCCGCGCAGGAGCAAAGCGCAGCGTCCCATGCTATCTTGGTGTCCGCGAGCCTACGCGAGGTGTGCGATTCGGAATCGTTGGAACCATCCGAGCCAGAGCCCGAACGCTGGTTAACGTATTCCGGAGGGGATGGGCCAGGGAGTGGCAAGCACATCGTGTTGATCGCCGCCGATCAAGAGTATCGCAGCGAACAATCGATGCCGATGTTGGCGAAGATTTTGAGCGCTCGCCATGGGTTCGATTGCACGGTGCTCTTTGGCGTCAATCCGCGCGGCGAAGTCGATCCGACCATGCCGGTCTACCCCGAGAAGGGCAAGGAAGCGGAATTTCAGCAACACCACATTCCGGGCTTGGAGAAACTTGCATCCGCCGATCTGGTGATCTTCTGCCACCGTCTGCTCACGTTGCCTCCTTCTGAACTGAAACAGATTGTCGACTACGTGGATTCGGGCAAACCGATCCTCGCGCTGCGGACGGCCAACCACGGATTTCGCAGCCAACTCCCCTACAAGATCGATGGCAAGCAGGTCCGCTGGGGTGAAGACATCCTCGGAGGAACGTTTCTCAATCATCATGGCCGCTGGCAAGCCGACTCCACGCGTGGCAGTCTCGATCCGGAACACGCGCAGCATCCGATCGTTAAGGGCGTGACCGATATCTGGGGAAACTCGGATGTGTATCGGACGTACCCCGAAGGGAGTCGTCTGCCGAGCGATTGCACCCCGTTGGTATGGGGCCAACCCCTTATGGGCCGCCAACCCGATGACTTGCCCAACGAATCGCTCGAGCCATTGCCAGTGGCATGGGTGAAGCCATGGCGAACGAGCAGCGGGAAAACAGCCAACGTCTTTCATTGCACGATGGGCAGCGCTAGCGACTTTAAGAATCCAGGATTGCGCCGGCTGGTCGTGAATGCGGCGTATTGGTGTGTGGGGATGGAGTCCGCCATCTCCGCCGACCGCAGCGTCGAAGTGATCGGCGATTACCAGCCTCTTCCGAGCGGCTTCAACTACGAAGCTCTCGGAGTCGTGCCGCGGCCAGTGGCGTTCTACAAGTAAACGAACTTACCCTCGAGGATGCTATGTTTCACATCCAGGTGCTGGCTGGGCTGCACCGATTCGCTTGGATCATCGCGGCGATTGCGACGGTTCCCGCATTGGCTGGCGATCCCTCGCTGCCAGGCGATCATCCGCTGACGCAAGTTCAAGCGGGCCGATTGTGGATGGCGGAGTTGCGGTGTGCGGCTTGTCATACCGGCCTGCCGCGCGAGTCCGAAGTCGAACGCGCCGCGCCCGATTTGTCGGAGGTTGGGTCGCGCGTCACTTCGGAGTTCCTCGTTCGATTCTTGACATCGCCGTCGACCGCGCATCCGGGAACGACGATGCCGGATGTGTTGGCGTCCAAGTCCGAATCGGAAAGGCAGTCTATCGCCGAAGCCTTGACCCATTTTCTGGTCGCGCAATCCGAGCCGTACTCGGCTGTATCGGAAGTGGTCGACGGCGATCGAAAGCAAGGCGAGGCGCTCTTTCACTCGGTGGGGTGTGTGGCTTGCCATGGTCCCAAAGCACCGTTGCCCGGAGCATCGCAAGACGCCTCGTCCGACGACGAGGACGACGAAGATACTCTCGATCCAAAGAGCAACGCTCGGCAATCCATCCGTCCGTCTGCGGTACCGCTAGACCATGTTTCCGCGAAGTACACTGCCGCTGCGTTGAGCGAGTTTCTATTCGAGCCGCTTCGGGTGCGCCGTTCCGGACGCATGCCCGACATGAAGCTCACGCCGACCGAGTCGCTGGCAATCGCCAGTTATCTCGTGGGCCAATCCAATGCCTCTCGCAAGCCGCTGGTGCCGGATGCGGCGCTGGTTGCGGCGGGGAGAAAGCACTTTCAAGCGTTGAACTGCGCCGCGTGCCATGCAGTGAATGGCATCCAAGCGTTGCCCACAGCCGGTGACTTGAAGACCGCCGATCTGCAGCGAGGGTGTTTGTCGATCGATGGACAAAGACCTGCCGATGCGATGCCTCACGGCTCCAACCCGCGTTATGCCTTGGACGCCGATCAAGTTGCCGCCATCGGGGCAGCGATTCGCGCGGAGCCGACCGAGGACTCGGACGCGGTGCGTTTGGCCATGACGCTGACCGCGTTTCGTTGCATCCAGTGTCACGTACGCGATGACTACGGCGGTGTACACGATGCGCACAACGCATACTTTCAAGGCAGCCAATTGAACTTGGGGGACGATGGTCGCATTCCGCCGCCGTTGACGCTGATGGGTGCCAAACTGCAATCGGCTTGGATGAAGAAAGTACTCTTCGACGGTGAAAGCGTTCGGCATTACATGGCGACTCGCATGCCTCAGTATGGAGCGAAGAACCTTGCCGATCTTCCGGAGCTTTTTCGTCGGTTGGATGCCTTGGAGGCACCCGACATGGATCTGCCCAGTCCCGAAAGTCGCAACGAGCAAGAGCAACAGCGCGAAAAGCGGATGCGGGCTGCGGGGAGGGCTTTGCTCGGCGACCAAGGCGCCAACTGCGTCGCTTGCCATGCCTTCAATGGCAAAGCGGCGAGCACCCATCAAGGGATCGATTTGCTCACCAGTTTCGAGCGCCTTCAACCGGAGTGGTTCTATCGCTATCTGCAAAAGCCCAGTGCCTTTCGTCCGCGAACGGTGATGCCATCGGCGTGGCCCGATGGAGTGGCGACGTTTACGACGGTGCTCGACGGGGACACGCATCAGCAGATCGAAGCCATTTGGTATTACTTGTCGCTCGGGACTTCAGCTGCGGATCCTCCGGGGGTTCGCGCCGTTGGAACGAAGCTTGAAGTGGGCGAGACGGCGGTGCTGCATCGCGGGCGAAGTCGCGTGGCGGGCTTTCGAGGCATCGCGGTCGGGCTCCCTGGCAAGTTGAGTTATGCCTTCAACGCGGAGACCGGCACGCTGTCGGCCATTTGGGATGGGGACTTTGTACATGTGAATTGGAGCGGGCAAGGCTCCGGGGACTTTCAACCGGCTGGCCAGCCGATTCAGTTGGCCCAGGATGTGTCGTTCGCTCCGTTGTCCGATGCGGACGCTCCATGGCCGCTGTTGCCGGTGATGACCAAGGAGCAACCGGTCAACCCGGATCCGTTGTACCCCAAGAACGTCGGGTATCAGTTTCGCGGGTATGCGTTGGATGCAGCCTTGGTGCCCACGTTTTTTTATCAGAGCGGACGATTGCAAATCGAAGATCGCACCGGGGCGGAGACTATAGAAACGCGACGCGGGCTCAAACGCGTGATGACATTCCAAGGTTTGGAACCGCAATCGGTTTGGTTTCGGGCGTTGACGGGGGACATTCAACGCGAGAGCGATCGGGTTTATCGCAGCGGACGATTGCGCATCACCGTACCCGATGCCGAAGCAACACTGCGTACCGTGAAGGACCAGCCCGATCATCGGGAATTGCTGCTGCGGTTGAAAATCCCACAAGGGAAATCCACGCTGGAGATCGAATATGAACTGCTCAAGTAACCGGCCGAGGCATGAAGTAATGGATCGGATGATGCATTGGGCCAAGGGATTGCAAGGCTGGCATGTCTTCTTCGGGATCGTATGGTTGCTGTCCGCGATTGCGCGGGCCGAAGATGTCGGCGAGCGATGGGGAACCGAGGAGCGCGACCGGGAGTTCTATCCAATCGTTAGCATCCCACTGCCGAAGGATACCGTCATCGAAGCCGGTGCGTTTGCCATGTTGCCCGATGGCCGCGTGGCCGTAGGAACGCGGCACGGCGAAATCTACTTCATTCGGGGCATCGATGCGCCCAAACCGATTCCAGAGTTTCACCGGTTTGCATCGGGGCTCGATGAGATCTTTGGGCTGACGTGGAAGGACAATGGATTGCGCGTGACGCAGAGCTGCGAATTGACGCGCGTCAGCGATACCAACGGCGATGGCATCGCGGATCGGTTTGAAACGTTGTCGGATGCGTGGGGGTACGCGAATTATCACGAGTACGCATTCGGATCGAAGCTGGACGCAGACGGAAACCAATTCGTGGCGTTGGGGCTATCCGCATCGTACTATTCGAACGCCCTGAATCGCGGCTTCATCATGAAAGTCGCTCCGGATGGAAAGACGACTGCGTTCGCCAGCGGATTGCGAAGTCCTGGCGGCATCGGATTCGATGAGCACGATGCCCTGTTTTACATTGAGAGCCAAGGGCCGTGGAATTGTTCTTGCAGCTTGAAAGCAGTTTCGCCGAGCAGTTTTCATGGTCATCCGGCGAGCTTTCATTGGTATCCCTATTCGCCGGAACTCGGGCCGGTGCCTACGACCCCGAACTCGGGAGGGCGCATTGCGACCGAGAAGGAACGTGTTCCTCAGTTGGTGCCGTATGCTGTGATCTTTCCCTACATTCGGATGGGGCGATCGATCACCGCGTTCAACGTGGATCGAACGGGAGGCAAGTTCGGTCCGTTCGAAAATCAGATGTTCTTCGGCGACTACACGCAATCGATCCTCATGCGCGCCACGACCGAACAAGTGCGCGGCGTGTGGCAAGGAGCTTGCTATCCGTTTCGCGAAGGGCTGTCGACGGGAATCCTCAACGTCGAATTCACACCGGGTGGCAATCTCCTGTGCGGCGGCACGAATCGAGGCTGGCCGGTGCGGGGGATCAAGCCCTTTGCACTGGAACGGGTGGAGTGGAATGGCCGCATGCCCTTTGAGATTCAACGCATCACGATTGCTCCGGACGGTTTTCACATCATGTTTACCAAGCCCGTTGAGGCGGTCACCGGGAATGCGAAAGCATCGTATGCAGTGTCGTCCTTCACGCATCCCTATCATGCGGGCTATGGCGGACCGGAGATCGAGAAGAGCGATTCCGAAGTCGTATCGGTGAGCTTGGCGGAAGATGGATTGTCGGCGAATGTTGTGTTGCCGGAGCTCAAGCGAGGATTTGTGTATGCGTTTGACCTGGCTGGTCTGCGTTCGTTGGATGGCGAGGAGTTGCTTCATCGCAATGCGTACTACACCGTGAACGAAATCCCTTTACAGTGATTCGATCAACGGCATTGGCGTTGGCGCGAGAATACACGGCGCGCGGCAACCGGTGCTAACGCCAAAACCCCGGCTGATTCTTTATCCGCTGGGGCGAATCAGGCTCGCTTAGAGAGTTGGAAGAGATCGATTACAGCGATGCCAAGAGGTCCTTTACCTTTTGCTCGATGAGATCGCGCACCGCGCGGTACTCGTCGGGAGGCATGTGCTTGGGATCGGGGATTTGCCATTCCTCGCGGCGTTTGGCCAGGACCAGCGGGCACGCATCGCCGCAGCCCATGGTCACCGCGACATCGACCTCTCGGCCATCGAAATCGGCGAGGGTTTTGGAATCGTGGGTGGTCAAGTCGTAGCCGAGTTCGCGCATGAACTCGATGGCGCGAGGATTGATGACCCCCGAGGGTCGCGATCCGGCGCTATACGCGGCGACATCCTCGCCACCGTGGATACGTGCAAAGGCCTCTGCCATCTGGCTGCGATTGGCGTTCTCGACACAAACAAATAGCACTTTCTTCTTGGACGTCATGGCTCGGGTTCACTTTATGAGGAGATATGTCGGCACGCATTGGTGGCGACGTTTCACGGATCAGCAGCAACCAGGGGTGGAGCAGCAGGCGTTGTCTTGCGGATCGACGCCGCATCGATCGGGAGCAAGACAAGCGGTGTGTTTGGTTCCCAGTTCGACCCAGAGGCTGGCTGGATGAACGCGCGCGCTGCGGATGGGGTACTGCGAGAATCGTCCATCGTCGTACTCCAGTTCCACCGGCAAATCCGAGGTTGGAAACAGTCGCAGTCCCATGCGGACGATCGATGCCAGTTTGGTGGTATCCAGTCTGTGTTGTGTGTCGCTAGCTACCCATAGCTGCAGGACGCATGCAGATTGAGAGCGAACGGTACCGCCGCAATCGATGAAGTCTTTTTGCACGCGTCCGACTTCGGTCACGTGGAAGTGGGCAGGAATCATGGCTCCGTCGGGGAGTTGCCATTGGATGGCCCGATTGGGGTGTTGTTCGAGCAAGGCCAGCCATTCGTTCAAGTTCATGATCGTTTGCCTACAGTTCTAGGATTGGGGAGTGGCTTAGGGTGTTTCGCTTGCATGTTTGGGGGGCGCGATCACGGCTGCGATGAGGGTACCGCACAACGCGCCCAGCACTGGGGCGGTCAGGTAGATCCATAGGCTTTCCAGCTTGCCCGAGACGAAGGCTGGAGCGAGCGATCGGGCCGGGTTCATCGAGGCACCGGAAATAGGACCGCCGAACATGGCTTCCAACCCGATCAGCGAGCCGATGGCGATTCCGGCGAACCAGCCCGTTTCGCGCGAGCCGCTCGATACGCCGAGGATGACCACCATCAACATCAGGGTGAGCAAGAATTCCAAGATCCACGACTGGAGCGCGCTGCCTCCAGGCAGCGTGGCGCCCAAGGTTGCATGGGTCGGGAACAGGAGTCGGAGCGTCGCACTGGCGGCCAGAGCTCCGACGCATTGCGCCGCGATGTACGGGATGACTTGTTTGCCGGGGAAGCGTTTCGAGAACCAGAATCCCAGAGTGACGGCTGGATTCAGATGGCAGCCGGAAACGTCGCCGAGGGTGTAGATCATCGTCAGGACGATGGCACCGAATGTCCAAGCGATCCCTGGGTGCGTGATCGCGCCGCCGGACACATCGTTGATGACAATTGCCCCGGTTCCGGCGAAGAGCAAGCAGAATGTGCCGAAGCATTCCGCGACCAAGGCTCGTTGTGCAGGAGTGACAGCCATCATGCGTCCAGCCATCTGGAGTGGGAGTGCGGGGCGTTTGGAGTGCGGAACAAGCGATGGCGGATGCGCGAATGGGCACAAATCAGCCCGCCACGTCGTTCGATTCGAATGGACGATTATACCGATCGTCCGCATCGCGCGGTGCAATCAACGCAGCGCTTCGTCCCGTTTGATGCCGTAGGCTTCGAGTTTGCGATACATCGTGGCCCGCGAGATTCCCAGCAGTTCCGCGGACTCAGGGATATTGCCCTTGGTGCGCCGCATGGCTTCTTCGATGAGGCGTTTTTCCCAATGCTCGATGTTGAGCGTGTCGAAATCGATGTCGTCGTGCGACTCGTGGAGGGTCAAGTCCCCGACGCGAATCTCGTTGCCCACAGCGAGCACCACCGCGCTATCGATCACGTTGCGGAGTTGGCGGACGTTGCCCGGCCAGCCGTAGCGCAACAGCTTGTCGCGTGCGGCTTCGGTGAGTTTCAGCGCGCTGCGACCGTGTTGGCGCGAGAAGTGATCGAAGAAGTGATCGACGAGCAACCCGATATCGGTGTCGCGCTGACGCAGGGGAGGCACGCTGATTTCGAAGACGCTCAGCCGGTAGTACAAGTCTTCTCGGAATCGCTTTTCTGCGACGAACTCCTTGAGATCGCGGTTGGTGGCGGCGATGACGCGGACATCCACTTTAACTTCTTTGCGCCCACCGACCGGCAGGAAGGGGTGACCTTCGAGAATGCGCAGCAACTTGGCTTGTCCCTCAAGCGTCATCTCGCCGATCTCATCGAGGAACAGCGTGCTGTTGTTGGCTTGTTGAAACCAACCGATGTGGTCTTTCTCGGCTCCGGTGAACGCGCCCTTCACATGGCCAAAGAGTTGGCTTTCCATGAGGTCGGCGGGGATCGCAGCGCAGTTGACGCTGAGCATGGGGCGATCGGCCCGCGTGCCGGCGCGATGGATCGCGCGGGCCACGAGTTCTTTGCCGGAGCCGCTTTCGCCTCGGACCAGGATGCTACCTGTGGCTTTGGCAACGCGGGCGATGCGTTCCTTGAGTTCCTTCATCACGTCGCTTTCGCCGAGCAGTTCATCGAAGGCCGCGTTCTTGTCTTGCAAGCGATCGTGGCTGATGCGGAGCGACTCGGCCGAGCGTGCGCGGACCAATGCGACGCTCAGAATGCCTGCGGCGGCGATGGCGAAATCCAATGCAAAGGGCGCGAAAACTTCTTTGTCGCGATACAAGTGGATGGCGCCGATGGTCCGTTTGCCATCGATCAGCGGCACGCAGATGGCGTCGGCGTAATGGCGGATCGGACCGTCCTTGCTGGCTTTGCTTTCGTTCTTGACCCAGACCGCTTTGGATTGCTTGCAGACCATTTCGGTCAAGCGTTCGCTGAGGGCGATCGGGGTATCGGAAAGAGGCGGATACTGGCGGTTGACATCCAGTCGACCGTTTTCGTTGGCAACGAGGAACGCCACGACGGTGGATTGGGTCCGGGTGCGGAGGACTTCGATGCCCAGTTGGGCGAGTTCTTCGCTGTTGGATACAGAGATGCATTGCACCGACAGTTGGTGCAGCACGCCCACGTCTTCGGTTCGGCCCGCGTTGCGGAGCGAATTGAAGGCGGTCATGCCGGTGACCATGAAATCGGACGACAGGTCGTCGCCGATGGGCACCAGATCGTGCGATTCCTTGAGGCGTTCGACGGTGACGTCTTCGGTGATCGTATCGTCGACGAATTGCAGTTCGGTGTTGCCGATGCGGATGCGGTGGCCGTTGGCTAGGGCGGCGACATCGATTTTCGAGCCGTTGACGAGGGTGCCGTTTCGCGAGCCTTCGTCGATGACTTTCCACTGGCCGTTTTTGAAGACGATTTTGGCGTGCACGCGGGAGCTGAGGGGATCCCCCAGTTGGGCTTGGCATTCCATACCCCGTCCGATGCGGTTTTCCACCTCGGAATTGAGGGGAAATCGCGTGTTTGTTTCGTTACCGCGTGTGACGACGAGGTACGTGGCCATAGATCCTTATCGCTTCGTGAATGGTTGGACTGCGTTCCAATTCATTGTAATTGCAGCTGTCTCATTTTGCTACAGCAACTCGATGGGATACGGGTCCGGGTGTCCATCACGTAGGGGAAGTACGGTTCAACGATTGGTTTTGCGCGGATGGAGAGGGGGGGACGGCATCGCGATGCAGTTTGTATTCGACCGCATCGACCAGGGCGTTCCAACTGGCTTCGATGATGTTTTCGCTGACACCGATGGTGTGCCAGGAGCCTTGCTGGTCGCAGCTTTCGATGTTGACGCGGATGCGGGCGGCGGTGCCGGCTTCGCTGTTGACGACGCGGACTTTGTAGTCGAGCAGCCGCATCGACTCGACGCACGGGTAGAACGGGGCCAAGGTCTTTCGCAGCGCCGCATCCATGGCGTTGACGGGGCCGTGCCCTTCGGCGGCTTCGACGCGCGATTCGGAGCCGACTTGAAGTTTGAGGATCGCCTCGGCGTACGACTGATGGCGCGAGGTATCCAAATCGCCGGATAGGATCTGGTACTTGATCGTTTCGAAGTGGGACTGGTAGGTGCCCGAGCACTTGCGGACGATGAGGTCGAACGAGGCTTCGGCGGCCTCGAATTGGTAGCCTTGATTTTCCTTCTTGACGATTTCGGCGAGGATCGCATCGAGAAGTTGGCGATCGTTGGGGAGTTGGCGGTCTTGGGTCAAGGCAGCGATGTTCGATCGGCCGGACAGTTCGCTGACGAGGATGCGCCGTTCGTTGCCGACGAGCGCGGGGTTCATGTGCTCGTAGGTGTGGGCGAACTTGTTGACGGCATGAACGTGCATGCCCCCTTTGTGTGCAAAGGCGCTGCGGCCGACGAAAGGTTGGCTGCTGCGCATCGCGAGGTTGGCCGTTTCGTACACGTAGCGAGACAGTTCGGTCAAGTGATCCAGTGGTCGACCTCTGAGGGTCGAGTAACCTTGTTTCTTGAATTGCAGGTTGGCGATGATGCTGATGAGGTCGGCATTTCCGCAGCGTTCCCCGATGCCATTGATGGTCCCTTGCACTTGATTGCATCCCGCATCGATGGCGGCCAGGGAGTTGGCGGTGGCTAGGTCGCCGTCGTTGTGGCAATGGATGCCTAGTTGGACGGGAAGCGAAGACAGGTGGGCTTTGGCCGTCGCAACAATGCGAGCGATCTCTTCGGGGAGCGTGCCGCCGTTGGTATCGCACAGCGCGATCCATTTGGCTCCTGCTTTTGCAGCGGTCTCGATCGCGCTCAAGGCATACGCCGAGTTGGCTTTGAAGCCGTCGAAGAAGTGTTCGGCATCGTAGACGACGATGGCATGTTGCGCGAGGAACTCGACGCTCTCGCCGATCATGTCGAGGTTTTCTTGGAGGGAGACCCCGAGGACTTCGGTGGCGTGAAAGTCCCACGACTTGCCGACGACGGTGATGACCGGAGTTTGGGCGGCGACGAGGGCTTGAAGTCCGGGGTCATCGGCGGCCCGCATGCCGCGGCGACGGGTCATGCCGAATGCGGCGAGCAAGCTGTTCCCGAGGGAGAGTTGCTTTGCCTTTTGAAAGAACATCGCGTCCTTTTCGTTGGACAGCGGATAGCCCCCTTCGATCATGTCGACGCCGATCTCGGCCAATCGCGATGCGATGTTGAGTTTGTCTTGGAGGGAGAGGCTGACCCCTTCGCCTTGCGTGCCATCGCGCAGCGTGGTGTCGTAGATGTGGATCGATCGAGTGGACATGCGTGTGTTGGTGTGGGATGGAGGGAATCAACGAAAAAACCCCTGAAGCAGTAGGCTTCAGGGGTTCTGGATCGATACGGTGGTTTCCGTCGAACGGGCTCCCTGGGGCCTACTGGCACCCGGGAATAATCGCGGCAAGCATTGGTACGTTCGACATGGCGGGTTGGGTTGGAAACGATGCTGTGAACTGGAAATGGGTAGGGCTCAGACCTAGCCAAAGCGACGATGGCAGCGCATCGCTCGCTCCGTAATAGTGTTCCTGATGAAGTGGGGTTTGTCAATTGCCGGGCTTTGGCCGGGGCGGATTTAGGACGACGCGATGGCCTGACGCAGGAGGCTCGGCAGATCGAGCCGGCGGATGGCATCGCGCCATTCGGGAGCGACGAAGATGCGGACACGCTTGACCAGGTCGTCGAATTGTTCGGTTGCCAGGGATTGAACCACGGGAGAAACTTCGCCGAGTTGGCGAAATCGATGATCGCGCTGTCGGACTCGCAAATCGAACTGGACTTCGAGCTTCATCGGAGGGGTATCGATGAGGACGGCGTGTTTGTGGATGGGGGTGCTCAGTTGGCTGCTCAAGAGGGTGCTGAGGCGTTCGCTGATGGCGACGATTTCCGAGTAAGGACGTCGGGCGAGCGCCCGATGCAGATCGGGTTCGGTCAAGCGATCGAACTGCGCTACCCGCTTGTACAAAGACCTGCGCAATCCAAACAGCCCGAGGATGCAAGGTTCCCACACTTTGCCGCGGGCGTTTTCGACGAGGGATTCGCGCATGGTGGCTTCGTCCATGTCCAGCCACGCGTGCACCAGATCGCTTTGCTCTCGCAGTTCGTAGACGGCGCGCTGCAGCATGGCGGTGGCGGACCGGACGGCATGGTGCCAATAGACTTCGCTGAACATGACGTACCGCGCAAAGACCATCATCTCGGCGGCGGTGCGTCCCTTGTCCGTGATGGCCAACCGATTGCGTTCGGGGTCGATGCACAAGGAATGCACGAGGCGATGGCGGTCGAAGTTGCGGCCGTACGGGACCCCGGCATGCAGCGAATCCCGCTCGAGGTAATCGAGTTTATCGACATCGATTGGGCCGCTGAGCATCGATCGCAGGATCGATTGCATGCTGCTGGGGGAATCACTGGGGTGGGGATGGAGGAACTGCGCGATGTCTTCGGGCGCGAGATCCCAATCGCTTTGCAGGAGCTGTGCGATCTCGCGGTGATGGAGCAGCCGCTCTGCGAGGACTTCGTGACGCGGTAGGTCCGCCAGCCGCATGTCCTCGATGGCGTGGCAATACGGCCAGTGGCCGATGTCATGCAACAAAGCCGCAACCACGAAGATCGCCGCATCGCGATCGCCGAAGACGATCGGCGTTTGGGGGTCGCTCGCCAATTGCTTCAGAAAATCGATCGCATTGCGATAGACCCCGAGGGAATGTTCAAAGCGGGAGTGGTTGGCGCCTGGATAGACCAATCCGACCAGTCCCAGTTGGCTGATGCGGCTCAAGCGTCGAAAGGCTGCCGTATCGATCAAGCGGCGGACGCGCGGCGTGAGCGGCACGTCGATCTCGGGGGAGATGCGGATGATCGAAACAGAGGATTGGATTTCGGGAAGCATGAGGGGGAGCGCGGTGGCCGAGCGTTGGAAGCAGGGAAACTCAAGACTTTTTCTTCGAATCCGTCATTTTAGCGGTTTCCGCGAGGCTGCACGTCCTCGGGCGGGACTGGACGTCCCGCTAAGATGGAGGTGTAGGAAACCACATCGTTTTGGGAGTCGGCATGACAAAGTCCATATGGCCGGATGGCGACGCCACCGCCGAGTTGCTGGTGAATGTCCGCGAAGGGCAATCGCAGGCGGTCGAGGAATTGCTCGATCGGCATCGAGACTCGTTGCGCCGGATGATCTCGCTGAGGCTCGATCAGCGTCTGATGCAACGCATCGATGTCAGCGACGTCGTGCAGGATGTGCTCATCGAAGCCAATCGCCGACTGATCGATTACGTCAATCAACCGACCATCCCCTTCCATTTGTGGATTCGGCAGATCGCCAAGGATCGCATCATCGATGCCCACCGCCGGCATCGCATGAGCGCCAAACGCAGCGTCGACCGCGAGCAACCCGTTGCAGCCGGGCCGCCCGATCAGTCGACCATGGAACTGGCCAATCAATTTCGCGACGGGCAATTGACCCCAGCGGCTGCCGCCACCCAGCGCGAACTGGCGCAGCACATCGAGCTGGCGATCCAGCATTTGCGAGGCAACGACCGCGACATCATCTTGATGCGGCATTACGAACAGCTCAATAACCAAGAAATCGCGCAAGCCCTCGGGCTCAGCGAACCGGCTGCCAGCATGCGGTACTTGCGAGCCATCAAGCGATTGCGAGAAGTGATCGAAAGCCTGCCCGAACTCTACAAGGAACTGCGTGAATGAAGCCGGATTCGGTTTCCTCCAAGAGAATCCGCAGCGAGGCATCCTTGTCGCGATGGGAGGATGAGGAGCTTGACGACGAGCCCGCCAGCGATGAGGAGTTGCGCTTGGCCCAATTGGTCACCGATCTAACGGATCGGATCCAACGGGGTGAAGCTGTCGATCTCAACGCGGTTTGCCGCGCGCACCCGGATCTCGCCGAAGCCTTGACCGCCGTCTGGGGGACCGTCGTTGTCACCAATGCGGTGGGGAGTCATGAAGCCAGCCAGATCCGCTCGGACGGCTCGTCGAATGCCGATGCTACCGGTTGGCGGATGCCACTACCGTGCGTGCTCGGCGATTACGAACTGCTCGAAGAGATCGGCCGCGGCGGGATGGGGGTGGTGTATCGAGCCAAGCAATTGAGTTTGGGCCGCGAAGTCGCCATCAAGATGATCTTGCGCGATCGATTGGCTTCGGAGTTGGAGCGGCAACGGTTCTTTGCCGAAGCCCGCGCGACCGCGCAGTTGCAGCATCCCAACATTGTGCCGGTGTACGACGTCGGAGAGATCGATGGCCGTCCATATTTTGCAATGCAGTACTTGCAAGGCAAAACGCTGCTGGAATTGATCAACGCCAACCAGCTCGAAGAACGTGAAGCGGTTCGCTATCTGCTGGAAGTCACCGGCGCTGTGCAATGCGCGCACGCGTCGGGGATCCTGCACCGCGACATCAAACCCTCCAACATCTTGATCGACAGCACCGGGCATGCGCGACTGACCGATTTCGGGTTGGCCAAGCAATCGGATGTGGCTGAATCGTTGACGCGGACGGGAGTGGTGCTGGGCACGCCGACGTACATGAGTCCCGAACAAGCCAGCGGCCGCATGGGGGAAATCGGACCTGCGTCCGATGTCTATAGCTTGGGTTCGGTGCTGTACCATGCCTTGACCGGCCGCCCCCCCTTCTCTGCCAAATCGACGATGGACGTGCTGTTGCAAGTCCTCGAGCAGGATCCACCCAATCCGCGCGTGATCCAACCCAAGATCGATCGCGATCTGGAGATGATCGTGGTGCGGTGTTTGCAAAAGCCACCCGATTTGCGGTATGCGTCGGCGGCCGCATTAGGCGAAGATCTGTCGGCGTACCTCAACGATGAGCCGATCTCAGCTCGCTCCGGTCAGTTTGCCCAAGTGGTAGCGAGATGGTTTCGCGAGACGCACCACGCGCCCGTTTTGGAGAACTGGGGATTGCTGTGGATGTGGCACTCTTTGGTGCTCTTTACCGCATGCGTGCTGACGGAAGTGCTGGCTTGGAGCAACGCCGGTCGAGTAGCGTACGCGCTTCTATGGACCGTCGGACTTGGGGCTTGGGCAGCTGTATTCTGGGCGATGCGTCGCCGGATGGGGCCGGTCACATTTGTCGAACGGCAGATCGCCCACGTGTGGGGGGCGAGCATGATCGGCATCGGGGCGTTGTTCCCGATCGAGTACGGATTGGGCTTGGATGGATTGAAGCTCACACCGCTGGTCGCCGTCATCACCGGGATGATGTTTGTGGTCAAAGCCGGGATCTTGAGCGGCGCGTTCTACGTGCAGGCCGCTTGTTTGTTTGCGACCGCAGCGATGATGCTCTGGATTCCAGACTGGGCGCACTTGATCTATGGCATCGTGGCCGGGTTGTGCTTCTTTGTGCCGGGACTCAAGTATTACCGGCAGAGCTTGGGTCCTCAGGCGAGGTAATCGCCCGCACTAAGCGTGTGATGTTGCAGGCTCGTCGAGGATGTCTGGATCGTAGGAATGGGGATCGTAAGAGAGCCCTTCGCCTTCGTAGCTTTGCGGCTGGCGATCATAACGGCGGGCTTCACGGTACGACACCAATCGGCCTTGATCGGGATCCCACAGATTCAAACGGAGGCAACGCACTACATCCACTGGATGGAGCGACGTGGTGACTGGGGTTTGGAACTCGGTGATCTCATTCATCGCTTCCGGTAGTCGATAGAAAGGGATCTTGGCATTCAGATGATGCACGTGATGCAGACCGACGTTTCCGGTGAACCATTGCATCCAAGGGCTCATGCGAATGTACGATGAAGAATGCAAAGCGGCCTTTGCATGCGTCCATTCCTCACGCGATTGGAATTTGCAGCCAGGAAAATTGTGCTGGGCATAGAACAGGTAGGAACCCAAACCGCAAGCGACGATCAAGGGGGCAACCACGAGGAAGAACGCTTGGGAGACGCTCCAGAGAGCGACCGACGAGAGGAGTGTCGCATGGAGTAGCACGGCGACGGCGCCATCCCAATGCCGGCGGGGTTGGCTGAAGAAGGGCAGGATCGACATGCCGAACAAAAACACCGTCAGGTAGCCCATTCCGATGGTCAGCCAGTGGCGAGAAACGACGTACGACCAGCGTTCTGCAGCCGAGGCTTGCAGGAACTCTTGGCATGTCATCAGTCGGAACGAGCCTGGATTGGCGCCGGTCCCTTTGCAGTTGTGGCGATGATGGTGGTCGTGGGAGCCTCGCCACACGCTATCCGGGCTGAGCGTCAACCAGCCGATCGCGGTGAAGACGCCGTGGGCGATCCAGGAGTTCTTGAGGATCGCACCGTGGTGGTAATCGTGGTACATGATGAACAGCCGCACGATCAGCAATCCGGATAGGACGCTGGCGAGACCTTTCGCGGCCCACGGGATAGGGCTGCAGATCGCTGCATTCACGAGCGCCCACAGCCCGAGTGCGAGGAGCAAGTGGAACCAACTTAGCCAACGGATTTCTTGGGCGTAGTTCTTCGAAGCGATGTAGAGTTCTTTGGTGGTGCGCACAAATGGTAGGGGGTTAGCGCCGAGGGATATCCATTCATGGGTCGCATCCCGTCAATCTCGGGCAAAAGGCACCACTTTAGGACAGCGATTCGTTCGATCGCCAGCTAGATCATAGTCGAAATCTCGCCCCGGGGGCGATGGCGAAACGCGCTGCGTTACGCATCCACGTCCTCCCAGGGGCAGATTGCGGCGGAGTTGCAAAACACTCCAAGGTTCAAAATCATTCTGGGGCTTCGGACAATTGCGGCGGAAGTTCGCGGCCGTCGTCAGGCACCAATCTCAGGACATATCGGGGGGGATCGCACAAGCTATCTTCGTGGAAACTCACGGTCCAGGATTGTCCCGATTCGTCTTCAACGCTTTCGCCTTCTTCGAATTCTTCGCCGCCCATGCTCAGCATCGATACCATGCGGATCAATTGGTCCACTGTATTGAAGTCGTAGCCTTCGGAGTGGAAACAGGTCTCCACATCATCGAGTCCCAACTGCCCGTTGCCGACGGAATCCATCATGGCCCAATCGTCGTCGAAGCGGAACAGACGGATGTTCGACCAAAGATCGATCGGCGGAACTTCGTGCTCTTCGCAAAGTTGAACGCTTTCGCCGAAGGATCCGCGGTCGCGAAGCACCTCGCCGCTGGCATTGAAATAGCACAGAGCTTGCGGCAGAGCCAGGAGTTTGCCTGCTTGCTCGACGAGGAACTCCAGTTCGTTCACCGGATCGTAGTCGTCTGGCAACACGATATCCGATTCTTCGTCTTCGCCCTCGGCGTCGGCATCCGATTCGCCAAAGGCATAGCTGATGCGCAACCGGATAAAGCCTGTATGCGTAGGAGCGATCTCTTTGCCTTCGGGCCAAACCCAGCTTTGTTCGATGGCTCGCTCGAGCGCACCAGGAAACGTATGAGCGCCGAAGTTCCCGGTTTTCCAAGCGGCATGCAGAAGCGAGTCCGGCGTGTCGTAATCCATATCGTCCGGCCACGCTTGCTCGATCACGTCGATGACCAAGTGCGAGTCCGATTCGGGTTGGTACTCAGCAACTGCGGCCGAACCGCAGAACTCCCAGGATTCGGTGCTGAAGTCTTCGCCCGTGAAATTCAGATCGCTCAAGGTCTGCTGAATGGTTTTGATCGAAACAGGCGACTTGAGCAGAACGCAGACGCACTGGGTGAAGAACTTGGATTCCACAATCGGTCCGTAGGGGTTGGGGATTAGGGTTTGGGGATCGGCGTTTCGAGGACGACTTTTTCGGGATTGGCTTGGAATTCTTCCAAGCAGCCTTGGCTGCACAGATGCACCTCAAAGCCCTCGTATTTCGCGGTGTTTTTTTCCTTGCCATCCATGCCGAGCGCACAGACATAGCAGCGGTGCACGATTTTATCCTCTGTGCCGTCCAAGAGATCGGCAGCCACGAGCCGCGTGCGGACGGCGTCGGATGGCGATTGGGCAGCGGGTTTTCCGTCGTTTCCTGCGTTTGAGTTTCGCGGTGCCGCATCGCATCCGATCCAGCAAAACGGGAGCAATACCAGCCCGAAACATACCGTTCGAAGCATGCGACACCTCATCGAAACAGATGGAATTTCAGAAGAATATGGGATCCACGAAGCATCCCAGGATACCAGAATCCTGGTTTCGGGATACCGCTAACGCAGCCCGTCCCGGCACGGATTTAAGCCCGTTCGGCCCCTATTGGGCTGGATGCGTGCGAGTTCGGGGGGCGTTACACTGCCCTGAGCGGGGTTGCGATCCCGATTTCTTTTTTGTTTCTTGATGAAACGGAGTACGTGTGATGAAGAGATTTGCCGTATTGGCCTGCGGGCTGGCGATGGTGCTCGGATCGGTGTCGTTGGCGGCTGCGTGGAAGCCGGCTCCGGCTCCTCGGACGATTAAGGAAGTGATGAAGGTCGCGCACAAAGACGGTCTGCTCAAGAAGATCGTCGATGGACAAGGGACCGACGACGACAAGAAGCTCTTGCTGGATCTGTACATCGACATGCTCGAAGGGGAACCCGCTAAGGGGGACAAAGCAGCATGGCCGATGGCCGCCGGTCCTTCGGTCGTCAGCGCGGCCAAAGTTCTGTTGGGTCGCGAAGGCGCGATCGATGAGTTGAAGAAAGCGACCGACTGCAAGGCGTGCCACTCGGTCTACAAGTGATGCCGCTCGGCGACACCAAGCAAGGCATGAAACACGAGCCTCGTTTCGAACGGCGCTCGTGTTCTTTTGTGACTGCCTGAGCATCCAGATCGCAGGCCGGCCGTTACGGGATTCGCTAGCGAACGAATTGATCTTGATTCCTAGCACCTGTTTCTGGACAACCGTCCATAGCCGATGGAGGGGGCCAGCCGCTGCGTTTGAAGGCGCCCCGATCCGGGCGGCTTCGAATTCCTGGGACGAGCGGACTGGACCATGCAACCGATGCACGAAGTGGACCGAGACGGGGGGGCAGAACGCGACGCATGCGCGCCGCCACACGCTGGACCTTCGTGGGAAGTGTCGGCGCATGAACGCGTGATGCAAGCCGAGTCGGCGTTGCACGCGATGGAGCAATCGCTCGCCGCTCCGCAATTCTCGCGGTTTGCTTGGTCCGAGTTGACCGATCCGACGCAACCCAGTTCCAACGATGGCGCCAAGCACGACGTGGCTGCGCCATCCCCTGAAGTGAACCTGCACATGATTGTGGGCCGTACGCGGCTGAGCCGGCAAGAACTCGAATCGCTCGGCCCAGGAGCCGTTGTGTCTCTCGAGCAGTCGATCGAGGAACCGATCGAGATCCAGGTGGACGGACGCGTCGTAGCTCGCGGTGAGATTCTGTTGCACCAAGATCGGTATTGCATTCGAGTCACGGAAGTTCACCCAGGCGGCTAAAGGCAACCATGCAATCGACGAACTCAAAAGCAAAGCTAAGAAGCCCCAATTGCCGAACCGCGGTGTGCTTGATCGCATGCTCCATCGCGATGTCGCTTGCAATGCCGGTGATTGCGCAAGTCGAATCCAAGACCGAGCCTCGTCGCATGCGAACGCAATCCGAACCGATGTCCGGTTTGCCGCAATCGGCCGTCGTGCCGGCGACCGCATCGAGCATTCGAAATGCTGCCGTTCCCGCAGCTGGAGAGAACCTGCCGGGGCGCGACAAAAGCCGAGGAATCGAACTCAAGGGGCCCAGTCAAAAAGAGACGCAAACGGAACGTCCATCCGCCAATCGCTCCTCCATGCTGACCACGCTGTTGGCCCTTGGAGGTGTGGTCGCCCTATTCCTCGGAGTGAATGTGTTGCTGAAGCGGTTTCAACCGACAGCCATGCGACGCTTGCCAAGCGCGATCGTTGAAGTGCTCGGAACCACGACGTTGGGTCCCAAGCATCAGTTGCTGTTGCTGCGATTCGGGAACAAGCTGCTGCTCGTCAGCCAACAACCGGGTGAAACGGCGTGTTTAACGGAGTGGCACAACCCAGAAGAAGTTGAGGCGTTAATCGCGCAGTGCAAGGGGCTGCAACCCTCTGTTGCGAGCGATGACTCTATCGGCAGATTGCAACATTTGGCGATGAAATCGTTGAGTGCGCTTGGCCGTGCGTCGTGAGGTGCGTGCAATGGCTAATTGGGGATGGGAGCATTGGGATCGATTGCGCGCGCTTTGCCGAACGCCTCTTGAGCTGCGGCATCGTTTCCTTGACGCTTCGCCAGTTTACCTTGGAGAACGTGGAACTTAACCATGTCGAGGACATTCGGCTCGACTGCCTTGATCTCCGACTCTGCGATGGCTAAGTCGCCTGATTCTGTGGCTGCTTCGATGATGATCATGCTAGCTTCTGCGGTTTGATCCGCAGATAGACCGCCGCCCTTAAGTGCGATTGACGCAGCTTCTCTAGCTCCGAGGTAGTCCTTGGCTGCCAGCTTAGCCACCGCATCCTCGAATGCCTTCTCACGCTCTTGTATCGAGCTTGCCGGCATGCTGCGATTGCCGCAACCGAGATTGGTTGACACCAAGACAGACAAACTTGCGAACACTAAGAAACCACAAGTCCAGCAGTTCATTGCGAGGCTTTCAGAAAGCGAATTCATATGGCCAAGGAAGCGTCTAATCGAGTCCCTCCCTGGGACAACCAAGGATTTTTTTCGAACGTGTATTGGTACCTAGAAGTCGGCATCCGCAACGACTTCACCACCATCGCGTGTCCCCAAAGCTCGCCAGATATTGACGTCGACACTGTTCGGAATGAATTTGGTCGAACCATCACCAAACGCCGCGTTGACGCCGGAACCATGCATGCTGCGTGCGGAAACAATGGCGTGTTCCCCCGGGGCGTCAGGAATCGCACTCCAGGTTCCGCAATCGAACCCTGCCCAGTTGGGTGGAGCAACGTGGTTGTACTGGGTGCTGGAGTAAAAGCCAAAAGGCCAGCCGTTAGAAAAATCCGATCCATCCAACCATCTCCCCATCGAGTTGAAGTGGAAAGAGCTGGGAGCTTGACCCACCCGAGCCGCATTTAAGCAGTCGTTGAAAAGCACATTCGGATCCGCCATGACGTTCGCACGGTTCGGCCAAGTAATCACGTCGACCAGCGTTGGGCTAGTGACTGCTAAATTGCGGCCGCTGCCCTTGGTGCGTTCCGAAAAGAAGCATGTATTCGATAGACCGTCGATGAAGGATGAGCCTTTTAGGCCATTGCCAATACTAAATGCCCCATTGCCACCGCTGGAAAGGCCAAGGCTGTTGGTGGCGTTGAAGACATTGTTGCTCGCCGCATCGCGAGCTCCCGCGTAGGGGGTGCTTCCACCGAAGTTGTATCGGTAATTGTTTTCCGTGATGATTCGACCTGTATTCCCGTCTGACGGGCACAAGAAAAGGGCCTGTGCATTGTTGTATGCGGCATAGTTCCGATTGACGGGAACGCCGCCCTGCGTCATTCGCACTGCGGTCGGACCTGACCAGTCGATCATGTTGTATATGTTGTTGGCTTCCATGTAGGGCAAGACCATGGAATGGACCGATCGAAACCCGGTGAAGACGTTGGTTGCGGTCGGTGAAACTGCGTTGTAGTTCGTGTAGTTCGCTTGCTGAACGCCGTTGATTGCATAGTCGGGCATCAACCGTCCGGGCGGGAATCGCTTGAATGCCGATTCGTAATTGAAGGCCGCCATCCCCAGTTGCCGGATGGAGTTCGAACACTGCATGCGGCGGGCTGCTTCGCGAGCAGACTGCACTGCCGGTAGCAGCAGTCCGACCAGCACGCCGATGATCGCAATGACGACCAGCAACTCGACCAACGTAAAACCCGCTCGACCGGACAAGTACTTGGACCGCATTTCAAAGGACCTCGATGAAGAATGAAACGAATAGAATCCGCGCCTTCGATCCACGCATCCGTGCGATGCCTTATTGAAAAGTTACGATGAATGTTTGGCTAGGTCCTAATGCGGATAATGTCAAGAATTCCCTGGCTGCGTTCCGCTGGGTCGGTTCGATGGGATGGCGAATCGAGCGTATTTCTCTCAGGATTCGAGGCTGTCATGTCCTGAGCCTAGTGCCGTGCCAGGGATCCGTAACTGGTGTCTTAAGGGAACGAAGTCGACCTGAGGGATGACGCAGCCCACTCGGGGGCTGCGCCGCTGGCTGTCCACTCGCAGAGGCGACACAAGCGAGAGAAAGCAAGATTGCCCAGATTGTCGCAGCGCGCCTGAAGCGATCGGGCAGCGACTGGGCGGCACCGCCCAGTCTCGCAACATCAACCGACACCCCGTGTTCGCGAAACCGCTCATGGAACGACGACCGCAAGGGTCCGATGCGAGCGGCGCAGCCGGTTCACTCGCTGGGAGAAGCGGGGGCATCTGGGCTCGGGAACGGTTCCTCGAGCAGTCGCTGAGCGCTGGCCACCAATTGTTCCATCGCGAACGGCTTGAGGATGTAATCGTCGACCCCGAGCATTTTCGCGTAGTTCTGATGCCGCGAGCCTTCGTTGGCGGTGACCATGATGACGCGGATGCGATCCTTCTTTTCGCGCCGCAAGTGCTCCAGCACCAGGAATCCGCTCTGCCGGGGCATCATCATGTCGAGCACCATCAAATCGGGGATGAACGACTGCAGTTTCTCCACTCCTTGTTGGCCATCGGGCATGTGGACCACTTCGTAGCCGAGGCCTTCCAGCGCGAACTTGACCGGTCCCGCGATCTCGAAGTCATCGTCGACGATGAGAATTCGAGGTGGGCGATTTTCAACTTTCCAAGCAGGATCAATGGTCATGGATGGAACGGACGGGTGAGTGGAAAGCAATAGACCGCATCGGGTTTGCGGCCGTCGGCGATGCGCATGCGCGGTGGCTGACGCTCTATTGTACTTCGAATGAAGGGGGAAGCTAACTGGCGACGGTCGCCAATTGGCGGGTCACCGTGACGATGATGTTCTTGAAGAGCGGCGTACGCGATTTTGGATCGACGACGCGCGGGACGAGCACATTCGATTCGGGGTAATACATCATGGCGTTGCCATCGCGAATCTCCTCGAACGATCGGGCCAAGATGTTGTGCATCCGACCGACGGAGCTGCTCACCGTCACGAGGGTGTCGTGCTCCAACCCCATGCGTTCCATGTCTTTGGGATTGAGCAAGATCACATCGCGGCGTTCTTGATGGCGATACAAATCGTACTCTTCGTACACGACGGTGTTGAATTGACCTTCGCTGCGAACGGTCATCAACCGGACTTGATTCTCGGCCAGCGGAGAGAGTTCGGGCAACTCGTGCACCACCAACTGCGCGCGACCATCGCGGGTGTTGAATTTGGCGCGATGTAGAGTGCGTCCGCCGACTTGGAACTCGTGCTTGGTCTGGGCGATGTTCTCGATCTGTTCGTAACCGGGGACGACCTTGGCGATCCAGTGCCGAATCGTATTGGTCTTTTGCATCTGGTCCCAATCGATGGCTTCGGTGTTTCCCAGCGTCCGCTTGGCGATCTCCGCGATGACGTGGACTTCGCTACGCGGTCCTGGCAATCGCTTCGGCCCGCCATCGCTGACGCGGACGTAGTTGAACATCGATTCCTGGGTGGTCGGTTCCGGTTCTTCGTCGCGAGCCAGCACCGGGAGGATGATCGTCGTTTTGGCGAGTCCATTGGAGTGGCCGGTGTTGAGCGTTGTGTTGAGCATGACCAACATGTCCAAACGCCGCAGGGCTTCGTCGGCAAACTGCGAATCGGGGTTGGAGCCGTACAGGTTGCCTCCCAGACACATGGCGAACTTGAGTTCACCGCGATGGGCGGCTTCCATGCAATCGAGCGTGTCCCTGCCCGGAGTGGTCGGCAGCCGCACTCCAAAGTTCTTGGTCAGATTATCGAAGATCTCGTCCTTGAGTTTGGGGGTAACGCCGACCGACCCGATGCCTTGAATGTTGGAGTGGCCGCGGATGGGCATGACCCCAGCCCCTTCCTTGCCGATCATGCCTCGCAGCAACGCGAGGTTCACGATGGCTTGGACGTTTTGCACGCCGTGCGTGTGATGGGTGATTCCCATCGTCCAGGAAAAGACGCTGGCTTTGCTGGCGCGATAAACGGCCGCCAATTCACGGATGGTGGCTTCGTCGATGCCGGACTTGGAAGTGATCTCCTGCCATGACCGCCCGGCGAGATCGGCCAAGTAGGTTTCGTGCCCGTTGCAATGCTGCTGCAAGAACTCCATGTCGTGCGCACCGAGTTCGACGGTGGCTTTCGCGATTCCCGCGAGCAGTGCGAGATCGCCTCCGATATGGGGCTGAACATAATGGGTCGCGATGTTGGTCCCCAGCAGCATGCTGATCGGATCGCTGGGGACTTTGAATTTGATTAGTCCCAGTTCTCGCATCGGGTTGATGACAACGATTTTGCCTCCGCGACGGCGCAGGTGCATCAGGCTGGTCATCAAGCGCGGATGGTTGCTAGGTGGGTTGCCGCCGATGATGAAGATCGTGTCGCATTTGTCGAGGTCTTCTAGGACGACGGTGGCCGTCCCCGTGCCGAGGGTCGATTGCAGTCCCACCCCGCTGGCTTGATGGCAGTAGTAACTGCAATTGTTGACGTTGTTGGTACCGTAAACGCGAGCAAATAACTGCAGCAAGAATCCGGCTTCATTGCTCGAGCGGCCGCTGAAATAGAAGAACGATTCGTCCGGTGAAAGCAGCTGCAGTTGACGGCTGATGCGCTCAAAGGCTTCATTCCAGGTGATCGTGCGGTAGTGCGTTTTGTCCTGCTCGTAGAGGACCGGCTGGATCAATCGGCCGCTGGTCTCCAATTGACGGGGCGTCCATCGGCTCATCTGCGGGATCGAGTACTTGGTCCAAAAGTCCGCAGTGATGGCGGGCTGCATGTCGGCTGCCATGGCTTGCAACGATTTCTTGCAGACCTCGGGGAACGACCCGTTCTCGTTGACCATGCCTCCATGTTGGCCGCCCATGCCCAGCGCGCATGTCTTGCACGCATTCCGGGAACGGAGGGCTTTGTACATTTTCCACAATCCACCCGACTCGAGCCCTTTGCGGAACGTGTATCGAACGGCTTGCCAACCGCCGCCAGCCTTCAATCGCTTCATGGGAGATGCCTATCGAACAGGAGTGAACGTCGAACGTCGCCTTGCGCCGTCCCCTTCGGCTTGCAGCTCGAAATCGGGTTGCGGCTCGAAGGGAACCGCGCGCGAGCAACGTGTTGGTGTCGGATTGGTGGGGCTCGCATGCGACCTCGGGCAGCAGGAGCGGGCCGGGGCCGATGCCAGGAAGTTAGCGTCGAGGGAGGTGGGATGACAACCGGGCTTGCGCTCGGCGTATGGGGATATCGGCATCGAACTGCGACACGAACGACCGCATACATCGGGTTCGAGGAAAACAATCTAATTCGGTCCCCATCGGCGATTATACATCATCGACGGATCTCGAAATCGTCGAACTCACCCGATGCGGCGCTTTCCCACGTGTCGATGGAATGGATGTGGCCGGGTGCCACGATTTGCAATCGTTCTAAGAAGTCCGACAGTTCCTGCGAGGTGCCTTCGAGCACTATCCGCACGCGGCCATCGTCGGTGTTCTCGACATAGCCTGCGATCGCATAGGTTCGAGCCAGATTTCGGACGGCGAACCGCATGCCGACGCCCTGAACGCGTCCAGTGAGCATGCACGTGCGTCGGATCATAATGCCAGCGGTTCAGAAGGGATGCGCGGAGATGTCGCGCTGGGGCGGAGCGCAATCGCACCGCCATTGATCCGAAAAAGCAACATGGCCCCAACGCTGCGGGGCCATGCATAGCGAATGTTCCAACGGTCAGTAGGAATGTAGTCGTCCAGCGGGCCTGCCAAGCAAAGCAGCGTCGCAGGCCACCTAGGCAGGCAAAGGCCTGCCCACCGACTACTTCTTTTTCTTCTTCTTGTCGTCGGCTTCGTCTTCCTTCTTGACCTTCTTCTTCTTCTTCAAAGAGATCTTGGGAACACGAACTTTGGCCATCCCCAAAACAATGGAGTCAGTACCCCACTTGTCGAGGTCCTGGAGGCGCTTGATGCGTTCGGCACGGGTCATGACGTTTCGCGTCTTAATGGCCCCGGCTCGTACCTTTAGGCTTTTGTCTAGAGTCATTTCGGTATTACACTGGATCGGGTGACGCGAACAAACGCGTGAAATGCCCGCATTGGGGGTCAAACGAGCAGAGAAGCTTATCGGCCGTTTGGATTCCTTTCAAGTCAAGATTTGGCTATATTTTCGGTTGGTTGGATGGGAGTGGATGCGGTCCCGAGCGCGGGATGCCTGACCTTCCCCCCATCCAATTCTTTGGAGGCACTCCTTCGGCATGAATCCATTGGCCGTCCGTCGCGGGGCAATCCGCTCCAAATCGTTCCTTTTCGTCCTCCTGGTTTTGCTTGCGTTAGCCGCGGGGTGGGCCTGTCTGTACCGATGGGTCGATAACTCTTCCCGACAATGGCTGTACGAATCCAATCGCCCGGAATTGGCGGCCGCCCGCCTGGAGGCGTGGTCGCCCTGGATGGGGTCTCCCAAGTCTTGGCGCTGGCTGCTGGCCGAAGCCTACCGAAAATCGGGGGATCGGGCGCGCGTTCAACGCATTACCGACGGGCTGGCGACCTCGGGCTTGGATTCGGTCCAAGCCACCGGACCGCTGTTGCTGTTGGATGCGACCTCGGGCATGCCTGGACGGGTCAAGGACAACTTGGGGCCGCTGTTGGTCGCCTATCGCGGCAATCAAGCCGAAGTCCTCGCATCCCTGGTGCAGGGCTTCCTCGCCCAAGGGGATTCTATGGGGGCCAATCAAGCGTTGCGGTTGTGGGGGGAATTGGTCGAAGGGGACCACCAACACCACTACTGGCGCGGGATCTACTTCACGTACGAATACGACCTGGACGCCGCCGTCCGAGCCTTTCGCAAATCGATCGAACTTCAACCCAACTCCATTCGCGCCCACCAAGAACTCGCCGAAGTGCTGCTGGAGCAAGCCAAATTCGAAGAGGCCCGCGCGGAGTACGAATGGATTCTCCAGCACACCGAAGCCAGCCACGATATCCTCACGAACTACGCCCGCTCGCTCTTGAATCTAGGCTTGGTCGACGAAGCCGCCGAGCAATTGGCAAAGCTCAAGGAACCGAACAAACTGCCGAGCCCCGAACTGGCGCTGGTTTGCCAAACCAACCTCGAAGCTTCCCAAGCCGAGAAGGCCAGCGAACAAGCGGCGATCTTGCTCGAACGCTGGCCCAACGCCCTTCCCTACTTGCAGTTGCAAGCCCGCTGCATGCAACAACTGGGCAAGACCGCGGAAAGCGAGGCCCTCTTCGGCAAAGCGGCCGAAAGCCAAAACCAACGCCCGCGCGTCGATGCCATGCTCGAACGCTTGCAGACCGATCCGTTCAACGCGAACCTGCGTCGCGATCTCGGCGAACTGATGATGAACTACCTCGATCCCCCCGGTGGCGTCGGTTACATCCAAGTTGCCTCGCGAGCCAATCCCTCCGATATCAAGTCGCATGAACTGATCGCGTCTTACATGGAACGCGAAGGGAATCGGGAAGCGGCTGAAAACCATCGGCGCATCCTGCGTCAAATCCAACAGGCCATCCAAGACATGATGGACAGCATGCCACCGGATGCGGTTCCCGGTGGAACAGCCCCGACTACTCCATCGCCGCTCCGCCCTGCCCCAGCTGCCGATGGATCCGGCACCACACAACCTGCGTCCAACCCCGCATCATGATCTCCCGCATTACCTGGTCCCGGCGCTGGAGTCTTTGGCTCGTATATGGATGCATCGGCTTGGCCATGGGCACCGGATGCACGCCGCAACCCGAAAGCACTCCGAACAAGCCTTTAGGCACTTCATCCACATCGGGTGCAAAGTTGGGTGCAACATCCTCGGACGCACCGAGTGGAGCCGCTTCGAATCCATCGAAGGCGTCGCCAACCAACACAGCCGATCGCGCTTCGACCGCATTGCAGTTTTCGCATCACGGAGAAGACCTCGGCATTCGTTTCCAATACCAAAACGGCGAAGGACTTTGGTTGGCAGCCATGATCGAGTCCAACGGTGGTGGGGTCGGCTGGATCGACTACGATCGGGATGGTCGGGCCGATCTGTTCTTTCCCGGCGGCGGGCAACTGACCCCAGAAAAGCTGCCGGTGATGGTCGACAACGGCATGTTCCGGCAATTGCCTCAAGCCGCCGGGGCCAAGCCGCAAGTCGCCGATGTCGGGGCGCCGTCCGGGTCCGCTGCCGGGGTGTGTTACTCCTATGGAGCAGCCGTCGCCGATTACGACAACGACGGATTTCCCGACGTCTTCATCACCGGCTATGCGGGCCAACAATTGCTGCGCAATCAAGGAGACGGCACGTTCGAAGATGCCACAGCCCTCGCCGGCTTTCATCATCGCGGCTGGAGTTCCTCGGCTGCGTGGTTCGATCTCGAGAACGATGGGGACTTGGATCTCTACATCGCTCACTATGGCGTCTGGTCTCCGGCGCTCGACAAACGCTGCTTCAACGGCCAAGGCGAAATCGATCGCTGCGCGCCGGCCGATTTTGTCGGAGAAGCCGATGAACTCTGGGTCAATCGCGGCGATGGCACCTTTGAAGATCGATCGTCGACCATCGAAAAGTACTTGCACCGCGGCGTCGGTGTCGTGGCCTGCGACTTTGACATGGATGGCGATACCGATCTGTATGTTGCCAACGATGAAGACCCCAAAGTCTTCTTTGATAATCTCGGCGGTGGGCTGCTCAACGAAATCGGCGCCGCCTCCGGAACGAGCCTCGGTTCGCGTTCGATCGTGGATGGGAGCATGGGGTTGGCCGTCGGCGACTTTGATGGCAATCTCAAGCCCGATGTCATGGTCACCAACTACCAAAACGAATACTGCGAACTGTACCTCAATCAAGGCAAACAGTATTTTTCGCTCGGCACGCGCTCGGCTGGATTGATGGCCCTCGGACAAGCCGTCGTCGGTTGGGGGACGGCATTCCTCGATGTCGATCACGACCGGGATGAAGATGTGGTGGTGATCGCTGGGCATACCAGCCGCCGACCCATCCGCAGCACCAACTTGCAAAAACCGTACTTGCTCCTCAACCAGAACGGGAAGCGTCTGCAATCGATCGGCGAATCGGTCGGAGAGTTCTTTCGCACGGTGCATGCTGGCCGCGGGATGGCCATCGGGGACCTCGATAGGGATGGCGATGTCGACTTTGCGGTCAGCATGCTGGAGCAACCGGTCCAGATCGTGCTCAACGATTCGGAAAAGCTCGGCCGCTACGTGCTGATCGATTTGGTGGGCACGCAATCGTCTCGCGACGCGCTGGGCGCTTGGATCGAACTGGATCTGGGGGGGGAGAAACGGATCAAGCACAAAATCGGTGGAGGATCGTACGCTTCGACGCACGCTCCGACGTTGCATGTGGGGTTGGGGGATGCGCAAAAAGTCCAGGCAGTGACCGTTCATTGGCCCAGTGGCCAAGTGCAGACGCTGCGCGATGTTGAGTCCAATCGTCATTGGATCGTGGTAGAATCGGGCGACGTCGCCCAGTTGCCTTGATCGCCTGCGGGGAAGAATCCTCCGTTGCGATCGTCTACGAGGGCGTGCGAACGTTTTCTTTACGCCTTCTCTCGACGATGCGTGCCATCGAAGCTTCATGAGCAATCAACAAACCGACGTTCAACTGCCGACCACCGATGTGCCGGCCGCTTCCTATCCGTTCTTTTCGCAGATCGCGCGGATTATCAACTCGGGCCAGTCGCGCGCTATCGTGGTCTCGGGAAACATCTATGACTTGTACTACGACGGCAAAGAGTACGTGCCGTTGATTCAATTTTTGCAGAGCAAGACCAAGATCCCCGGGTTGGTCCAAGTCGTCTACGAACTCAACGGCCCCATTCGACTCAGCGACGACGATCGCAACAAACTGCGAGAGGCTTGGACCGCTTGGAAGAACGGCGTCAGCATCGATACGGTCGCCACGCGCGAGGTGTTGCAGGATGGCAGCAAGTTCGATTTGCGCCGCCGCGAATTCGATCAGTACTTGCGCGATGCCATCGGCAATGCGACGCAAGCGCTCGAGTTCCTGCGACAGTTGACCATCTGCTCTCGCAATACGCTCAAGGACAACTTGTTGGTTTTGATCGAAGGTGCCGACATCATGCTCCCGGCCGGAGATGGCGATGTGGCTCGGCTCAACGATGCGCAGTTGCGACGCATCACCATCGTGACCGATTGGTTCGGTGACCCCGCCTTCTTCAATGGCAAAGACAACGTGATCTTGCTGGCCGAATCGCGCAGCTTGATCCATCCTCGCGTCGCGCGACTGCCGCAGTTGCTCTCGGTCGACATCCCGTCCCCCGACTTGCAAGGCCGCAAACACTATGCTCAATGGCATGCCGCCAAGAGCGGCAATCAAGCCATCCTCGATGGGCTCGATGTGGTCGCCGATGCCACCGCCGGACTCTCGATCCATGCCATGCGGCAGTTGCTGCTGGCGTCGGACTATTCCAAGTCCCCGATCCAAAGGCAAGACACCACCGCCCAAGTCGAAGATTTCATTCAGTCGCAACTAGGTGAAGATGTCATCGAGTTCAAGAAGCCTGTGCAGACCCTCAAAGATGTGATCGGGTTTCGCAAGCTCAAGGAGTTTCTCGAGACCTACATGATTCCGCGCATGAAGCTGCCCGACGATCGCGCCTTGCCCGGGGCGGCCATCGCGGGTCCCATCGGTGGAGGCAAGACCTTTATTTTTGAAGCCGTGGCTGCCGAACTAGATATCCCAGTGCTGGTGCTCAAGAACATCCGAAGCCAATGGTTTGGTCAAACCGACGTCATCTTTGAGCGATTGCGCCGCGTGCTCGAGGCCCTCGAAAAGGTCGTCATCTTTGTCGACGAAGCCGATACGCAGTTTGGCAGCGTCGGCGAAGGAGCGCATGAAACGGAACGCCGGCTCACGGGCAAGATCCAAGCCATGATGAGCGAGCCCAAGCTTCGCGGTCGCGTCATTTGGTTGTTGATGACCGCTCGGATTCACTTGCTCTCGCCCGACATTCGCCGTCCGGGACGGGTGGGCGATCTGATCATTCCCGTGCTGGATCCGATCGGCGAAGACCGGTTGGAGTTCATCCGCTGGATGTTGGGGCCGACCAAGATCCAGGACGAGGAGCTGGTGCAGTGGCTCGATCGCGAGGGGCTCGAAGAGGATTTCTCGTCGGCCGGGTATTCGGCGTTGCGCAGCCAATTCAAAGCCATCCCGCCCAAGGACGCCGACGAGGTGAAGGCCATCGTGCGGGACTTCTTGCAACCGGCCATCAAGCAAACGCGGCGTTATCAGACGTTGCAAGCGTTGGTCAACTGCACGCGTCGCTCCTTGATGCCCAATCCGGATATTTCCGATGCTGAGCGCGCCCAGATGGAAGACGAAATCCGCCAACTCGAAGCAATGGGCATTCGATAAGGTTGGCGATTGTAGGCGCGAACCGGCGGTATTTGGCCGCCTGGGCGCGAGATTCATGGTCCTCCGCGAACCTATTTTTCCAGGGAAACTTCAAAACATGTTGGCTTGTGTGAATCGATGGCGTGGAATGGTTGCGGCGAGGTTGCTCTTTGCGTGGTTCCTCGTGGCCAGCGCGTGGTGCGGCCCATCTGCCCATGCCCAAGAGCTTTTCTCTGAGTTGGTCGGGCCGATCGGCGTCCAACCCGTCTCCAAATCGACAACCGTTTCCGTTCCCTACATTTTGTGGGGAGGCGACATCGCGACGTTCATGGCCAACGGCGATTTGAAGACCAAGCGAGGCTCGATCTATCAAACGTCTGGGCTCGATATCGAACTCAAGCCCGGGGATGATTTCGTCGGGCAAGTCCGCGATTACATGAGCGGCAAGTCGCCGTTCTTGCGAGGCACCATGCACATGATCGGGTTGGCTGGAGAGACGCTGGCAGCCGATCCGCGGACCAAACCCGTGATCATCTTGCAAATGTCTTGGAGCGCTGGGGATCACATCGTCGCGCGCAAGAGCCTCAAGAACCTCAACGACTTCAAGGGGAAGAAGGTCGCTTGTCAGCAAGGAGGCCCGCACGTGGGACTTCTCTATGATTCGTTGGCTGCGGCGGGATTGAATCGAGCCGATGTGGAGATCGTGTGGACCAAGGACATCACCGGTCCTGACGGTCCAGCGGAAGCGTTTCGCAAAGATCCATCCATCGACGCGTGCTGCGTGGTGACCCCCGACATGATCGGATTGACCAGTGGATTGGAAGCCGAGGGGACCGGGGCCGAAGGAACGGTGGCAGGGGCGCGCGTGATCAACAGCACCGTGCAAATGAGCCGATCGATCGCGGACGTGTATGCGGTTCGACGCGATTGGTACGACGCCAACAAGGAATGGGTCCGCAAATTTGTGGCCGGGTATCTGAAGGCCACCGAAAACGTCGTCGCCATGCGGAAAGCCTTTGCCGAATCGGGCAAGCTCAGCAAGGAGTACGAGCAATTGCTAAGCATGTCGCAGCGCATCTATGGCAAGGAAGTGTTGCCGACGCTGGAAGGGGACGTGCACGGATTGCTGCTCGATTGTTCTTTTGTCGGGTTGCCTGGCCAGATCGCATTCTTCAAGCAGAAGTCGAATGCGAGCGGTTTTGAAGAAGTCATGACCCGTTCGATCAATCTGGCCACGCAGTGGAAGTATGCCAAGGCCCGCGCGGGGTTTGAGCCCAACGACTTCGATTACAAGAGCTTGGCCGAAATGGCCGGGGTGCCGTATGTGGAGCCGACCAATGTCGAGCGATTCAATGTGGCGGGCGAAACGACCGACATGTTTCTGGGAGAGAATCTCGATGCCAACACCATTGTGAGTTTCTCGATCAACTTCGAGCCCAACGAACAGAACTTTTCCGCCGATCGTTATGGTGCGGAGTTTTTGCGGGCGTTGAAGCAAGCCAGCCAGTTCGGCAATGCGAGGGTGGTGATTCGCGGCCATGCGGACCCGACCAAGACGCTGATGGATTTGGTGAAGGCGGGTACGGCAAAGGGATTGATTCAACAGAATGGCACACCCGGCAACTATCGCTACTTCATGAATGGCAAACCGTTGGATCTGAGCCGCACCAAAGAGGTGGTGGAATTGATCAAGGCCGGGGCGCTTGGAGGTGGTTCGGTCGATCCTGTGGTCACCATGCAAGCGGCGTTGACGCTGTCGTTATCGCGGGCTGAGGCCGTGAAGAAGTCGCTGGAAAAGTATGCTTCGGAGTCGGGGATCAACGTGGATTTGTCCCAGATTGTCCCGGTAGGAGCCGGCATCATGGAACCGGTGATTCCCAAGCCTCGCAACATGGATGAGGCCAAGGAGAACATGCGTGTGGAGTTTCGTATTGTGAAGGTGAATCCCGAGGCGTTGGCGCCGACCGACTTCAATTTCTAAGAGGGTTCGACACATGGCGCTTGGTCGCTGGTTGGGGGCGGTGGTTCTGGCGGTGAGCGTAGCGTTGGGGACTCCAGCGGCATCGCGAGCGGTCGAGGACGGGTTGCGATCCAAATCGGATACGGTGGTCATCGTGTTCGACGATTCCGGATCGATGAAGGAGCGTATGCGGCGCGGCGGATTGCGACGCATCGATGCTGCGAAGAGGGCGTTGACGACGGTTTTGCAGCAGTTTCCTCGCGATGCGACGCTGGGGATTTACTTGCTCAACGGTGCCCGACCGCAAGGGGGCTGGTTGGTGCCGATGGGTCCGGTGAACAAGGTCGCGGCGGTCGATGCACTGCGGCGCTTTGAGCCTGCGGGTGGGACTCCTTTGGGGGAATCGATGCGGGTCGCGGCCGATGCGTTGTTGGCGGAGCGGGCCAAGAAGGTGTATGGCACGTATCGGTTGATCGTCGTGACGGATGGGCAAGCGTCCGATCAAGCGGTGTTGGATGCGTATTTGCCCGATATCTTGTCGCGCGGGTTGGTGGTGGATGCGATTGGGGTCGACATGCGCGAGGACCATGCGTTGGCGACGAAGGTGCATCGATACCGACGCGCGGATGATACGGACGCGTTGGCAAACGCGTTGGTAGAGATTTTGGCGGAGAGCAGCAACGAGGATCCGATCGCGAGCGAAGCCGACTTTGAGTTGTTGCATGCGCTCGATGAGTTGGATTCGGCGGAGATCGTGAAGGCCTTAGCGACGGTGGACAATCAGCCCGTGGGAAGTGTTGCTTCCAACGCAGCGGCGTCCGGCGCCCCGCCTACACCCAACAATCCGTATTCGACTGGGGGTGGTGGGTTGGTGAACAGCGTGCCGCCGCCCGTAGCGCGGCCGAGTATCATTTCCCAGTTCTTTGGGGCGCTATGCATGTGCCTGTGGCCGTTGTTGTTCCTCGCGATCTTTTTCTTCGTGATGACTACACGGAACAACCGAGGCAAGTAACGGTGCTCACGGTTCGATGCTGGCAAGCTGCATGGTGGCTGTTCAAGGGGAGTATTGAGCGAGTTCGCACTGCGGGCGGGACGCCCGCGCTTCCGTCGTTCCGTCCGTCGTTCCGTCCGTCGTTCCGTCGATCCTAGCGGCAGGCCGTAAGGCCTCCGGTGTGGCGTTAAGGGACTCGATGATGTGTTGCCGCCGTGTCACCGGACGGCTTACGCCGTTCCGCTAGGATTGCTTGCACACTGCGTGCGTTGGCTGGCCGGGAAATCGCCGCCCCGTGCATGCACGACGCTTTGCATGCAATCGAGTTCCACTCCTGTCTACCCAAATTGCGCGCTTTGCCAAGCGTTCTGCAGATGCCATTGTCCCCAAGGGCCGCGAACTGATATTACCCACAGCACGGTCCTCGTCCTCCTGCGAGGTGGCCGCTCATCCTCGAGTCGCTCCCCAATTGGTTGCCGATGGACTTCTCCTGCCCACCCTCCACAAACGCTCGCCGCAGCTATGCGGCCGCTGCTGGGCATCCGTGGTCGTCCACGCATCGACTCCTGTGGCTGTGGATCGTTCTTGGCATGGTTTGCTGGATGGGATGCGCCAGCCAACGCTACGTCGTGCAGCGCACCGCTCCGGTGAACCCGCTCGCCGAATCGCTAAATTTCAAGAACCGCGAAGGCCCGCAGCCCACCGCCAGGACCATGACGCTGCTGCGGCACTACGATGTCTTGGACGTCTACAAGCGGGATCCCGAAACCGCCCTCGACATGCTCCAAGAACTCGCCACCGACGAGAAGGGAGCCGAGAAAGTCTATGCCATCGCAGAACTGGCTTACATCGTCGGCAAACGCTACGAATCCGAACGGTCGATGGGCAAGGCGCTCGATTGGTACACCGTCGCCGTCGCGAATGCCTACCTCTACCTTTTCAGCCCCGAACTCGATGGTACCCGCAATCCCTACGATCCCCAGTTTCGGGGAGCTTGCGATCTGTACAACGTCGCTCTCGAATCGACGCTGAAACTGGTCAGTCGCGAAGGAAACTTGCGCCCCGGTCACAGCTATCGCATCAGCACCCAAGAACAACAGCACGAAGTGCAAGTCGTCACGCGGGGGCCTTGGCGCGATGAGGACTTTGGCGAACTGAAGTTTTGCAGTGAATACCAAGTCAAACTGCTCGATGCGGTCAACGTCACCTACGGTATCGGCGTTCCCATGATCGCGGTCCGCAACAACCAAGACCCCAACGAACGGGGGAGCAAGTACTACCCCGAAGGCCTGTCGTTTCCCGTCACAGCGATCTTGCGAGTGACCACTCCCAATGTCCATTCGCGTCGCGAAGACCACCATCGACATCCATGCGTTCTAGAACTGCACGATCCCCTTTCGTCGACCGACGTCGAACTCAACTCGCGCTTGGTCCCGCTGCAGTCCGACTTGAGCACTCCCCTGGCCTACTTCCTCGACAATCCCAAATTCCGGCAGCAGACCGATAGTTGGATCGGATTGGTCGACCCGAACAAAACCGAAAAGCTCCGGGGCATCTACATGCTCGAGCCTTACGATCCTAATCGCATCCCGGTGGTGATGGTGCACGGGCTGTGGTCCAGCCCGCTGACTTGGATGCCGATGTTCAACGACCTTCGATCGTTCCGCGAACTGCGCAAGAACTACCAATTCTGGTTCTATCAATATCCGACCGGACAGCCCTTTTGGGTCAGCTCGGCCCAAATGCGAAGCGATTTGCAAGAACTCAAACAAAACCTCGACCCGCAAGGTCAACACGCATTGCTCAATCAGATGGTTCTCGTAGGGCACTCCATGGGGGGATTGGTGTCGCGCATGCAGACGCTTGAGAGCGGCGACGAGTTTTGGCGCATCCTAAGCGATGAACCGTTTGAAAAGATCCAAGCCAAACCCGAAGAAAAAGAAAAGCTCGAATCGGCACTCTTCTTTCACCCCAACCCCTCGATCCAGCGCGTGATCACCATCGGCACGCCCCATCGCGGCAGCGACTACTCCAACGACTACACCCAGTGGCTTGGACGCAAACTCATCACGTTGCCAACCAGCCTGACCGAGATGGGCAATTCGCTCATCCGTCAGAATCCCGGAGTGTTTCGAGATACCGGGCTCTTGGTCACCAAAACCAGTATCGATTCGCTCAGTCCCGACTCTCCTATCTTTCCGGCTATGCTTCGGGCTCGCCGGGCGTCCTGGGTGCGCTACCACAACATCATCGGCATCCTCGACAAGACCCGGTGGTTCCAAAGCGAAGACAGCGAGTCCGACGGAGTGGTGGATGTTTCCAGCTCCCACATGGACGACGTCGAAAGCGAGATCGTCGTCTCGGCGGGGCACTCGTCGATCCACACACAGCCCCGCACGATCCTCGAAGTGCGACGCATCTTGGTCGAGCATCTGCATGAAGCTTGCCAGCGCCCCGATATCGCCTCGTGCCTCGAAGTCCCCGAAACATGGCGTTTCCCCGAACATCAACCGCCGGCCACGCCCTACCACTTGGTGAAGTCGCGAGTCGGTTCGCGGCATTGGGTGGGAGGAGGACAACTGGGTTCGTCGCTCCCCAAAATCTATCCGCTGAAACTGAAGACCCCGTGGGGGGCTACCAAACAAGGTCGCGGCGAACCCGGTCCGATGCGAGCTCCTGGGGCCAACGCGGATGGATCTGCAAATGGTCCTGGAGGCCATCCGCTGTTCCCCTCGCACGCACATGGTGGTGTGATCACCGTTTCCGGAATCGAAACCAGCGATGCGGCGGTCGTGCCAGCGGTGGGACCCATCCCCGCGCCGATGCCCAGCGCTTCGCAGCCCAGACCGTTGCCACCGTTGCTGCCATCGCCGATGAGCGAGCCCGCCGCGACCGCAGTGCCTGGCAGCGACGGGGTCCGGATATCCGGTGGCCAAATCTCTTCTCGCCCGCGGTAGCCGTTACCCAGGTCCGCCGGCATCTTGTCCACCGCAGCGGCGCTGCGCCGATTCAGGCGATTTCGTAGGGCTTTAGGCTGGGATTGCTGGGGGACGCGGTCGGTATGACTACCGAGAACGCGCAAATCCTCTACCATGGTAAACAGAACCGATCGCGCAATCGCATGCGGATCGCGGCCGGTTTGCAACGTCCCTGTTTCTAGTTCAAATTCTTCCCGGCCTTGGTGGTGCCGAGCATGGCGTCGATTGAGTTTAATGGTCAGGTCCAACAGGTTGAGGAGTCGACCACGATCTTGGATTTGCTTCACAAAGCAGGCGTGGAGCCTCGTTTCTGTGCCGTGGAAGTGAACCTGGAGATCCTGCCCAAGCCCCAATATGGATCGCGGCGCGTGCAAGAAGGCGATCGCATCGAAGTGGTCACGCTCGTGGGTGGTGGGTGATGGCAGCGCAACCTACTCCCTCTTCGGATGCTTCTTCGCAGTCCGAACCGGACGATGGATGTTTGTCGGTTGCGGGCAAAGTCCTCAGCAGCCGCATCATCGTCGGCACAGGCAAATACGACACGCTTGAACTGATGCGCGATTCGATTGCGGCTAGCGGTGCCGATTGTGTTACGGTCGCCGTGCGACGTGAGAAGCTCTACCATCGCGATGGCAAGAATCTGCTCGACTTCATCGATTGGGAAAAGGTCACGCTCCTCCCCAACACGGCTGGATGCTTCAACGCCACCGATGCGGTGCGCGTCGCCCGCATGGGGCGAGAGATCTTGCAATCGCTGGGCAACCCCGGAGCCGATTGGGTCAAGCTGGAAGTCCTCGGCGATACTAAAACGCTGCTGCCCGATCCGATCGCAACGCTCGAAGCGTGCCATCGACTTGTCGAAGACGGGTTTCACGTGCTCTGTTACACCAGCGATTGCCCCATCATGGCCGTGCGATTGAAAGCGGCCGGCGCGGCCAGCGTCATGCCGGCCGGTTCCCCCATCGGAAGCGGCCAGGGGATCCTCAACCCCAATAACTTGCAGATCATTCTCGAATACTTAAAGGGAGATGATCCTGCGTACCCGGTGATCGTGGATGCGGGGGTGGGCACGGCCAGCGATGTCGCCATGGCGTTTGAATTGGGAGCCGATGGAGTGTTGCTCAACACGGCCATCGCCCACGCGCGTCAACCGGTTACCATGGCCAGCGCGATCAAGCATGCAGCGATCGCGGGACGCCAAGCCTACCTCGCAGGACGCATCCCCAAGCGACTGTACGCCACGGCGAGCAGTCCTGAAGAAGGCCTCATCACCTCGCGGCCTTGGTAAGATGGATGCTGCATCCCAACCTCGGATCCTGCCTGATTCACAGCATGCACGATGGTCCGGGGGCGGTGGGCGATCGAGGCCGCGCATGCCTGTCCGCACTCCGCCCCACGTTGCCCGAAACGCGATTTCCTGCAGAAAGCACATATGATGGAACACAAGTTTGACGTCGTCGTCATCGGAACGGGGCCTGGAGGCGAAGGGGCTGCGATGCAAGCGGCCAAAGGGGGCAAACGCACGGCGGTGGTCGAGGCCTACAAGCAAATCGGCGGCGGTTGCACGCACTGGGGAACGATTCCGAGCAAGGCGCTCCGGTTTTCCATCTACAGCGCGATGGAAGCGATGAACAACCCCATCATTCGCGACATGGGGATCACCGTCAATCCAACGCTGGCTCAACTGCGAGCCAGCAGCAAGTCGATCATCGCCAAACAAGTCTCGATGCGGCAGACGTTCTACGAACGCAACAACGTCCCGGTCTTTTCCGGCGCCGCCAAATTTCTCGATGCCCACACGCTGGAAATCGACGAAGATGTTCGCATCAAGGCCGAGTACATCGTCATCGCAACCGGTTCCCGTCCGTTCCGGCCCGAAGGAGTCGATTTCAACCATCCCCGGATCTTCGATAGCGACACAATCCTCGAGCTTTCCTACAAACCGCAATCGATCGCGATCTACGGCGCGGGTGTGATCGGATGCGAGTACGCTTCGATGTTTCGCAACTTGTCGATCAAAGTCAATTTGATCAACACGCGGAGCAAACTGCTGGAGTTTCTCGACGATGAAATCATCGACGCGCTCAGCTATCAGATGCGCGAGTCGGGCGTGATCATCCGGCACAACGAGACTTTTTCCAAGATCGAACCGCGCGACGATGGGGTCGTGCTGTCTCTGGAGAGCGGCAAACAAGTCAAGACCGACATCCTGCTCTGGGCGAACGGGCGTTCTGGCAACACGGAAATGCTCGATCTGGCCAAGCTCAAGATCACGCCGACAGCTCGCGGAACGATCGACGTGAATCAAAACTTCCAAACGACTTGTCCGAACGTGTATGCGGTCGGAGATGTCATCGGGTTTCCGTCGCTGGCCAGCGCGGCCTACATGCAAGGACGCGGCGCATCGCGGCACATTCTCGGTGCCCCAGACGATCTGCAATTGAAAGACATTCCCAACGGCATCTACACCAGCCCTGAAATCAGTTCCATCGGTCAGACCGAGCGCGAACTCACGGCGGCCAAGGTCCCCTACGAAGTCGGGCACTCGCAGTTCAAGAGCCTAGCCCGCGCCCAGATCACCGGACGCGCGGTGGGGATGCTCAAGATCCTATTTCATCGCGATACGCTCGAGGTTCTCGGCGTCCATTGCTTTGGGCCGAATGCGTCGGAGATCATCCACATCGGCCAAGCGATCATGAAGCAACCTCCGCCCAACAACACGCTCGAGTACTTCATCGATACCACCTTCAACTATCCCACCATGGCCGAAGCCTACCGCGTTGCGGCGCTCAATGGCTACAACCGATTATTCTGAGAGTCAAAGATGAATCACCCCACGGCACCAGCTGCCAGCCTTCCCGAACCTTCGATCATCCCGATTCAGGGCTGGCATTGCGGCCATTACTTCTATCGGTGGGACCGCCCTGCCCTGCGCGCTCTTGGAACGCCCAGCGCCCATGCGCTGCGCGAGTTCTGCGAGTGTTTGCACGATTTGCACGATCGCCCCCAGCGCATCCAGTCGTTCATCATCAGCGGGCACAAAGCCGATCTCGGATTGGTCATGATGGATCCCGATCCGCTGCGCATCGATCGGTTGCATCAACGCTTGTCCGCAACCGAGTTGGGGACGGCGCTTCGGCCAACGTATTCGTTCGTGTCGATGTCAGAGGTCAGCGAGTACCTTCCCAATCGAGAGCAGTACGCCGAAAAGCTGATTCGCAGCGGCGAGGATCCCAACTCGCCAGCGTTTGTTGCCAAGGTTTCCTCGTACGAACGGCGATTGCCGGTGATGCTGGCGCAGCGGTTGGCTCCGGAGTTTCCGAACTGGCCAGCCATGTGCTTTTATCCGATGAACAAGGCCCGCAACGTCGGCGCCAATTGGTTCTTGGAGCCCTTCTCCGCTAGGACGGAAATGATGGCCGAGCACGCGCAAAGCGGGATGGCCTTTGCCGGTCGCGTGACGCAGTTGGTGACCGCATCGGTGGGGCTCGATGATTGGGAATGGGGGGTGACCCTCTGGGCTCGCAACCCGCAGTTCCTCAAAGAGATCGTCTACACGATGCGTTACGACAAAGCCAGCGCTCGATACGGTCAGTTCGGCGAGTTCTACGTCGGCTACCTCGCTAGCCCCGAAGCCATTTTGGAGCATTGTTGCATTCGATGAGCGATTTGATTGTTCAAGAAGTATCGAAGGTCTATTCGCTTCCCGCTGGCGATTTGGTGGTGCTCGATCGCGTCTCGTTTTCCATGAAGCGGGGTGAGAACCTGGCTATTATCGGACCGAGCGGGGCGGGGAAATCGACATTGCTTCAGATCCTTGGGACCTTGGATCGACCGACGTCCGGCAGCGTCGAATTGGCGGGCAAGAATCCATTCGGCTTGAACGAGACCGAGCAAGCTCGATTTCGCAATCAGCACATCGGCTTTATCTTTCAAGATCACCATCTGTTGCCGCAGTGGAATGTGTTGGAAAACACGTTGCTGCCGGCGCTGGCCTTTGGCAAGCCGACGCTCGAGCATCAGCAGCGCGCGAAAGAGTTGCTCGATCGGGTCGGGTTGTCCGATCGCATGCACCATTTGCCGAGTCAGTTATCGGGTGGGGAACGCGAGCGGGTGGCGGTCGGGCGGGCGTTGCTGTTGCGCCCGACGCTGATCTTGGCCGATGAGCCGACGGGAAATCTCGATGCGGACAACGCGCATTTGGTTGGAGAGCTGCTCTTTGAGGTTCCGAAGGAGCAGAACGCGATCTTGATCGTGGTGACGCATTCGTTGGAGTTGGCGGGGCGGATGAGCCAATGCATGGAGCTTCGCAAAGGAGCGTTGCATAGCAAGAGCCTCGCCGCAGGCGGCTAGTCCTAGCGAAACGGCGTAAGCCGTCCGGTGACACGGGGGCAAACCATCATCGAGTCTCTTAACGCGAAACCGGTGGCCTTACGGCCTGCCGCTAGGAAGACCAATAAGAAGACGAAGACGACGGACGTGCAACGCAGACGAGGCCATTACGCCTTCGGAATGACCGCCTTCATCTTTTGAAGCCCGAGCGTGGCGTTCTCCAACGGATCCTTCTTCCAATACTCGCGATTGAAAAGCTCCAGCGACAACACACCGTTGAATCCGCTGGCGAAGACCGTGTTGAGGATGGTCGCGATCGGGGCGATGCCATCGCCGGGATAAACGCGATCGGCGTCGTTGATCTTGTCTCGCGGAATGTCGGGATAGTCGTTCATGTGGAAGACATGAATCTTCTTGCCCGAGAGCAACTGCAAATCGTGGAACAGCGAGCCCCCTTTGTAGAGGTGATACACGTCGGGAAGCACGCACGCATTCGGGTGTTGTGCGGCGGCGGCCACGTAGAGGACTTCCGAGAGTTTGGAAAGGTTCTTTGAAAAGCCCCAGACTTCCAACTGCGGCGTGCAGCCTGCAGCCTTGCCGACTTCGAGCAACGCGCGGTAGCGATCACCGGCCACGTCCAAATTCAACCGCTCGCCGTCGGTCGCCCCTGCAGGTGGTGCTGCAATCCGTTTGCCACCGATGGCCACGATGATGTCCATTTCTTTTTTAGCTTGTTCGAGCGCCTTCTTGTGCGCGGACTCGTCCATCACGATCCATGGAGCAAAAGCGATCGAGCTTTCGATGGTCAAGCCTGCATCGGCGATGCGTTTGCGAAGTTCGGGCAGTGTCCCGCCGGAGGATAAGTACTTGTCGATATCGCGTAGCCACAACTCCATCGAGTCGTAGCCGGCTTTCTGTGCGACGGTGATTTGGTCGAGCAACGGAACGACTTCGCCGTGGATCGTGCTGGTGTTGAGGCAGTATTTCAATTGAGGAACTCCTACTGAGGCGGGGGAGGAAGCGGAAGCCGGCACCGGAAGCAACACGTGGCTAGCAAGTGCGGTGGCCGCGACCGCCGTCGAACTGGCGACGAAGGTGCGGCGCCCGATACGGCGCGCGTGTTGGGAGGACGGCAAAGAGCGATCGTCGTTCATGATGCAAGGACTCTGGAAGGTTGGGATGCGAACCGAGGATGGCGTGGCTGCGAGCGAGGCAGACGCGGCCATCAGGGAGTTTGCGGCGGGGCGGAGTTGGGGCCAGAAGTGGGCTTGAGGGAATATGGTAGCAGAGAAGTGGCCAGGGCGAGGAGTGCCAGCGCATACAGCAGGTCGCCTGCGAACACCGCTACGGCGATCGCGTAAGCGACGATGGCCGCGAATCCCACGGCTTGGCTGGCGGGTCGCGACCAGCAGACCAAAGCCAGCACAGGGAGCGCGAGCATGGCCAGCGTCATGCATTGACCGAACCAACTGGAACGCGGGATCGCACCGATCCAGTTCTGTCCGCGCTCCGAAAGAAGGGCCACGGCGGTCCCATTCCACCACACATCGTGCTGCAGCATGCTGGCGATGCAGAGCGTCAACCACAACACGAAGTGGACTTGGATGCAGCGCGTTGCCAAAGTGACGCTGGTGCGAGGACTCGAGGACGCATCACTCCGCGCGGGGCGGATCGAAAACTGTGTCCGGCCGGTGTCGACGATCAGATAGAACAAACCTGCGGCGAGCAGCAACTCTGAAGGCGTCGCTAACCACGGAGCGCGATGGTGCAGCGTCATCATCGCGATCCAAGCCAATGCCGGCGCGACCCGCGAGCCGATCCCCAAAAGGGTCGCTGCGCTAGCGAGTGTCCCCAGCCCACATGCCGCATAGACTGCAGCCGGTGAACTCCAGCGGTAGAGCCAGGACCAGCGGTACTCGCTTCCCATGTCGGGCAAGCCTTCGCCGATGAAGTAGCGGCCCGTTTCCAAGTCGAACCATCCTTGGGCGCTCAGCCATTGCGGTGCCCAGAACCAGTAGCTCGCGAACTGGAGCAAGGCGACGCATCCGATGGCGATGCGCGTTGTGCCCAAGTGCCAGCCTTGGCGAGGTTCAAACCAGAAGCGATTCCAAGCCAGCAGCGGTGCTCGCCAGGAAAGGTCGTTGGTCGCGGCAGCGGATTCAGCGTGCATCGGTCGATCCTTTCGTGGCGGAGGCTGCGGCAGGCACGGGATTGGCAGGAGTTACCGGAACCGATCGCGTCGGCTCCAAGATCGGAACCAAGGTCAGATCGTCGGGGCCGGCCGAGAGGATCTTGGCTTCGAAAAGGACTTGATCCACCCCCGACGCATTGCCGGGGGAAGCAGCGTTACTGGTGGCCGCTTCGGAGGTGACCACAAATCGAATGCCATCGATCGGAGTCCCCTCCGCGATGGCTTTTGCACTGATGGCATGCGCGATCAAACTCATGCCGTCGGAATCTTCGTGGGATTGCAACGCGCCGACCAACGTCATCAAGCGTCGCCACGATGGGCTGGCCGTGGTGGAGTCGATCAAGGGCTTCCAGGATTTGGATCCTTGCGAAGATCGGATCTCGACGCGCGTCGGGCGTTCGGTTTCGGAGGAGGAGACCAAGGGCAATGGGGCCAACTCCACGTACCAACCCAACGGGATCGTGTAGGGTTGGAGCCACTGCAGCACGGTGTCGGCCAGGTTCGAACGGATCTGGCTGTTGTTGGAGGCGTAGCACAGCGCGATCACGGCGAAATGAAAAACGAGCGCGATCGAAAGGAGGACGCGCAGCCAGAGCGGCCACGGCGATGCGGTGACTGCGGACGCGTGGCGTTGGGAGGCAGGCTGCCCGCGAGACTCGGAGACGGAACGATTCATGTAGGTTGTTTCGAAGGAAACCGCGTTGCGGTGGAACCTTTGGGAGGCAAACAGCAAGCGGGAGATAGGGGAGACGCGGCCAGGGCGCGACGACCATGATGGACGACCGAAAGGGCCTGGGATATGGTAATCCGAAACGGTCGGGCCAGAAGATGTGAGAGGATGTGAATTATGCAGCCAACACCCAGCAGCAGCCAAACGGCGGAAAGCACCACGTCAGAGCGTTCGAACACAGAAGCGGCGTGCGCTGCAACCCGCGAACCGGTTTGTCCGGTCTGCGGCGGTCGATTGATCGAGATCCGCGCGAAATTCCAGTGTTCCAAGTGCCATCGGATTTGCGAGACGTGCTGCGAAGGGGGACGGGGTTAAGTGGGCGTGGGGTTAAGCCTTGACGCATCGCGCGGATGACCCCTAGACTCTAGGCTTTCTGCGGTCGCAACAGGTGGGCTCAAGGGTAGGAGCCAGCCGGTGGCCGCCCTGGATCGCGAGTGAATTGTGCCAGCTACTTGTGTAATCGGTCTGCAATGGGGTGACGAAGCCAAAGGAAAATTGGTCGATCTGCTCGCCCCACGTCACGATGTGGTCGTCCGATATCAAGGGGGTGCCAATGCCGGGCACACGGTGGTGTGCGGCAAAGAGGTTTACAAGCTGCACCACGTTCCCTCCGGCATTCTGTCGGAAAACATCACCAACATCATCGCGCCCGGTGTCGTGATCGAGCCGAACATGCTCATTCGCGAACTGGAGGGACTCGAGGGCCGCGGTATCCACCCGCGCAAGAATCTGCGTATCAGCGATCGCGCCCACGTCGTGATGCCTTGGCACATCCTCGAGGATCGCGCCATCAACAAAACCATGGTGAGCGGCGAAAGCATCGGCACCACCAATCGCGGCATCGGTCCGTGCTATCGCGATAAAGTCGGCCGCACACATGCCATCCGCATGGCCGATCTGGTTTCCGACTCGTTGCCGCAGCGCATCTCGGAAATCGTCGATGCCAAACGCGTGTTGCTTTCTTCGATCGCAACCGCCGACGATTTGATCGAACTCGATGCGACCAAAATTCTGGCTCAGTGCGAACGCTGGGCCGAGTCGCTCGGGCCGCTGATATCCGACACGACCTACTTCCTTCACGATCAACTGGACGCGGGCAAGCGTTTGTTGATGGAGGGGGCCCAAGGCTCGCTGCTGGATATCGACCACGGAACGTATCCGTTTGTGACCAGCAGCAACGCTTCGGGCGTCGGAGTCTGCAGCGGATCGGGAGTCCCACCGCGAGCCATCGATCGGATGATCGGTGTGGCCAAGGCGTATTCGACGCGCGTTGGAGGCGGCCCGTTTCCGACCGAGTTGCTCGATGCCACTGGACAAAAGATCCGCGAGATCGGTCGCGAGTACGGCACGACGACCGGCCGTCCTCGCCGTTGCGGATGGTTCGATGCCGTCGCCGTTCGCTACACGGCTCGATTGAGCGGTGCCGATTATCTATCGCTCATGATGCTCGACGTGCTCAGCCACTTTGACGAGGTCAAGGTTTGCATCGCGTATAAGCTCGATGGCGATCGCATCGAACGACTGCCTAGCCAAGCCGACGAACTGCGACGTTGCGAACCGATTTACGAAACGTTGCCCGGTTGGTCGAGCGACGTTTCCGGCGTGCGCAAATTGGAGGAGTTTCCAGCCAACGCTCGGCGGTACATCGATCGGATCTCCGAATTGATTTCGGTGCCGGTAGGAGTCTTGTCCGTCGGCCCAGATCGCGAGCAAACGATATTCCTTATCTAGGCGGGTGCCATGGCATCGCGGTCGCGTTGCTGCGGGCCGACGTGCAAGACGTTGGCCAGCGGCGTGGATATCGCTTGATTGCCGGTGGTGTCGATCTTCTTTCCTATTCCATTGCGACCCATCTGCCATGAGTTTCTTTCGACGATCGAAATCGAAGCCGGCAGCGAAGCACAGCGATCTCGATCCGCAGCGCATGCCGCAGCATGTGGCGATCATCATGGATGGGAATGGCCGTTGGGCCAAATCGCGTGGCATGCCCAGGGTCGAAGGGCATCGACAAGGTGCGCAAAGCGTAGAGAACGCGTTGGAGTGTTGCGGCGAGTTGGGAATTCCGTATCTCACGCTCTATTGCTTCTCGCATGAGAACTGGAAACGTCCCAAGGATGAGCTCGATTTTTTGATGGGGTTGCTCAAGACGTATCTGTCGCGACAGACTCCCCGCTTGATCGAAAAGCAAGTTCGATTGCTGGTCATCGGTCGGCGCGATGGCATGGCTCCGGATGTGTTGCACGCGATGGATCAAGCGATCGATAAGTGCCAGCACGGCACGAAGCAAACGTTGTGCTTGGCCATCAACTACGGTTCACGGCAAGAGCTGGTAGATGCGACGAAACGCATTGCCAAGGATGTTGCCGAGGGACGCTTATCGCCGGACGCGATCGATGAAGAGACCATCTCGCGGGCGCTCTACACGCATGGTATGCCCGATCCCGATCTGTTGATTCGCACCAGCGGTGAGATGCGCATCAGCAATTTTCTTCTGTGGCAGATCAGCTACAGCGAATGGTGGGTAACCAACAAAGCCTGGCCGGAGTTCGGCAAGGAAGACTTGATCCAAGCCGTGCGCGAGTACATGCAGCGCGATCGTCGCTTTGGCGGTCTGCAATCCAGCTAGAAGCACTCTAGCGGTCGCTTCGCCTGTTGTGGGTTATTCTTCGACTTCTTCGAGTTCTTCGTCCTCGGATTCGACGATGGCTTTGCCGAATTCATCGAGGCGCACATCGGCGATCGCCGTTTTGTGTTTGGCTACGTGGAGCAGGTCTTCGTAGATCGGATCGGCTTCTGATTTTTGGATGGTGGCCACGGCCCCGGCGACTTCGCGCAGGTAACGCAAGAACACGTTGCGGCGGTTGCTTTGCGCGGAGATGGCTTGGCGTTTTCGGAGGAACGACGCGAGCGAACGGCCGATGGCTTGGATGCCCAAACGGAGTTCTTTTTCGATTTCGGGAGCATTGGCGATGGCTTCTTTGGATTCGCTGGTGAAGGGAACCCAGACGCTTGCCACGTGGACGATCAGGGTGATCGGTCCGCTGGGTAGGGCGCCTTTGGATTGCGATAGGCCGTAAGCTCGCCAGTTGGTGTTGAGGACCGCTTGGGTGATGGCGCAGGCCCCTTGCGAGTACTGCAGCGGGACGCGGTTGGCGAATCGGTAGATCTGCATCGATTGGCCTTCGGAGATGTTGATCTCGCGAAGCACCGAGTGGAGGGTATCGATCTGTTCCTTTTTGAGCTTTTGCGGGCTGCAGCGAGTGGGGAGTTTGGTTTCTTCGATGATCTTTTCGGCGGAGTCCGCGCCGATTCCTGAGAAGGTATCGATCAGGAATTTGCGCAGGGTCCGGGCATCGGATTGTTGGATGAGTTCGACGAGTTCGTCGCGTGTGACTTTTTGCGTCGAGGTTTGACCGCCGTAAGCCAATGCGACTTCGACTTGGAAAGGGGAGCCCCGGTGGACCGATGGAGGGCGAGTGGTGGCGTCGTGGAAATCGCCAGGCACGATGGCTTTGAGACCTGCGTAGAGGAGTTCGCGACCGATCGGGACGATGCAGTCGGTGGACGGCGGGCGGATCTTGGTCTCTTGGAGGGCTTTGTAGAGGCGTTCGGCTTCGGTGTGGCCGACTTTGATGGCCGAGGCTCGGGTGGAGAGGTTGGCGGTTTCGCAGACCTTGCGCGCGACAGCGGGGGTGACGCAGGAGAAGGAGCCGGTCAAGAACGAGCTCACGCTGACCCCTTTGTCGGCTCCGAGCATGGTGATCAAGCGCCCGAGTTCGACTCCGTAGGGGTGGGGCTTGATCTCGATGGCTTCGCGCGGCAACTCGGTGGTGGTGCGCGGGATGGTGTGTTCTTCGCCGTCGGGGCTGGACCAGTGGATGGTGACGTGGGGGTTGGCGATGGCGGTCTGTTCGAGGTATTCGTCGACGCTCCCTTTGCTCCGTTTGAAGACGGCGGTCAGTTCGATGGTGACGCGCGTGCCCGATTCGAGTTCGGGGCCGGGTTGGCCGTCGGTGCCTGGGTAATGCGACACCCAAACGATGTCGTTGTCGCGCATGTAGGCCAATCCCTTTTCACCGGCGGGGATGTCGATCCCTTCCCCTTTGCCGTTGATGATTTCGGGTTGGTTTTTCTTGGTGTCGACTTGCAGCAGAAAGTAATGGACGGGGGAGCGTTTGCTGGTTTTCGAGAGGATCTGCATGGGGCGGCCGGTGGTGAGCATGCCGTTCATGCCGGCGGCGCTGATGCCGATTCCTTGTTGGCCGCGGCTCATGCGGAGCCGGTGGAATTTGCTGCCGTAGAGCAGTTTTCCGAAGATGTTAGGGATTTGCTTTTTGACGATACCCGGTCCGTTGTCTTGGACGGCGACGCGGAAGCGGCCGGGTTGGACTTGATCGATCCGCACCCAGATTTCGGGGAGGATGCCGGCTTCTTCGCACGCATCGAGCGAGTTGTCGACGGCTTCCTTGACGGTGGTCAGGAGTGCTTTGCGCGGGTTATCGAATCCGAGGAGGTGGCGATTCTTGGCGAAGAACTCGCTGACGGAGACGTCCCGTTGCTTGGTCGCCATCGACTCCGCGGTGGCGCGGCGCGTTTTTGGGGTGGTATTGGCCATCGACTTCCGTGATGCAAATCTAGACTGGAGCTCAAATCGTCTGCAGGACCCGATGGTGCCTGTGCAGGAATGGTCAGGTCGGCCCCCCGAGCTGGTTCATAGGGGCTAGTTCATAGGGGCTGGTTCAGCGGGGCCGGTTCAACGGGGGCCATGGGTACGGCCATCGGAGTTGGCGGCGCCGCGCGGGGGATGGAACCTGGACCGCCAAAGGGTAAAGGATAACAGCTTGTTGGTCTATGCGGGCTGGGCAATTTCCAAGCAATGTGCTAGGCCGGGTCCCTTTTTCGGCACGACCCGCGTGGGCCTTGTGAACGCCATCATTTCTCGGGATTGGCGGGGTGAGGAGGCGGTTTTCATGCGGAGCGCGCGGTTGGACTTCCGAGCAACCGAAGTGTGGAGTCGGAGTCCTTCGCTCGAGGGTGCCTGGATCGGAATGCCGGGTGCAGAGCGATGGAGTCAATCACGACTCGGAGGGGTGGGACTTGCGATCCGAACATGCGATCGCGGCTCGGCCCGATTCGTCCCTGAGACAGGAGTGGAAGGAATGCGACTTCAAGGATTGGTTAAGGCCTCTTTGGCTGGCAGCGTAGCGCTGGCCTCGGTGGCAGGATCGGCAAACACGCTGTTGGCTCAATGCCCACACTGTGGAAACAACGGTGCTTCGGCTGGGCCAGTGGTAGCTCAGGGAGTTCCCTATGCAGCTCCTTCGGCGGTAGCGATGCCGCAATCGGGAGCCATGATCGGCGGCGCTGCTGGGGTTCCAGTAGCGGGCGTGCCGATGGCGGGTGGCGGTGTCGTAGGGCACTTCATGAACACGACCGCAGCGGCTGCAGCCGTGAACTCGGGCAACACCGAGCGCTATGGCAACACCCTGGGCAAGGGAACGCAGCCTTTGTTTGAAAACTATTTCACACAAGGCAACGCCAACCAAGCCACGGCGGGGATGTACATGTCGCCGATCGGCGTGCCAGGACACGTCGGTCATACGTACTACACATACCAGCCGCTGTATCCACATCATTATCTCTATCAACATCATGACCGATACCATTCGTACTACGATGGCGGTCGCGGGTTGAATCGAACCAAGGCAACCTACATGGTGCCTCCGGTCAAGGGCACGGTTCACTGGGTGCACAAAGCCATCCAGTTGCCGCACCAGTAAGACGCATTGCAATCTTCCTCGACTATCTGGGTAGGAGCCCGGGTTTCATCGATGGTTCAGACGGGCATCATGGACGACGCGCTACTGATCCGCTATCCCAAAGAACTATTGAGTGAGTACCCATGATACGTAAACACTTGTTGGGTGGGGCTGCATTGGCTGCAGTCGTCACCTTGAGCGGCGGCGCGATGGCGCAAACGCCGGCGGCTGGTCAACCTTGCAACACGGCTTCGGCCGGTGCGGGGAATTGCAACTCGGGCACGTGCAGCCCATCAGCAGGCCATGCTCATGTCGGGCACGGTCATTTGCAAGGCGTCGGCAGCCACATTCACGGCGTGGCGGCTGGACTGCAAGCCCATGCGATTGCCAACGCAGCGAATCCGTATGGCAATGGCGGCACGCACCAAGGTTGGATGTGGCATTCGACTTGGGGCGATTACTGGGCACGCAATCAAGCCGCGCAGCGCCCATGGCACGGTGGCTACTACTGGATGAAGACCGGGCAACCGACTGCATTGGTGGTACCACCTACGGTGACGATGCAATCGAACTACTCGTGGGGCGTATCGCAGAACACGATGACACCGGTCTACCATCAGTTCGGTGGCAATCCGCCGAACGGAGCGGGTGGCGGCGTGTTCCGAGCGACTCCGTACTGGCCAACGCACACCGATCAGATCGGCGTGTATCCAGTGCGCGGACCTTGGTAATCGAGCAGCATTCCTAGAACGCATGCGAAGGTTCGCAACGCTGCGAGCCTGACGCATGGCATAACCCTCGCACGAGCCGCGAGAAGCACCACGCTTCCCGCGGCTCGCGGCGTTTCCGCCGTTCGATTCACCGCTTTGGCGTTAGCTGCGGTTGCAAAGTTGGAAGCGTCCGTGCTGTCGATCCTCGTTCAATATCGAGCCGCGATTACGATGCCGTCGGGCGTGCGTTGTTGAACCAATGCCCGGTGGGATCGCTGCCGCGGACGTGGACCCCTTTCTCGTTCCAATGCATGCCTGCCCGGACGCTTGCACAGCAATACCGCAACGTCAATCCGCAGCGACGCCGCGTCGACAGATTGGCCTCGGAGCCGTGCAGCAACAAATCGTTGTGGATGGAGACTTGTCCGGCGCGCAACGGATCGTAAACGACGTCCCCGTACTGCTCGGCGTTGTCGATCGATTGGCTCAACACGTTGTGATCGGCGCTGTCGCTCGGACGATACGTCAAGTGCCCCGAATGATGCGAGCCTGCCACGAACTTCATGCATGCGTTCTCGGGATCGGCATCGTCCACCGCCAACCACACGGTGACCGCTTTGGAAGGGGACAACGGCCAATAGCTGGCGTCTTGGTGCCAAGCCACCATCTTGCCATCGCCGGGCATCTTGCAAAAGAAGTGCGAACCCCAAGCGATGACGTCGTCCCCGAGCAGATCGGCGACATAGTCGACAATGCGAGGCTCGGTCAGGATGTCGTAGACCGGGCCGTACTTCAGATGCGCCGAAGAGATCGAGTAGCTATCGCCGCCGGCGGCGACGACGCGGGCGAGCAAGTCGTCGAAGTAACTGCGGATCGATGCGATCTCGTCGGTGGAGTAGACATCCAAGGGAGCGATGAACCCGCGGGCGTTGTAATGATCGATTTGAGCTGCGGTGAGCTTCTTCGGATGGTCGTTGGAAACGGAGTAGAACCGAAGATCCCTATCGAGGGCTGCCAATTCGGATTCGGTCGGAATGATGCTGAACTTCGTCATGATGCCCTCGCGAGGGAAAGGATACGGGAAAGCCATCGGCTCGACGGACGCGATTGTATACAAAAAAGGAAATTGTATACAATCCGGAATGGGCGGTTTTTTGCCGAATTTGCAGCCGCAAACCGATGCAGCTTTGGGCAAAAAATGCTGGGGTCAAACGCCGCTCACAGCGTAGCGACGGCCGGCGCGACAGGAGTCTACGAATGGGCATCCTGCGAGGAACAGGAAAATCGCGTCAGCATCTGGGCCAACAGTTCCATCGGTAGACCGACCACGTTGGTGGCCGAACCAGCGATCAGCTCGATCCAGGGCGGTCCGTCTTGAAAGCCGAGCGCGCCGGCTTTGCCTGCCCATTGCTCGGTGTCCAAATAGGCTTCGAGCTGGTCATCGCCGATCGGCTCCATCTTGAGCAAGGAAACATCGACGAGCACCGAGCGTTGAGCCGTCGTGCGATTCCAGAGGCACAGTCCGCTGTAGACGCGATGCTCGCGGCCTCGCAATCGCGACAGCATCTGACGGGCATGCTCGCGATCTTCGGGTTTGCCCAGAACGCTCCCCAAGCACTCGGCGACCGTGTCGCACGCGACCACGATGCGATCATCGCACTCGATCTGGCCGATGACATCCGCTGCTTTCTGATAGGCCAGCCTCGCAACGATTTCCGGCGGGGTCTCGCGCGAACAGATGCCGCATTCCGCGGCCGGGTCGGGCGCGAGGACTTCAAAGTCATACCCAAAACGGCCCAGCAGTTCCTTGCGCCGCGGCGAGGAACTGGCCAAGATCAATCGATGGGAGGAAGGGCTAAAGCCTGCTGGGGGCTCGAAAAGATCGCGCATCGCAGATCAACCGATCGGTCCGCCGGGGCCGGCCGGACCATGCGGTGGATAGCCCAACCGAGGTCGCAACTGCTCCCAAGATTGCTTGAGCGATTCCAGCAGCCGTCCGATGTGTCCGGCGGCCAAGTAGACGCGGCAACTGACGGCCGATTGCGGATAGAAGTTGGTGATGAAGTCGAAGCTGAACTCGTGCGGGCCATGGCCGATCATGACGGCGTTGGCATAGGCGCCGCTGAGGATCTCATCGCGAAGCTTGAGGTCGTCGTAAATCTCTTGAGGATTGTGGCGCTTGTGAACGCCCGAATTCGCGGCATCGGATGGTCCGTGGGCTGCGGGGTCGTGCGCGTTGGCTGCAGGGCTCGCGTCTGGGCGCGGAAGCCCCGAAGCATCGAGGGACGGACCGTTCGCTTGGGGGGCGGGACTCGGGGGCATGGCTGGAGGCATCGGGGTTCCTGCCGACACGATCTGGCTTTCAACGGCCGAAGCCAAAGGGGGCGGAAGCGTTCCTGGGGCATTGCCTTGTGGCGTCGGCGTACCGGGCAGTTCGCCATAGCGTTGGCGATACAGTTCGATGTTGGTGGCCAGGGCTTCGATGAATTGCGGCATGACCAGATGGGGCAACACCACGCGGGCAACGATGCAGTTGGGCCGAGGCAAGTTGCGAACGAAATCGAGGACGTACTCGGTCCCGCCGGTGACGACGATCACGCCGGTGCTGATTTCCCCGCGGGCCACATGCTCGGGAACACGGGCGCGCAAGGCCGGCATGTTTTCATTCGGGTCGGGGCGATGATCGGGCGAGGGTTGGTGGGCCATTGCGAGAACTCGTGCCAAGTGGGAGTTGCAGGAACCGGCGGTGGGCTGATGGGGCGATCCCATTCGCGCGATGCAGCCCGATTCCGCGTGATGCGTCGCACTCAAAGAATAGAGCCATTCGAGGGCAACGAAAAGGCGACTGCAGATAAAGCGATTGGAACGTCAGTTGCTTTCGGCGGGTGCAACGGTGGCATCGGCTGCGTCCAGAGCCGGTTTCGCAGGCTCGGCGGCGGCATTGGATTCCTTGAGCACGCGATCCAAGATTCCATTCACGAATTGGCCGGAGTTTTGATTGCCATAGCGTTTTGCGATTTCGATGGCTTCGTTGATTGCGACTCTGCCCGGGACATTGCCGTGGATCATTTCATAGGCCGCGATGCGAAGCACGTTGCGGTCGATGGTGGCCATGCGTTTGACCGACCAGTTGGCCGAGTGCTTGGTGAGCAGTGCGTCCAAACTGGTTCGATGCGCGCGAACCCCTTCCCACAACTGTTCCGCAAAGGCCACCAGCGCTGGGTGATGGAGCAATCGGTTGGCGAGGAACTCGCGCGCTACCTCCGGCTCGCGAAGCGGATGGAGATCCTCTTCGTAGAGGACTTGAAGAACAACTTCGCGTGCGCGTCGGCGAGTGGTCATAGGGATGCGAGGGTCAGGTGGTGGGGTGGCGTGTTCGGGGGGACAGTTGGGCGAAGCGAAGCGGTGCCGAGTTCGCTCGGTCGAGTCGACGCGGAACCGAGTTCGCATTACGTGGGAAGGACTTGGGAGCGACAGAGCATTTGGTCGACTTCGTTGGACACGATCACACCGTAATTGATCGCGCCGAGCCACCCCGACATGATGATGCCGACGCTGCCGGCATGATAGAGGCCGTGGATTTGTTGTGGCAAACTTCTCGAGACCGCCAGGCCTTCGAACTTGGTGCCAAAGCTCGCGCCGGCCAGATGCTTGGTGTAGTGATGGAATGTTTTGGGGGTTGCAGCTTCGACGACATCGATCTTGTCGCGGCAATTGGGGACGTATTTTTCCAAGGCTTCGAGGGTGGTCTCGATCAGATCCTGTTTGCTCGCTTGGTAGTCCTCTTCGGACAGGTCGGACCAGTCGCTCCAATGGGCATTGGTGCTGCTGACGATGGCATAGCGTTCTTTCGCGTGGGGGCGAGTGCGAGGGTAATAGAAGCTGAACGTGCGCGACGTGATGTTGCGATCCAGCAGCAAATCGGTTCGAAATGCGGGGGCGGTCGAGCAGAAGAGCAAATCGCCAGTCGATTCGGGAATCTCGACGCCTGGCTTCATGGCCATGTAGACTTGGGTGCTGCTGTTGTTGAGCCGTACCGCGCGAGCCGAATCGACAAACGATCGGTCAAAGTGCTCTTCGCCCACCATGTTAAAGATGGTTGCACGCAAGTTGGAGTTGCTGACAATCGCGCGGCATTTGATCTCGCGGTCGCCGACCTTCACCCCGCAAACACCATTTCGATCGACCAAGATTTTGGAGACGTCGCATCGGATGCGGACATCGACGCCGTTCTTGGTCATTTCGGCTTGCATCTTGCTAACCAAATCGTCGGTGCCACCTTCGTAGATGAATACCCCTTTGGCCATAAAGTTCGAAAAGACGATGCCGTAGGTGATGGCGGGGTCTTCCAACGTCGACCCGTTGGCATACGTGATCGGTTCCATGAGCAGCCGGACGATGTCTTGGCGGCCCGGGAAGAACTGCTCAAAGAGCTCGCGCGTGGTGAGCGATTGGTCGTCGTAGAAGTTCATCCCGCGGGCGGTATCAAAGAACTTCATGACCGTTTCGCGAGGGACACCAAACCGAGTCGACAGCAGTTCGGTGAAGTCCTCGCGGTTGTAGGTCGTCGTGAGCGAGAACATCGGGTTGTCGAACCGGATGTTGTTGAGTTGGACGATGTTGGAAGCGATGTCGTCGTTCCAATACCGTTTGCAGCTCTTGAGCATGCCATACGGGAATCCGTGCAGCGAGATATCAAACGTGTGGCTGCCGGGGCGTTTGAACCACGTGGCCAGTCCGCCGAGCTTGTAGTGCTGTTCCAGAAGAAGAACGCGATGGCCGGCGCGGCCCAAGATGTTTGCCGAGGTCATCCCCGCCAAACCGCTCCCGATCACAATAACGTCGTACTCAGGTTGGGTCCCGGCGAGAAAGTCTTTCGGCATTTCAAAGATCGGTCGTCAGATAGGAATCCAAACGTTGGGCCCGTGCGATCGCACGCAAGGGTGAGGGCATCAACAACCAGGCACTCACCGCGATTGGCAACTCAGCTTTCACAAGCAATGGACCAATCTGGGCAATTCACCAAACTGGGCGACTTGCTATCCAGGGCAGCGCGAACGTCCTGCATCCGGATGCTGCGTTCCCTCGCGGTGCTTGGCGGTTGCCAAGCAGGTCGATACACCCTTCGAAAGACAGGCTTCAGCCAAGCAATGCGGATGAGAGGGGTCGAACCTCCACGGCCGTATGTATTAGGCCACTAGATCCTGAGTCTAGCGCGTCTGCCAATTCCGCCACATCCGCGTTTTCCAACCGAAGTTGGTCTTTCGAGAGCGTGGGAAGATAGCCCAAATCGTCGCGACGGTCAAGTCGCGCGCGAGGTCGCTCCCTCGGAGATCGGCTCCCCGCTTCGCCGCAGGATGGCGAGGCCCGCTCGTGCGGCGTGGGCGCCCCCCTGCCTGGATGCATGAGGCCGGTCGCACCCAAGAAAAACAGGACCTTTCTGCCCTGGTAGCGAGTGCCCTAGGGCGCTACCGGGGCAGCCTGCCGAGGACGGGGGTGGGCCGGTATTCGTGATCCCGTTTTCGAAGCACCTTGGCGCTGACGATCGTGTCGGGACGCGTTTCGGGGTTTTTGCGTTCCTCTTCGTCGGTCAAGTTCACCACGCGAAACAGGCCTAGGGATTCGATGCCGTTGACGACGCGGCCGAACACCGTGTGCTTGCCATCGAGGATCGGAAGGGGCAAAAACGAGAAGTAGAACTGAGCGCCCCCCGAATCCAAATCGAGTTGGTTGGTTTGGGTGTTGACCGCGATCGGCAATGCCAACGAGCCTCGAAAGTGGCAACGATGTTCGGCAGCTTGGGCCTCGCTGCGGATCGTGTAACCGGCGGTCCCTTTCCCGTCCCCTTTTTCGCAGCCGGTTTGAGCCAGCCAGTGTTGGCGCACGAGGAAAATGGGTTTGCGGGTGTAGTAGCCGTTCTCGACCAGGTAGATGAAGTTCGCCACCGCTTGGGGGGCTTCATCTTCGAAGAGCTCGATCTCCATCACCCCTTTGGTGGTCAGGATCTCGACGCGCGGATTGTTTTTGGACTGGTCGGCTTGCAGTCGCTCCAATTCGGTGTTCCAGCTTTTTTCGATCAGCGGCAATTCCTGCAGCATGCGTATTTCGGTTTCGGGAAGTTTTCCCGCTTCGGCCAGTGGTACCCACGCTTTGGTCGTCAGTTCGAAATCGCATTCCGCAAAGCCGACATAGCCTGCGGCGAGCAGGACTTCTTCGTCGATCAAGCGTTCCGAGGAGAGGAGTGCTTTGGCGGCGTAGCTCCATCGATCGAAGCGATCTGCCTTGCCATCGGCGATGAGCATTTCGCGGAGCATGAGCCCTACGTCTTCGTACTTTTCCGGATTGGAAGCGTACAGTTCGGCCCCTTTGTTTCGCCACAAGACCATGGCTTCAAAGGATCGCTTCAGCCCTTCAATCCACTTCTCACGCGCCCCATTCGAGATGGTATCTTCCATCCGATATTGGACCCGGATGTGGGCGTCTGCGTAGTCGGCGGTGGCCTTTTGGAAGGCGACTGCGGCTTGTCGGTACTCGACGGCCAAGGGATTGGTGTCGGTCTCGGGGACGATGCCAAACGTCTCGATGCGACGTTGTTCGGCTTCCATTTCCTGCTGCTGCTTGGCTTGTTTGCGGCGTTGGCGTTCCTCGGGAGTGAGTTTGCTCGAGGAGGGCTGGGCCGCACCCGATGGCTTGGTCGGAGCTTGGCGATCGGGGGCGGCAGTCGGCGATTCCTGGGCGAGCAGCGGCTGCCAAGCAGACGGCCCGATCATGGGCAAACAGGCAAAAAGTGCCAATCTCGGCAGCGTTCGATACTTGTTCAACATAGTGTTTAGGGGGATGCTGGTGCGCGGAAGGAACGCGATGTTCGCACCTTCCTGCTCAATCCAATCCATCCAGTATAGCCGACGTGAAAAAACCTGAATTGGAAACGGTCGCTTTGCGCATCATCGCAGGGCGGTTGCGCTCACGAAAAATCCACTTTGAATGCGATCGTCGCACCCGACCCATGAAGGATCGGACGCGTGAAGCGGTCATGAATCTGATGGGTGGTACGCTAGACGGGATGCTCGCGTTCGATCTTTTTGGCGGCTCCGGCGTGATGGCCTTTGAGTCCATTTCGCGCGGGGCTCAGGCGGCCGTGGTGTGGGAGATTCTCCGCGGTGGTGCCACCACGATTCTGAAAATCGCCCGCGAACTTGGGATTTCAGAAGACGTGCACGTGTTGCACGAAGACATTTTTCGATGGTCGAAAGATCTGTCGGCACGGCTGGCTTCGTTGCCGCGAATCGGTCCGCTGGTGCAAGAAACCGCCACGGAAAAGCCGGCGTGGGCGATCTATTGCTGTCCTCCCTACGCAATGTGGGACAACCAAGGAGCCGAACTTAAGGAACTCATCGAACGTTGGTACACGCTCGCACCATCCGGCTCGTTGATGGCGGTAGAACTCGAAGTCCGGACGCCCGAAACGTGGTTGCCAACCGGCCCGGATTGGGATTTGAGATCGTACAGCCCAGCCAAGATGGCGATTGCCGAGAAGCCTTAGCAGACCGCGTTAAAGTTCAACCGACTAAACTCCGGCGACATTCGGCTCTCAGGTTTCCGAGGCTATCCTCGCTCCAAGATGGAGTTCGCGCCGCTCGGACTCGACGCGGCAAGCAGCGAGTACGAGCACCATTTCATTCAGTACGAAAACGAATGACTGCGAGAACGCTACACTTTCAATGAGGCGCGTTCGAGATCGAGACAGTTGCAACCGACCGCGCGATGCTTAGGAATCGGCCAGCGGCTTCTTCTTTTCGGTGATGACCTTGCTCTGCGGTGCCATTTCGGCGTTGAGCTCGATGAAGCTCTTCCACTCGGCAGGGACGTTGTCTTCGTGGAAAATCGCTTCCACTGGGCACTCGGCAACGCAGGCTTCGCAATCGATGCACTCGTCGGGATGGATGTAGAGCATCTTCTCCCCTTCGTAGAAGCACTCTACGGGGCATACGACGACGCAATCCGTATAACGGCAACCCACACAAGGCTGCGTGACAATGTGTGCCATAGCTGCGAAACCCTTTCCACCCTTACAAACGTAACGTGCAATTTTCTGAGGCGACCGAGCGACCGATTGCGAAGCAACGGAAACCGTGGCTCCTGCCGCGAACGATCCACAGGACTTCGACATCCTCTGATTTGTCGTACGCTCGGGCCGACTGCTAGGAAGCTAGCCAAAGGCTCGATCGCTACAAAACGTGCGGGTGCGAAGACATAAAAACGGTGCAAAAACAGCCCGAGGCATGGTGCCTAGACCGCCGTGGGCATGGTAGGCGGTGCTCTCGGGAGTGTCAAGCAACGTGAATCTGCTTGCTGTCGGCCGATCCGTTGCCTAGGATTGAGTGGAATTCGACGAATTGCAAAGCTTTCAACAGCTTTTCTTCTCCTCCAGGCACCAGCCGCCGTCGAGGCATGGTGAGGTTTCCAACAAGGTTCGCAACTGTGACCCTCTCGAACGTCGATCGTGAATTGCTGGAACAGTGCTTTTCCGGCAGCGAGCTGGCGTGGCGGATGTTTTGTGATCGCTATCTGGGTTTGGTCGTCCAAGTGGTCGCGCACACCACGCAGTCTCTGGGGGGGCCACAGGATGGTTCGCGACGGGATGCTTTGGTCGTGGAGACCTTTGGCGCGCTGCTAGAAAAGGATTTTGCCGTGCTGAGACGGTTTCGCGGAGAGAGCTCTCTCGGTACTTATGTCGCCGTGGTCGCGCGCAGGTACTTGGTCAAGCGATTGCAGCAACGCGCGGCTTAACGATCCGGATGCGTTGCATCCTGGGGCTCGCCGCTGCCTTTTCTCGCTGCCGCCTTTTGAAGTTGCGCAACTCGAGTCTCATCCCATTTCGCTTCGCGATTCCCCTTGGTTTTTCGTACTCGTACTCCGCGTTAGCAGTACTCGTGCTCGTACTCGAAGATAGGGGAACGAGTACGCGGGGAACCCACCGTGCGCGACTTCAGAACCTCCCCCAGGGGCGGGCGCCATGCGCGTAGGAGTCCGAGCCTCTTTCGAGTACACTACAGGCCCACCGTATCCAGAGGCCCATCGTATCCAGGTCGGAGCGCATCGTTTTCGGACTTGGATGGCCGCGTTCATTCACTCAATGTCCGGCGGACCGAACGGGCTGCTGCGTCCGTTTCCCCGCGTTGGAACTTCATGGCACACGAATCGTCCGAGAAAGCCCCACGTTTGGCAGAAGGTGCCAAGCAGACGCTCGAGGCGTTGCAGACTTCATTGGAGCCACCTCCGACCCGGGAGTCGATCGAACCGACCGCACAAGCTGCCTCGCGTTCGATTTGGAGGCGCTGGCGTCTGCCGTTGATCTTGTTGATCGCTTCGATCGTCTCGATGACGTGGGCCGGGCTGACGGTCTGGTCCCCGGTGGAGATCTTGGAAAAAGCATTTCAATCGGGCTCGTTGTTCGAAGTCCGGCGATCGGTGTTGGCCAATTGGATTCCGGGTTTGATCTTCTCGATCTCGCTGACCGTGATCCTCGGCTCGCACGAGTTGGGGCACTATGTCTTCATGCGTTGGTACGGCATCCGTTCGACCCCACCTCTGTTCATCCCATTTCCGATCAGTCCGATCGGGACGTGCGGTGCAGTCATCTTGATGGATGGCAAGCGTGCGGATCGCAAGCAGATCTTCGATATCGGAATCGCGGGCCCGCTGGCGGGAATCATTTTCGCCATCCCAATCGCGTTGTGCGGCCTGTGGTGGGAGATGCCGATGCGGTCGGGCGGAGAAGCCTCCTATCTGTTCGGCCAGCCGCTGTTGATCCAGTTTCTGCATCAAGTCTTCGCGCCCAACATCGAAATTCCCCTCAGCCCCGCGCTGGATGGTTCTGCTGGGTGGCTTGGAGAAAGCTCCGGTTGGATTCGCGGCATCGCCAACATCGACATGAACCCGATGCTGATGGCCGCGTGGGTGGGGTTGCTGGTCACCGGATTGAACATGATTCCCATCAGTCAATTGGATGGTGGTCACGTGATCTTTGGGTTGCTCGGCAACCGCTCTCGGTGGGTGAGCTGGGCCACGTATCTGGCTTGCTTGGCCTATGTCCTCTTTGGCGCGATCGTCTATCGTCAAGGACTGTTTGTGGTGATGTTGATTCTGGTGACCTTGATGGGGATCCCGCACCCGCCCAGCCGCAACGATGATGTCGGGTTGGGGTGGCCGCGACAGATCTTGGGATGGCTGACGCTATCGCTGCCGATCTTGTGCATCCCACTGCGTCCGGTGACTTTGGCGTTTTGACAGCGTCTCGGTGGAGTGCAGGACGGGCATGTGGGGCGCGATGCGATCGCGCTGGGCTGAGCCTATCGCGTTGCTAGGCGTTGCGATGCCCTCGGCACAGAGGCGTCGCGGGACTCGCATGCAGAGGAGGAACATGACCAAATCGATCTTGAAGGTCAACACGCGTCCGGGGCAAACCTACGCGCTCATCGCGGTCGCGATCACGACCGTATTGGCGGTGGTGGCTTCAGGCTTGAAAGCCATGGATGATGCGTCGTTCGAATGGCTCCACCAATTGTCGTTGGTGGCGATGCTTCTTGCATATGGAACGTTCATCCTGTTTGTTTGGGCGGCTAAGTTTCGCCCTGTAAAGCCGCTTGAGACGTCGCGCCGCAACGATGAACTGCTCGCCTGGGGCTTGCACCCCACTCAGATCGTGACCATCCAGGCGAAAACGCAGCCACCGCTCTCAGCGGAGGATGCATCGCAGGCCACTCAAGGTGACTCGGGGCCGGAGACGACGGAATTGCATCCGTTGGGGGCAATGCCGACGCGTTACAAGCATTCCGTTCGGGTCGTCCGGGTTCGCGATGCGAATGTCGATCGCAATGTGCTGGAGATACTCAGCCATTTTCCGAACGTGTCGGTCTTGGACGTACAAGGCTGCAGCGTCGATCCCCAGGTATGGCATGAACTGGTCCATTTGGAACATCTCAAGACCCTCCTCGCATGCGGTGCGGTTCCAGAATCCGAACAGCGCGATTTGCATTTGACCCTACCAGAGATTGAAATCGTGCTGCAGCCAACCAAAGTGGTGGCGGTAGCGAGCTCACCCCATAGGGCGATGGCTTCTTAAGGGCGGTTTCCCGTAGGGCGAACGCCACCGAGCGGCTTGCCGGACCGCATCGCCCGCCGCAATGATGCGATGAGTGGGTACAATCGATGCGGACCCGCGCGCGGCCGTTTCGATGCATCTTGAGGCAGCGACGGTTTCCGTGCCCAATCCTGCCGACGACGGAATGAAGGCGATGGAAAGAACTCAATCGAAACAACCCTGGCTATTGGGGGTACTCGTCGCGCTCCTCGCGATCGCTGGCGGCATCGGCTATTGGCGATTCTCCCAGAAGAACGAAGAGGAAACCCGCGTTCGCGCGCTCGGCGAGCAGTTTGAAAAGTCGGTTCGCGCCGCTTCGTACTTGGAAAACATCCAATACGATCAATCGGCCGAACTCTACGCGGAACTGCGAAGGATGGTGCCGACCGAACCGGCCTACCTTCGCAATACGGCCATCGCGATGCTGGCTGACGTCAAGTATCAAATGGACTTGATGCAGGATCCCAAGAACGATGTGGAGAAGATTCGGCGTTCTCTGCCTGAGCTCTTCGATCGCGCGGCGGCCGTGATCGAAGCCTATCGCAAAGCGAATCCGGACGATCCGATCGCCTACCAGCTCGATGTCTTGCGCGATTTGCGTTGGATCGCGGTCCTGAACGCCGCCAATCCGATCATCGCCGACGAAGAGCAATCCAAACTGCTCGACAAACTTCAAACCTACGTGGATCGCTTTCCAACCAACGCCTTCCTCGTCACCCAATACAACAACGCGGCCGAGACCGTCAGCGCGGTCGATCCGGAAATCTTGAAACGCACGGTCAAGCCGCTCCGCGAAGTGGTGGCCGCCCATCCTCGAAACATCTACCTGCTCTGTTTGCTCATCCAGCGATTGGTGCAGCTCAAGGACCCCAGCGCGATCGAGTATGTCGAACCGCTGGCCAATCTGCTCGGGCCGTTCGAATGGAAATGGAAGATGGAACGTCGCCCCAAGGACCTGAACGACTTGCGGCGCGCGACCGAATTGGCAAAGACGGACTTGGATGGTGCGTTGGGGTTGTTGATCGGATGGGTCGGGGAAGCCAAATCCACCGAAGGGAGTTTGGTCGACGCGAAAAGCATCGACATTAGCGAACTCGCCTTTCTGGACATGAGCGACATCAAGCGGATGCTGCAAGACGCCGATTCGGATGTGCCGGATCTCGACATGCCGGAGTTCACCGCCAAGGAACTATCTCCGACCGATGTCCGCGGCGTGAGGTTCTTGGACTGGAACGTCGACACGCGGCCCGAGTTGCTCGTTTGGACCGACAAGAAACTGCTGCTCGGCGAAGTCGATGCCGCGCAAGGCTGGAAAGAGCTTGCCGCCCTCCCCTTGCCCGCTTCGATCGAAGGGGTTTTGGCGGCCGACTTGTTTGCCGTCGCAGCCCACCGAGGTACGTTGGCCCGACCCATTGCCGGGCAAGCCGACCGCGAGGCCCAACTAGCTACCGCGGTACGGCATGAAACCCTACGGGATCTTTTGCTTTATGGAAACGACGGGATCGCGCTGGTCAGTTTTGAACCGCCCGTGGAAGCAACACCGCATTGGAACATCGTTGCCGAGGATGTCGGGTTGAACGATCTGAAGTCGGTGCGTTCCATGATGCCGATCGATTGGGAGTCCGATGGCGACCTCGATTTGGCCGTGATCAGCCAAGGTCGATTGCGATTGCGCGAGAACATGGGGAATCGTCAATTCCGCGATGTCGATAGCGTCAGCACCCTTCCTCCCGAAACCGTGCGGGTCACCGCCATCGCCGTCGTCGATTATGACCGCGACGTCGAGTTGGATATCTTGCTCGCCCATTCGCAAGGCTTCGGTGTCATGGAGAACATCCAGCACGGACAGTTTCGCTATCGCGAGCTGAGCGATGCTTGGACAACGCTCGGCAGCGCCGGCTCGCTCGCTGTGGGGGACTTCAACAACAACTACTCGTGGGATGTTCTGGCAGGCAAAGTGCCGTCGTCGGATACCGGCAGCGCCACGCAGACGGGGACCGGTCTGCAGTTGGTCTCGACGATCACGCAGTTTGGAAAAAGCGTTGCAGCCCCGGTCTCGTTCTCCTTGATCGATCACCATGCGTATGTCGCGGCTGCGGATTGGAACAACGATGCGATTTTGGATTTCTTCAGCGGCACCGAGCTGGGTCTCACTGCATGGATCAATCGTCGCGGGTTGATGTTCGCTTCGGTGCCCATCATCACGCCCGAATCGATTCCTCAGACGGAATCGGCCGCCATCGATTCGACCGACCCCCACCCATTATGGCAAGTGCTCTCGGTCGGGGATGTCGGCAACGATGGGTGGCTCGATGTGGCTTACACATACCGAGGGCATCTTTTCTTGGTGACCACGCAACCCAAGCCCGATCATCATAGCTTGAGGTATCGGGTCAAAGGGATCAGCGACGCCAATGGCGGAGGACGCAACAATCAGTATTGCGTCGGCGCGACGGTCGAGCTCTACGGTCCATTCGGATATCAAGCCCGCGTCATCGAGGACGACTCGGTGCATTTCGGGCTCGGCGCCGATGCGGCCTATTCGCTCCGCACCATCTTTGTCAACGGTCTCACGCAAGGGATCATCGATCCCAAAAGCGATTCAATCCTCGAAGAGGAACAAGTCCTCATCGGATCGTGTCCGTTTGCGTACGGTTGGGATGGTCAATCTTGGCAGATGATCACGGACTTGCTGTGGAATGCACCGCTCGGTTTGCAAGTCGCTAAGGGGCGCGTGCTGCCGGATCGCCGTTGGGAGTATTTGATGCTACCCCGGCAATTCATGCAGCCATTGCAAAACGCGTATGAGATCCGGATTACCGAGGAGCTTTGGGAGACGGCTTACTTCGACCACGTCGCACTGTTGGCGATCGATCACCCGGCTGAGGTGGAGATCTTGTCGAATGAAAAGGTCGGTCCGGCCAGCATCGCGGAACCGAAGCTGTGGCAATTCCGAGAATCGTTCCCGGCCAAATCGGTGATCGACTCGAAAGGCCGAGATTGGACTGCGGCGCTGCAACAGGAAGATGGTCAGTATGCGATCCCATTCGAGCGGTTCTACAAGCAAGGACTGGTCGAAGACGCCTGGCTGGAGTTCGATTTCGGTGCCATCGATTCCACACGGCCCGCCCAGTTGATCTTGCATGGCTGGATCCATCCCACCGACACGTCCTTGAACATCGGCATCGATCAGAATCCCGATCTGTCCCCCCCAGCACCACCGAAGCTCTTGACGGTGGGGAGCGATGGCGCGTTCGAGGTTGCGATCCCGTTCACCGGTTTTCCAGGAGGCAAACCAAAAACGATCGTGATCCCGCTCGATGGCGTGTTTCGCACGGCAGACCATCGCATTCGCATCCAGCACTCTAGCTGCATCTATTGGGATCGTGCGCGGATCGGATACGGCGAGTCGATGGACATCCCCACTTCGAAACGTGGGGCTAATGCGATGGAGGCCGAAGGATTGCGAGCCAGTTGGCTGCCTTTGCAATCCAGTCAGTTGAGTTATCGCGGATTCAGCCGCGCTTTGCCGCGAGAACGGCATCAACCCCACTGGTACGACTATGAGGATGTTTCAACAGCTACGCGCTGGCCGCCGCTCGGCGGGCGCTTTACGCGCTACGGAGACACGCTATCGCTCTTGCAGTTCGATGACGATGCCTTGGTCGTGCTCGCTCCAGGAGATGAAGTGGCATTGCGATTCGGGATGCCCTCACACCCGTTGCCGGAAGGATGGGTGCGGGATTGGGTGATGCACAACGTGGGGTGGGACAAGGATGCGGCGCTCAATACGCTCGAAGGGCAAAGCAGTTTGCCACTGCCCTTTTCGAGCATGAGCCAGTATCCACCCGGCATGGACGACGCGGAGACGGCGGCCAAGATCGAACGCATGCACCGGGCGACGTTGACGCGCGAGATGTCGCGCGAACGTTTTTGGCGGCCCCGCGAGCCGAGCGAGTCCCGCGAGAATCTGAAATCGAGGCCATGATTCTATGAGTTTCGGTACGGTCTATTTGGTCGGCGCGGGCCCGGGGGATCTCGGGCTGGTCACCTTGGCCGCCCAGCGCGCCATCCAATCTGCAGATGTGATTCTCTACGATGGTTTGTGCAACGAAGCCATCCTGCAGTGGGCTCCGCCGCATTGCGTTCTGCAATGCGTTGGCAAACGCGGGCACGGCGGCCACTGGAGCCAAGCGCAAATCGACGATTTGATCGTTCAGCACGCGCGGGAGCATCGGCAAGTCGTCCGGCTCAAAGGGGGCGACACATCGGTCTTCGCGCGGACCACCGAAGAGATCGAGCGGCTCGAAGCCGAAGGCATCCCCTATCGGATTGTGCCAGGGTTGACCGTAGCGTTGGCGGCTAGCGCCTACACCGGCATCCCGATCACGCACCGCGATTGGAGTTCCTCGGTGGCCCTCATTACCGCGCAGTTGCAATCCTCGGATGGCCACGACGATGCAGAAGAACCGCTTGATTGGTCTGCCCTGGCCTGCTTTCCTGGAACGTTGATCTTTTACATGGGGCTGCGCAATGCGCCGGTGTGGAGCCAACAATTGATCGCGCATGGGAAATCTCCCGCTACGCCGGTGGCTTTGATTCGGCGATGCAGTTGGTCCGATCAACAAGTCTTGCGATGCGATCTCGCCAACGTCGCCGAAACCCTCTCGAAGCATCCCGAGTTTCGATCGCCTGCCATCGGCATCGTGGGAGACGTGGTGCGGGCTGCCTCGCTTCGCAATTGGTTCACTTCTCAGCCCCTCTTTGGCCAGACATGGGTGGTGACCAGCCCGTCCGAACAAGCCATCAAACTTGAAGCATGCATTCGATCACAGGGGGGCGAGGTGTTGGCAGCGCCGGCCATCGAGGTCGTCCCGCCCAGCGATTGGGCGGAAGTGGACGCGTTGATCGCGCGGTTGCGATCGATCGATTGGATCGTGTTCAGCAGCCAAGCCGGCGTGCGCTCGCTGATGAATCGGCTGTTGCAATTGGGCTACGACGCGCGGCAACTGGGCAACACCTCGATCGCAGCCGTGGGCCAGGCCACCGCCGAATCGCTTCGAACATTTGGATTGGGATGCGATTTGCTGCCCGAGCACGGAGCCGGCGCGGAGGCCTTGCGCGATCGGTTGATGCATGCGGTGGCTGGACGTTCCGTGGCGTTGATAAGCCACCCCGACGGCCGAACGCTGTTGGAAGGCAGTTGTCGCGAGGTGGCTCGCGAGGTGGTTGTGGTGCATGCCTATGCAACGCACGCCGCGGCGGCTTTTTCGGAGAACGTGCTGGAGCTATCGCGTCAATGCAACCAAGACCGTTCGCGGAATGTGTGGTGGACCGCGACCAGCAGCAACATTGCCAAGCATGCTGTGCAATGCTTGGGCGAGGATGCCAAGGCACTTCAGTGGATCAGCATCGCTCCCGCGGTCACCGATACCTTGCACGCATTGGGATGCCAGCGGGTTGTGACCAGTCCCGATGCCAGCTACGCGAGCATGGTCCAAGCCGTCATGGAAATGGTTCGAGATTCGGAAGCATCCGCGGGCTCGAGCCAAGAATCGTGAGCGCGTCGAGATAAGCTCGGTTGCGAAGGGGTCGGCCCGATGACGTGGTTGACTCGATCGAGCAGATCACTCGAGACCGAGGGCTAGGCCGTCGTTGCGGCTTTCGGTGGCTCCTTGCAAGACGCCACGTTGCCAGTCGATCAAGATGCCTTGATATCCCCCCATCGACGTGCGGGCTTTCTGAAGTTGATGGCCGCGTCGCGCGAGTTCTTCGACGGTGGCAGCCGGCAATCCCGACTCGTAGTGGACGACGCCGCCGGCGGGGTCGGAAGGGGTGAGGGTTGGGGTCGCGCTTCCTTCGTGCCGGACGCGGGCTGCATCGCCCGCCATTTGGATGTTCATGCCGAAATCGATCCAGTTGACCAGCACTTGGACTTGGCCTTGGGGTTGCATATCCCCGCCCATGACGCCGAAGACGAACACCGGCTTTCCGTCTTGGGTGACCAGCGATGGGATGATGGTGTGAAAGGGGCGTTTGCCCGGCTCGAGCCGGTTGGGATGGGTGTCGTCGAGGGCGAAGAGATTGCCTCGGTTTTGCAGTGCGAATCCCAGATCGCCGGGGACGGCTTGGCTGCCAAAGCCGTGAAAGTTGCTTTGGATGAGCGAGCAGCAGTTGCGATCGCCATCGACCACGCACAAGTAAATGGTATCCCCGTGGATCAGTTTGGGGTCTCCCGGTTCGACTTCGAGTGCGGCGCGCTGCATATCGATCCGCGCGGTCTGTCCTTTCGCGTAGGGCTTGCTCGCCAGTTGCTCGGTCGGAACCGATTCGAACGCCGTATCGGCGTAGTAGCGGGCGCGGTCGGCGTACGCGAGCTTCTTGGACTCGAGGAGGAGGTGCGTGTAGTCCGGCGATCCCCAGCCCATGGAAGCGACGTCGTGCTGCTCGAGGACGTTGAGCATTTGCAATACGGCGAGTCCTTGACCGTTGGGTGGGATTTGCCAAACGTCGTAACCTCGGTAGTTGGTCGAGATCGGCTGCACCCATTCGTTGCGATGGCCGGTGAAGTCTTCTTTCGAGAAGTATCCGCCGTTGGCTTGGCTAAAGGCCACGATGCGATCGGCGATGGAGCCTTGGTAGAAGGCGGCGGGGCCTTGGTCGGCAATCATGCGATACGTGCTGGCGAGACGTGGATTGGAGAAGACATCGCCGGCTCGCGGTGCTTTTTTGCTTTCGAAAAGGAAGGTCGATTTCGAGTCGGCCCACTGCGCGAAGGACTGTTCCGTTTTGGCCCAGTAGCCTGCGATGATGGGTGCAACCGGAAAGCCGGAGTCGGCCAGTTCGATGGCCGGCGCGAGGATTTCGGGCATGCTGAGTTTGCCGAATTTCTCATGCAGGTCGTACCAACCGGCGACGCAGCCTGGGACGCTCCAGGAAAGGGGTCCGTAGACCGGGATTTCTTTAAGGCCTTTGTTCCGGAAGACTTGCCGATTCAATTGCTGAGGTGCTCGGCCGCTGGCGTTGAGTCCTGAGATCGATTGCGTCTTGGCATCCCAGACGATGGAGTAGAGGTCTCCGCCGATCCCGCAGCTCATCGGTTCGACGACACCCAGGACAGCATTGGCGGCAATGGCGGCATCGACGGCCGAGCCTCCTTGTTGCAAGATCCGCAGCGCGGCAGCGGTCGCCCTCGGGTCGCTGGTACACGCCATCCCGCGCCGCGCGTAGACCACGGAGCGGCTTTGGGTGCTGGGTCCGAAGGGGCGATCGTAGCGGCCGGGCGCAGCGTTGGCGTTCGGGTTGCTCGCGTTCTGGGCACATGCGTTGGAACCGCTGGCCGACGCGAGCATCGTGAATCCAATCGCAATCGTGGATCGCAACATGAAGGCAACTCCGGTGCATCTATTTGTTCAAAGTGTAGACGTGGGCAAACCGCCAATTTGGGTTGTGCGGTGCGCGACTGCGTGGATGGAGAGGACAGCGGCTTGGATTAAAGCATAGGGCACGTGGCGATGCAAGCAATGCGGAACGCGTGTTTGCACAGGGGAGATGGGAGGTCGGGCGAAACCCGGCCTGTGGCGTCCTTTGAGTTAGGAAGGATATCGCGTAGTGGATCTTGCTAAAGATCCTGGCGACTTCATGTCTTCAGAACCGGCGATTCGCGGGTCGGAGCGATCGAATGGGTGGGGCTGAGTTGCAGCGAGGTGTGTTCCGCTTCGGTGCGTTGTGGGATCTTTAGCAAGATCCACTACCGAGGGATCGGTGTTTTGGGCATGAATCACCAACGCGGCGTAGTGGATCTTGCTAAAGATCCTGGCGACTTCATGATTTTAGAAACGGCGATCCGCGGGTCGGAGCGATCGAGTTGATGGTGCTGAGTTGTAGCGAGGCGTGTTGCGCTTCGGTGCGTTGAGGATCTTTAGCAAGCTCCACTACCGAGGGATCGGTGTTTTGGGCATGAATCACCAACGCGGCGTAGTGGATCTTGCTAAAGATCCTGGCGACTTCATGATTTTAGAAACGGCGATCCCTTGACT
>JBKCUI010000343.1:0-6551 GCA_046318495.1 Pirellula sp. | reverse complement strand
CGATCCAACGATTCAAAGTCCAATGCGTCTCCGAGCTATTCGATCGCCGTTCCCTGATCGTTGTTCTCGGGATCCTTGAATGCATCTTGCAGATGGATGTATCCGTAGAAACCTGCGCAATCTTCGGGTGGGCCTCTACTTATTGGGAGTTGAAGTGAACCGGAGGAGCCGGATTGCGCGTATGGGATGTCTCGGTCACGGTCTCCCGATCATTCCGCAGCTTCATGCGGAGGAGCTTGAATCTCGATGCCAAACTGCGGAGCGGTACTCAACAGCCGCTGGATGTCTTGCTCCGTAGGCTGAGGTGCCGTGGTCGCACCTGGCTCTAGCGGTGTGCCGACTTGCAAAAACATCTGCTCCAACCCAGCTGGAGCCACGGTGATCAGCATGCGGGCGGGGCGATCGCTTTCGTTTTTGAACGCATGCAGGGTTCCGATCGAGACATTGGCGAACATGCCAGCGGTGGCGACGATGCGTTTGCCCTCGATCATGAAAGTGATTTCCCCTTCGAGGATGAAGAAGGCTTCTTCTTCGCGTCGATGGACGTGCGGAGGTGGTCCTCCCCCGGGCGGCACGATGGCATCGATCATGGCGTATTGACCGCGGGTGTCCGCTCCATCGGCCAGAATTCGGTACACATCCCCCACCACGGCAATGGTGTTGGCCTGGTCAGCAGTGCGAAGGGTCGTCGGCATGTTGAATGGCTCGTTAGCTTACAAAAAAATCGCATCCATCGGCACGCGATGGTAGCAGGTGGCTGTCGACGGGGTGCACGATGGTATCGGGTGGATTCACGTCTCCAGACTCGGTCGATCCCGAGAACTATTACAAAGGATAGTGCATCGGATGCAGCATGCACAGCATTGCAGATCTATCCGCTCAAGATGCGCTTCGACACGCAATCTCAAAACTCCCACGCAACCGCAGCGAATGGGATCCAGATTGCGGGGCTCGAATAGGGGGGGGCCGAAATGACGCCCCGCTCAACGCCTTTCATGCATGGGCCCCCGGAAAGGCACAGGTTTCTTCGGTGGAGGTCGCTTCTCGATGCAGCACGAGGATCTCATGCTGTCTGCGGTCATCGACGAGTTGGATGAAGTCTTCCGTGATGGGAACTCCGTCCAAAAGGAGTTGGGTAGGCCGCGTTGAATTCGAGGCGGCTAGGGGCGATGGACCATCGAGGTTGTATTCGATGCGGACATGATAGAACGTTTCGCGGAATCGAAAGTGCAGCTCGACATGCTGCCAGTGATGGGGCAAACATGGATGGATGCGCCATCGGTCAGCGGACTGATCGATGCCCAGCAGCGACTCGAGGATCAATCGGTACATCCAGCACGCGGAGCCTGTGTACCACGTCCATCCACCGCGGCCAACATGCGGCTCTACCCCATAAACGTCTGCGGCCACGACGTAAGGTTCTACACGGTAGCGATCGATCGATTCCTGGCGATCGGCGTGCGTCAGCGGGTTGATCAAGGCGAACAGATCCCATGCGCGATCGCAATCGCCCAGTTTTGCTGCAGCCATTACGGCCCAAATGGCGCTGTGCGTATACTGCCCACCGTTTTCGCGGACACCCGGCACGTAGCCTTTGATGTAGCCCGGGTTGAGATTCGAACGATCGAAAGGGGGATCGAGCAGTTTGATCACGCGCGATTGGCGATCGACCAACCGTCGTTCGAGACTGTCCATGGCCAGTTGCGATCGCTGCAGATTGGCTGCACCCGAAAGCACGGCCCAACTTTGCGAAATGGCATCGATCTGGCATTCGTCGTTCTGAACGGATCCCAGTGGAGTGCCATCATCAAAGTAGGCGCGGCGATACCATTCGCCATCCCATCCGTGCCGTTCCAAGTTCGTTTGCAATCGTTCAGACTCTTCTTGGAGACGCTGCGCCGTTTCGATATCGCCGCGAGAATTCGCCAGTGGGATGAACTGCTGCATGACATCAAACAGGAAGAACCCCAACCAGACGCTTTCCCCTTTGCCGTGGCGACCGACCAAATTCATACCGTCGTTCCAATCGCCGCAGCCGATGAGGGGCAAGCCATGTTCGCCGAATCGCAATCCGTGGCGCACGGCTCGGACCGCATGTTCGTAAAGGGAACCGCGATCCTCGGAAATGGTGGGGGCATCGTAGTTCGATTCCTCGTCGTCTCGCAACGGACGGTCGCTGAGGAAGGGAATCACTTCATCGAGCACCCCGGTGTCGCCGGTCTTGTGCACATAGCGACAAACGGCCAGCGGCAACCACAGGTAGTCATCCGAGAAGTGCGTCCGCACGCCGCGTCCTTTGGGAGGGTGCCACCAATGCTGCACGTCCCCTTCGCGAAACTGATGGGCTGCGGCTCGTAACAAATGTTCGCGGAGCAGATGCGGTTGGGCATACGTCAAAGCCATGGCGTCTTGCAATTGATCCCGAAAACCAAACGCCCCGCCCGACTGATAGAATCCGGACCGGGCCCACATCCGGCTCGAAAGCGTTTGGTAGATGAGCCATCCATTGGCGAGGTAATTGACGGCAGGGTCGGGGGTATCGATACGGACGCTGCCCAGCGTGTAGCTCCAATAGTCCCATACCTGATGGATGGCGCGATCGGCGCTTTCCACGCTGCGAAAGCGCAAAGCAAGCTGGCGCGCGGAGGCCATGTCTTTGCCGGCACCTAGGGTGAAGGTAGCGGTTCGTTCTTGACCGACGGCCAATTCGAGGGGCATCTGAATGGCGGCGCAAGGGTCGTAGCCAGCACCGGTTCGGGTGGAGAGCCGTTGGCGTTTCAATGCGGCGGGAGCTGCGAGCGAACCGTTGCGGCCGAGAAACTCCGTTCGGTCTCCGGTCCATGAGCGGACGGGTTCGCTGCCATTGGCAAACGCCACGCGATCTCCAAAGTCGGGGTTGTATGGATTGCGCGCCAAGATCGCGCCGCTGGCCGCATCGATTTCGGTGACCACATGCTGCAGGGTTTTGCTGCGGGTTTCGCCCAGCACCCATTCCCAATAGCCGATGACCGAGATCTTGCGAGGACGCCCCGAGCGATTGGCGATCTTCAGTTTTGAAAACTTGACCGGTGCGTCGGTGGCCACGTAGATCATCAGCTCTGTCTCGATGCCATCTTCCGTCGTTTCAAGGATCGTGTAACCAAAACCATGGCGGACGACGTAGTGGTTGGATCGCTGCGTCGGAGATGGACTTGGTGACCATGTGTGGCCGGTCTCGTCATCGCGCAAGTAAATGGCTTCCCCGCCTCCATCGGTGACCGGATCGTTGTGCCACGGAGTCAATCGGTACTCATGGCTGTTCTCGGCCCAACTGTAGGCGCTGCCCGACTCTGAGACGACCGTACCAAACTCCGGATTGGCGATCACGTTCACCCATGGAGCCGGCGTCGACCGACCTGGAGCGAGGTGGAGGATGTACTCGCGGCCATCTTGGCTGAATCCACCGATTCCATTGAAAAGAGCCAAACTGTTCGTGGGTTTGGGAGGTGCAACCGTGGATTCGCTTTTGCGGCGCGAGGGGACCAGCGGCGGGCTGCTGGGCTCCAACCGCCCACGCCGTTCGGATTGTTCGGCCATGGTGCCGTTCTCACCGTAAAGCACGATCCGAGCGACCGATTGCAGCAGCACGCGGTCTTCGTTGGACATCTGCTCGCCGCGTCGTATGAAGACTCCGCCCGGACGATCGACTCCCACCGCTTCGGTGCTCGAGGCGATCATGTTGGAGATTTTTTCTTGAAGGTTCTGGCGATAGACCGAATCGTCCTCATTCCAAATGACCAGATCTGTGGCTAGTCCTTTGTGCCGCCAATAGGCATGGGCTTGGATGGCTTGGCGAATCAGCTCCAGCTGATCGGCTTCGCGGATGCGGACCAGCACGATCGGTAGGTCGCCGGAGATGCCATAGCCCCAAAGCCCGGATTGCCCGAGATGATTGCTGCTGAGGATGCTTTGGCTGGCGCGGCGCAATGGGGAGGCGACCAGAATCGACGAAGCCAACCGGCCATAGATTTGGGCTTCGGTCTCAGAGATGCCGAGCTGTTGCAACAGGATATGGCTGTGGGTCCAGGCCAAATCAAAAACGCGGTCGGCGAGATTGGAATCGTGATAACGCTCGGCCAGCAACTCGGCGTGGACGCGAGAGTCGGCGATCCCGGTCACGACATCGATCTTGATCGATTCATCGGGTTGCAAGGCGACGGTCTGACGGATAGCCACGATCGGGTCGAGGACCGAACCGGTGGTATTGGAAAGACCAACCACCGAATCCATCGCCATGGGCGAAGCGAGCGTGCGCCGTCTGCCGACGAACCGCATGCGATCGGTTTCATACGACACGTCGCGGATGGTGCGGCCGCGGGCATGGATCATGTGCACCATCCAAGGGGGATGCTCTTCGGTCGAACGTGGCCGCCGCGTGCAGAGGATGGCGCTGCGGTCGGGAAACCACTCGGTTTGGACGAACAGATTGCTAAAGGCCGGGTGCGATTCGTCTTGGGCCTGCGGGGCGAGAACGACTTCGGAATAGCTGGTGATCTCGATCGAACGAGGAGCATTGGAGCGATTGGTCAAGGTGATGCGCCGGAGTTCCACATCGTCTTCGGGCGAGACGCTGATCTGGGTGTACGTCTCGATCTCCGAATCGGTCCGGCGGAATTCTGCCCGCGATTGTGTGAAGATGGCTTCGTAGCGCGTTGGAATCGTTAACGTCGGTTGGTAGGTGTTCGACCAAATCTGGTTTCGATCGATATCGCGAAGGTAACAGAATCCCCCCATCGCATCGCGTGTGGCGTCTTCGCGCCAACGCGTGACCGCGAGATTGCCCCATCGGCTGGTGCCTCCCCCTGCACTGCTGACTGCGACGTGATAGCGGCCATTCGACAGCCAATGCGATTCCACGGTAGGTGGGTTAAGTTCGGTGAGGATCCGCATGGCGCCGGTGGTTTCAGCGGTCGCAGGCCGAACGACGGCTGCTTCGTTGGCATGCGGATAGACTGGAGCGGTGGCTTTCGGAATGCGCTCTTGCAACAGCAACTCCCCAGAGAGCAACGTCGGACTGGATGCAAACCGTCGCTGCATGGGTTGGTGATTCAATACATGGTCGAGGGATAGGAGATTCATTCCCTGGTGGTGGGCCATGAACTGGCGCACGGTGATACGGTCGCTCCCGGGTGGCAGCCGATGGGGCGTGTAGTCGACTGCTTCGAACATGCCATAGGGCCCGAGCTGCCCTTCTCCGGCGAGGCGTTGGAGGTTGGTGCAAGCTGCTTCGGGTGAGACCATCAGCGCCAGAGCGCTGGCGTACGGTGCGATCACCAAATCGTCCGCTAGGCCTCGCTTCAATCCCAGTCCGGGGACTCCGAAGGCCCGATACTGGTACGTTCGAAACTGGTCCATCGCGTTGTAGCCCGATTCAGAAATGCCCCATGGCACCCCGCGTTGCTTGCCGTACTCGATTTGCCTGCGCACGGCTGCTTGGTATGTGCTGTCGAGCAGTGTGTTGGGGAAGTTGGGCATGATCAGCAGCGGCATCAGATACTCGAACATCGATCCGCTCCAACTCAGCAGTGTCGGCAACCGACCGCTGTTGGTCAGCAATCGTCCCAAGGCAAACCAATGCTCCTGATCGATCTGGCCTTGGGAGACGGCGATGAAGCTGGCCAATCGGGCTTCGGAGGCGAGCAAGTCGTAGCAGCTGCTATCCATGCGACGATCGCTGACGTTGTATCCTGTAAAGAACATTTCGCGCGGCGGGCTGTAGAGCAGCGTGAAGTCCATCAACGCCAGCTCGTCGGATTGAATGGCCAGTCGTTGGAGAGTTTGAATCTGTTGGCCTGCGGCGCGCGCTCCCTCCGTCCATGCCATGGCGACGGCATGCAACCAATCAAGGCTCTCGGTCGGCCAGGACTCGCGACGTCCCAAAGCGAGGAGCTGTTCCAGTTCCGCCAATTCAGTTACCGGAAGGGCTGCGACCGACGCCAAAGTCGCTTTGCGATGGAGCGCATCGAGTTTCGCTCGCACGTTTTGCACGGCTTCAAGCGGCGATGCTGACGACGATGACAATGAAGATGGAGGAGAGGATGGCGATGCATGGACTGAATCGATGGCCAGCGATGGGGATAGTCCGGGCATCACCGGATCTGGGATCGCAAGCCAGGGAGCCAAGCATCGCAATTGGGATTGATGGTCGAGGCTCGTGCATTGCACCGCTTCGATCCACCACATTGCGGATGGGTCGGCGCTGGCCGACCAGTCTTGGCAATCGCACAACAACCGTTCGAGCAATGTCGCGGCGTCGCGAATGCTAATGGGTTCTCGGCGCAGTTTCTCGATCCATGGAGTGAGTTTGCCGCGGGTCGATTTCCAGCCCGACGCTTGGGGGGATGCATCGAGGGTTTCCAGCAGCACGTCTAGGGTTTCTCGGAATCCATGCGCCCACCGCGGCGAGCTCAACGGCGCATCGATCATTTCGCGACAACCGCTGGCCAGTACCATCAAGCAGCCCGCGAGATTGCCGCTATCGACCGTCGATACGTAGCGCGGCAGCAAAGGCG
>JBKCUI010000342.1:0-10244 GCA_046318495.1 Pirellula sp. | reverse complement strand
CCAAGGTTGATGCGGTGTGAGCTGACTGTTGGTTCGTCGCTGATCAACTGCTGATACATCTCAATCGCCTGACGGTACACATTCTCTGCAGCCTGCATTTGGCCAGTCCGGAAGAGCAGGCCGCCAAGGGTTCCGTGACTTTCAGCAAGTTCACTGCGAAAATCAGTCACGACGGGGTTGTCAGCGACCAGCTTCTGGCGAAGCACCATCCCCCGGCGGAGTTCGGTCTCGGCTTCCACCCATTGGCCACTGAGCATAAGCAATAAGGCAATATTGTTGTGAGCGGCTGCCAGCTCACTGCGATAATTCGTCACCTCGGGGTTGTCGGCGACCAGTCGCTCCAAAACCTTTGCCCCTCGGCGCCATTGCTCCTCTCCTGACGTCGATCTGCTATCGATCAGAAACAGCAGACGACCAAGGTTGTTGTGACTGATCGCCAGGTCTCTCTGTGAATCCGTGATCTCCGGGTTGTCGTCGGCCAGTTTCTGGCGAATCGCCAGCGACTGACGCATCTCTGTTGCCGCCTCTTCAAGCTGACCTCGTTCGGCCAACTGAATGCCAAGCTGATCATGATTGGCGGCCAACGAAGTGCGGAAATCGATCACCTCGGGATTGGCTTCCACCAGTTCCTTCAGTATGGAGAGTGATTGACGCAATTCGATCTCCGCCTTCGCGGGTTGGCCATTTTGGGAAAGCAGGGTGCCGAGACTGACACGGCTGTTAGCCAGAACGAGCTTGAAATCGTTATCTTCCGGACTATCATCGGCAAGCCGCTGATAGATGTGATTCGCTTCGCGAATTTCAGCCTCCGCTTCCGACGGCCTCCCTGTTAATTGCAGCAAGTCACCGAGATTGAAATGGCTTCTCGCAAGGGACTCGCGGTAGTGCGCGATCGCCGAGTTATCGACTGCCAGCTCTTTTCGTATCGCGAGCGCTTTACGAAAAAGGATCTCGGCTTCCGAAAACTGTCCTTTTTGCTGATTCAACAAAGCAATCTGCCGGTACCCGTCCGCCAGCAGTGCATGGTGCAGCGTGACAGCGGGATTCGTGTCCACCAGTTGCTGATAGATCGCCAGCGCTTTCCCGTATTCCGCTTCTGCCTCTTTCAACTGGCCCCGTTGCCCAAACAAGATTCCGAGTTGGTTGAAGCTGCCAGCAAGTCCAACTTTCAGCATATCGGCATCCCGGTTGTTTTCCGGAACCTCATCGACAAGTTTCTGGCGGATCTTCAGTGCCGTTCGGTACTCGGTTTCCGCCGCCGTTGTGTTCCCCTCATCTCGATAGAATTGGCCGATTAAGTCGATCGTAGCCGCCAGATCGCGCTGAGCATGCAGCGGGGGATCAGGTGTGGCGACAAGCCGCTCCAGTTCCGCGCGTGCCAGACCGCAGATCGAGAGCGCCTCGGCAAATCGCCCTGAGCTCGAGAACACCAGAGCAAGACTCGAACGACATTCCGCGAGAGTGACTTTCGCCTGGGCAACCTCGGGGGGCAATTCAGCTAACAGGCCCTCAGCCCTTCGGAAGGATGTCTCCGCCTCTTCAAGATTCCCCCTTGCTTGAAGTCCAGCAGCGACAGCCGTCAGGCTACGTCCCAAATCGAACTTCAGGTCCGGATCGTCCGGTGATTCCGCGACCATGGCTTCTCGTGTCGCAAGGACCTGTCGATACGCCGCCAGAGCATCATCCGGTCGGCCCACCAGTCCAGTCAGCTCAGCCAGTTCGAAGTTGGCCTGTGCCAGCGCACGCCGCGATGGCAGGTCCGACTCCTTGCTGAGTAGTCCACCGAGTTTGTGGTAGAATTCGCCGGCCGATTGCAACAGCCGGTCACGCAGATCTTTGAATTTCTCTTCCTTGAGCAAAAAATCTTCGCTGACGCCCGTGTAATACGTCTTGATCGCATCGGTGGCCAGTTCGTAACGAGCCAACACGGCGGCACGTGATTCGACGAGTTCCTGATTGGCGGTTGCCAGTGCCGTATTGGCGTTGGTCTCTCGGGTCAGTGATGCGGCAAGCCGCGAGTTAGCAGCATTTTGCACTGCTGCCACAGCGATCAATCCGGTGAGCAAAGTCAGCATTAGAAGTGTCCCCGCAATCACCTGCCCCTTATTCCGCTTGACGAACTTCTTCAGCCGATATCCCGCGCTCGGCGGTCGAGCTTCCACAGCTTCATCGGACAAGTAACGCTGGACGTCCCGGGCCAGTGCATTGGCCGTCTCATACCGCCGATCTCGCTGCTTCTCGAGACACTTCATCACTACCCAGTCCAGATCGCCGCGCAGCAGCGCCGTCAGCTTTCGTGGCTCGATTTGCCGCACCGCAGCCAGCGATGGCAAGGACTCTTCGGTGGACAGTCGCGTGCTCGGTTTGGATGGCTCTTCCTCCTGGATGATCCGAATCATCTCGGTGAGCGCCGCCTTCCTGAGACGCTTGGCGTCGATCGGCCGCAGACCCGTCAACAGTTCGTAGAGAATCACTCCCAGCGAGTAGATGTCGGAGCGTGTGTCGATATCTTCGCCACCAAAACTCGCCTGCTCCGGCGACATGTATTCGAGTGTCCCGACCACCGCTCCGAAGCCCGTGGACATGGTCTCTTCCGTCAGCTTCCCCGAGGTCGCCTTGGCCACGCCAAAGTCGATCACCTTGGGGATCGGTTTCCCGTCGATCATGGTCACCAGGATATTCGCCGGCTTGAGATCGCGATGCACGATCCCCTTCTGATGCGCGTGCTGTACCGCCTGACAGATCGGCACAAACAGCTCCAGCCGTTCCTTGAGCGAAAGCTTGAGCTCGTCGCAAAACCCGCTGAGCGGAAGGCCGTTGACCAGTTCCATCACGAAGTAGGGTTGGCCGGTGGGGGTCATCCCACCATCGAGGACTTTGGCGATGTTCGGGTGATCCATCAGCGCCAGCGCCTGTCGTTCCTGCTCAAAGCGCAGCAGCACCGCCCTGGAGTCCATGCCGGTCTTGATCAGCTTCAAAGCGACCTTGCGTTTGACCGGCTCGGTCTGTTTGGCGACCCAGACTTCCCCCATCCCCCCTTCACCGATCTTGTCTTGCAGCGTGTAACGGCCGCCGATGACCACGCCCGCCACGGCATCGCGACGATAGTCGGTGGTCAAGGCGAGAGGCACATTGGCATCCTGGGAGCCGAAGGCATTCGGTATGTGCTCGCCAGTTGCCGCCGACTCTGCCTCGGGCGGCTGGGAAACCACGGTCGCGACGGGCTTGCCTGGCGGATTGTCCAATAAGTTGTCTGGCTTCTGGTGGGCGGCAAGGAGCGCCTCGACAGCGGCCCGAAGCTGCGGTTGACCCGAGCAGGCTTGGTCCAGGAAGCGGGCTCGATCTGCGTCAGATCGAGCCAATGCTTCCTGGAAGATGGTTTCTTCGGTCATGGTAGCTCCTCGAGTAGGGACGAAGGGTGTCGCTCTTCAATGCGACGAAAGGGTGCCGCCAGCGTCACTCATTTTCCGAAATAATTCGTAGGCGATCGCCGCCTTCCGTTTCACGACGTAGCCAAGCCCGCGCATGAACCCAGTAGCGGTCGGCAGTCTTGGGCGAGATGCCGAGGATCCAGGCCGCCTGATCGCCGGACTCGATTCGCGCCAGGATATGGGAAACGTCGAACATGAGAGACGGGATCGCTTTTACCAACAAGAGCTTTCTTTATCCGCTAGGAATCATTAACGAAGTTTCGTCAACACACACCTCCGCCCTGTAGGTTAACAGTAAAGGCCGCGCTCGGCCAAGTTAACTGCCATTCTTTTTTTGTGGAGATTTCGCCCATGACCCACTGCGCTGATGCTTCGCGCCGATCGGACGAGCCGCGACGGGTCGAAGTCGCTTCGATCCTTGCGGCGGGGATTCTGCGGCTGCGTGAACGCCAGTCGCTAACGATTGCCGACATAGCGTTGCGTGCCGCCGACGCATTGGTTGGCCAGAAAACGTGGCGGTGGGACAAGTGCTGGTTGCGATTGCCGTCCGATGGGGACGAGCCCCATCGAAACGCAAGACGCTTGCGTTCGACCGTAGGACGGGTCTCCAGGCCCGTCGACGCGCACCTCAACTTCAAAACGACAAGTTCGAAACCATGCCGATTCAAGATCGCGTTCAGTTCCACGCGGCCAAATCGATCAAATGCCCTAGAATGCAGTACAGGTTCGAAAACGGGCCCATTGCGCGTCCAATTCACGGCGCCTCGCAACCCATGTCCGTCCTCGAATCACTCGTTTCGCAGGATGGGCGTAGTTGCCTCGGTGCGCTTGGGCCCTATCGCAACTCGAACGCGTTCCTCTCCGTTTGGGTTAAGCAAGCACGCTGCCGTTTACACAAAAAACGCTGGAACAAACGAATGTCTGCTTCGCACGGGCATGGCCTGCTCGGAGCACCTTCCTCCAACCCCATGGTGGTTTAGATGAGCCTAGTGCACGGGGAGGCCACGCGCAAGGGGATGTACTGGGCCATCGATCATCGTCTGAGGATGTCGGGTGGAGTGTCGCGATTTCTTCTACGGTCCTGAAGACCCATTCATCACTCGATCAAGAATGTCATTGCCATTCTCTCGGCAAACCTCGGCGAGCGTCTTCCCAAGATAGTTTCGCCGCATTGGGTCGAGCCCCCGTTCAAGGAGCTTTCGAATCAACACCGGATCCTTGAGTCCCGCCAATTCGCCCCCAGTTTCCAATCGATCCATCACGGTGTGATCTGAGCTTAGGAGTAAGTCGAGTAGTTCCGAATCACAATGCTGCATGGCACAACGCAGAAATTCGTCGTGCTGAACAGCGGGCGAACCGTCGCGAATCGACTGTTTCAACTGTACCAAGTCCATGCGATACGGCGGCCAATACGCTCCGTGACTGCGCAAAAGTTCCTGCAGTGGCTTGGCTTGCTCACCGTGGTAAACCTCCGCGATCGTTAAACAGCACTCACTCGAATCCACGCCTGCATTTGGATTCGCACCGTGATCGAGCAACACCTTCGCGACATCGATATGGTTCGCACAGCAAGCTTCCCACAGCGCTCGTCCCTCCGGTGCACATTCTTCCGGCATATTCGGGGCGGCCCCCTGTTCGAGAAGCAATTGGACGATGTGCACGTAGCCGGATGCCGCAGCACGCGAAAGCGGACTGAGCCGCGAGGAGTCCAACCGCCGGGCTGCATCTGGATCGTTCTTAATGATTTGGTTCAGCCGTTCCTTGTCACCAACCGCCGCCGCCACAGATGCCGTGTATTCGGCCCCCAGGGCAAGCAAGTAACCAACCAGCACAAATGAATTTCGAAGCGATGGATGGGACCGACCTCGCGTCTCACGATACCAATAGTCCGTTGCGCCTGAGGCAGCCAACAAGACCGGGGAATTCCCGTCGGCTCGCAATGCGTCCATGGGTGAGCCAGCGGAAACGAATGGTTTGATCCACTCCATCTGACGAGTCAGGACGCACCAGTGAAGAGCGTTGTTTCCCAATGCATCGCTGGCTGTTACTAAAGATGGATACTGCCCCAGCACCTGTTGAATCGCAGACGCATCTCTCGAAACGATGGCGTTCTTGAGCAAGTCAAATTCAGGTTGATAATGGAATCTCTGCTCCATGTGGCTACGTAGCAGCAACTCCATTTCGGAGTGCTCCATTTGACGAGCTGTTGCTAACAGTTTGTCCCACGAGTCGTAGGTGTACCGAGACTGGCCTGGATCCGCGCCATGCTCCAGGAGTATGCGAACAACGTCGACATGCCCCGCCTCGACGGCTCGGTGAATCGGGAACTGATACCAATACTGAGCGTTGACCAGGCGTCGATCTTTTTCCAAAAGCGCGCGGACGTTTGCGACATCACCTTGTGACGATGCATCGAACAGCGCCCAGGCATCATCGCCATCCAAAATGTCAACGCCATAAACGTATGACTTCGTTTTCATCTCCGCAGGTTGCGTCATGGTGCTCTTCGCGAAGCCTCTTTCGTTCGTTCCAGTTTACCCGCAATGACCGATTCGACGACCAACCCCAAATGCGATACCCACCGAGCAATAAACTAGACTCACCCGTGAAAGCCGGTCCCAAGAACCAGCCCACCCAATGCCATATGCCGGAATGAGTCAAACGGCTTCACCTGTCGACCGACTATCCCAGGGCTCCCGATGGATGTCGGTATTCGTGGGAAGTCATTGAGTTTCGTTTCGTCGCCCGGTTGATGAACTGTGAAAACCTCGCCCCGCCACTTCGCCTGGTCGTGCTGCAGGACGATGACCTGCTTCCTGTTGATTGTTGTCGACCCGTGCTTCGTGCGGATTGTAGCAAGCCTGGTGTGGTGAACATGGTCTTGCACGCATAGGCTATTTCGCGGGCTTCAAGTATCCATGCATTCCGAGCCAAAGGACATAGGCGTCGAACCAAGCAGTGCTGGTAGTCGGTTTTTTGTACATTCCGAAACCGTGGCCACCTTGTTCGTAGTAATGCAATTCGACAGGGCGATTCGCTTTGCGCCAGCTCTCGATCAGACCAAAGCCCACTGGGAAAAGTGGGTCATCGGCCGCAATGGCCACGAAGAGGGGTGCCGCATCGGCGGGAACCTCGACAGCATTCATACCACCGTAGATGGTGCCAATGAAGGCGGGCTTGGCCTCGCTACTACTCAACGTTGTAGTCATCGTAAGCATCGCTCCGGCGGAGAATCCGATCATCCCAATGCGGTCTGGATCCACTCGCCATTTTTCGGCATTCGATCGGATAAGAGCAAAAGCAGCGTTTGCGTCGGCAATTTGCGGCGCAATGCGTGTGGCCATTTCCGTTGGCGCAGGACGTGGGACAGTCGGACTTTCTGCGGGGCGTCGTGGGGTCGGCTTCGCAAACTCATGGAGATCTGCCGCGGTTTGATTGAGGCGATACTTGAGCACGAACGCTGCCACGCCTTTGTCGGCCAGCGCCTTGGCTACTTGCCAGCCTTCATTTTCCATCGACAAGGTTCTAAAGCCTCCGCCTGGCGCGACAATCACAGCCGTGCCGGTCGCCTTCTCGGGATCAGGCAAGAAGGGCGTCAACGTCGCTACAGTCACGTTCCGCGCGAACTTGCTCCCATACTGACTGTGCCAAGACTCCGGTGTGTGGGCATCTGGCAATGGCCCTGTCCCCAATTCGATGGCATCGGGTTGATGGGGGATTTCGATCGCCGTCATGGCATCTCGCGGAGGACTTTCGGTAGAACCGCTAGGAGCGGCCGATTGTTGAGCGAACGCTGGATTCAGCAGCAAGAAAAAGAGCGCTGCAGCAACTGCCCTGCTTGCGACAGTGCCGTTGGATTTTCGAAACAAGCGGTCTACGAATTGGATTCGGCTAGTGAGTCTCATGGATGGTTCAGGTTGAAGTGGATTTGAGGTGCGAGAGGTTGCATGGAATGGGCAAACAGCTTGATGGTTGCCAATCGCATACGTCGATGGGTGTAGCTCCCCTCAAGTTGGGTGGCCAGATGCTGCCTCGATCCTAGGCATTTTCTCGGCGAACACAAAAATCAAATACGAAAAACTGCAGAATTTCGCGCCAAAGCGACGTTTTACGCGTCCAATCAAGAATGGTTTCGTTACAGCTTGGATATGCGTGGCGCTGGGAAATCACTTGCCGGCAAAAATCAATCGAACTCGGAAATGGATCGCATGAAGCATTGGGACTGCGAAGACAGGACTCGCTTCGATGCGATTCGAATTCCGTTCGATACGACAGAGGGCGACGACATCGATGTTGTTCGATCGGAGCTCAGCCATCGTCGTTGTGATTGTAGCGGGCAAGAACTGCTGGCAGAATGACAACGGAAGTTGCCTAAAAAAGCTCCGAAGCCTGTCGCTTCCGCAGCCCAGTTGGAAGTCTCGGTAACATGCCCATCAAACGCGTTCGCACCAAATCCTGTGATCGTTGCCAGGAGAACCGGGATGTTCTCTATCGTGTTCGCATCGACGAATCGCGGAAATGGATCTTTGTGTGCCCGGATTGCCTCCAGCAGGTGAAGCCCGAAAACCCACGATACCAATACGGAGGGACATGGAAGAGCAAGAAGAGGCACTGACGCGAGCAATTCAAACGGAAACATCCACGAATCGGAGCACCGACCCGTGGATGTCTAGTCTTTTCGCATTTTGGACTATCGCCAAATTCGCGTTTACAGTTCCATCGCTTCAACTTCAGAGACGAATCGCTGCTTGTTGTCCGCGAAGAACGCACTGATCACGTTGAACACGGAGTCACTGAAGCCACCGATGTTGATGATGTCAGCTCGCTCGCAAGCCTGAACTGTCTGGTACGGCTGCAGATCGATGTTGACTAGCTTGGGGCTAGCTTCTTTTCCTGCTAGCCAACGCTGTTTGGCAACGAAGACTTCCCAAGCCCTCATCACATCGGTCGACCCTTGCCGTCCTGTTCCCACCCAGCTCTCGTTATCGCTAACGAGAACCACGCCGGCGAACTTGCGCATCGCATAATTTTTGTTGGCAGCTACCAATGGCAGCGAGCAATCTGTTCCACCACCACCGTACTTTGCCAATCGTTCAGCAATGCTCAGGATCGAATCGTTTGGATCCATCTTGGCATCGTAAGCCGACGTATCGAACGGAATCACAACGCTGTCCGGGTTGCGTCGCAGGATCGCTGCGGCGAACAGTGCGGCCACATCGACGCATCGTATCTTCGAAGTTGCCTCTCGTCCACGATGTCCCGTTACCGCACAGTTCATCGATGCAGACGTATCCAAACCAATAACAACCGGTCCCGGCAACTTCGGTGTGTTTCCACAGGCGATCTCGGCTGCCTTATGCAGTGCAGTCTTGATCTTCTGCGGAACATTGTCATCCGCGTTCAAGTACGCAGCAAAGTACTGGTACGGGAACTGCTTCGATCGTCGAACCTCCGACTCGTCAGAGATCCTGTCAGCGACGTAGTCGACCATCGCACTTGTTGCCAACACATCGTGTCGCAGCAACGTGTTCAAGTTCATGCGCAGCGCCTGCGGCCCCATCTTGCGAGCCAGTGCAGCCCAAACCTTCGGTCCCATGGCAGCATCAGACAACAAGTCCCATCGGACGTTATCGAGTCCACCAGCAATCAACGCTTGTGCTTCTTCGCTTTCCGAGTTGCGGTACGCGATCAGCGACTGAACTTCAGCCGGCAAGTCGGCTTCCGTCGCCGGTGCCCACTTGTCGATCGACTTATCAGTCAACCAACCGAACATCGCTCGGCGCGCATTATCCTTCGGCGTCGGTCGAGCCATGCGCAGGATATCCCGCAAGCTCGGATCGTTACCGATCGACGCGCTCAACAGTTTTCCTACCGAAGCTGTATTCAACCAGCGCTGGAATGCTCGCTGTACAGAGCTCGACAAACCCACGCGGCCCTTGCCATCCTTGTTCTTGAAATGGCCAGAGCGAATCATCTGGAACACGGTTCGCAGAACGCGACCGTTGTCGACCACGCGGTCGAACACTCGGTGCATGAGCTCGGTGTCACGAACCGACAGCGCGACTAGCAATACGGCTGGCATGTCCTTCATATATGCCTTCTCGCGAGCGTACAGCGCCAGCTTCGCCAAGTACTGGTTGTCGTCGACTTCATCGATCAACTTCAGGACTTCATCAAGCTGCGTCTCAGCCGTGCTGTAGAACGCGTTACCGAACGTACCCGTAGCGGCAACTTGAGCCAGGGCGTGCTTTGGCTCGAGCTTGTACGCTAGGCCACCCGCTTCGTTAACGGCGTTGGCCTTCGGCAGTCGGCCAAGCATGCTTGCGAATAAAGACTTGTTTGCCATTGGAGAGATCTCCTCAACTAAAAACTGTTCGACGAAGGGTTGTTGAGAATATGGCCAGAGGTAAGTGACTCTGTGCCATCGTTTAACAGACGATGTAATCCCAACTGGCAGTCGAACGAGAATCGCAAAGCAGAATGAAGCACTAAGCTTGATCTGCTTCCCCTTGTTCATTCATTTGTTTCTTGATTGCGTTTAAAGACCCGCTTGGATGCAGGAGGTTCATTGAAATTGCCTGACGAAATTAAAATCAGACATTGCTCTACCATTGAGCTACAACATCTTGGCAGACGCTGATGAGACTCGAACTCACGACACATGTACTCCGATTTGGCAGTCAGTCAAAAAGTATCGCCGCAACGGTTTCCCATTGCGACAAGTCAGAAAATTGCAACTGAGCGAATTGGTTTGTTCAGATACTTTCATTGTTGGTTGATGTAATCCAAACAGGCAGTTCAGTTGCCAGAGCC
>JBKCUI010000341.1:0-30887 GCA_046318495.1 Pirellula sp. | reverse complement strand
AGCGTTTGAACTCTTTGAGGGAAGCGACTGCGCTGATCGCAGGTTGCTTGAGGATGCTCAGGTGGGGCGATTCATCGGCTAGAGTGAAGATATCGCTCTCGTAAAAAGCGATGGCTCCTTCGGTGCGTTTGATGGCGATCTCGGTGAGGATCTTGGGAGGTTTGCCGATCGATTTTTTGGCGGCTTCGACGACTTGCGGGATCTTGGCAATGCGCTGGGCCGAGTTTTCGACGTTGCGGTGTTTTGGCAGGGTCGATTGCGTCAGGAGGGTGAACACGCTGTCGGAAGCGTAGGTCAGGTAGATCCTTGGGTCGTTGGCGAAGTCGTCGCTGTTGGCGGCTTGCCAGATGCGGTACTTGAGCGTGTGTTGCCAGATCTCCAAGTCGATTTGCGCGTTGCGCGAGAGTTGCGATTTGTCGATTTGGGTTTCGAGTTCGCGCAGGACCGCCCGATCGTTTTCCAGATCGCGTGCGCGGGCTTCGGGGGAGAGATCATCGAGTTCGTGGTCGTGATCGTGGTTGCCCAGGCTCGAGGAAAACATCGGATGGCGAGCGCATTGATCCAGCAACCATTCTTGAAAACGATCCGCGATGCGTTGATCTTGGCGCGCGGTATCGGGCGAAGTGGCGGATTGGGCGCAGCAGGGATGGATCCACAATGCAATCACACAGAGGGCAAATGCGGCGCAGAGTGCCCTTGTAGCGCGGAGGGTGGAAATCAGCATTTACAAAACTCCCTTGGAACTGGGGATACCGGGTTGTCGAGGATCGAGTTCGGCGGCGATGCGGATCGCGCGGGCGGAGGCTTTGAAGATGGCTTCGGCGATGTGGTGCGTGTTGCGTCCGTAATGGAGGAGGATGTGCAAGTTGCAATGGGCGTTGTTGGCGAAGGCTTGCCAAAAGTCCTCGACCAGTTCGCTATCGAATTCACCGATTTTTTGCGAAGGCATGGGGGCTTGGAAAACGAGGTAGGCGCGTCCGCTGAAATCGATTGCGGAGGTCACGAGCGTTTCTTCCATCGGGAGGATCATGTGACCGTAGCGACGGATACCCGATTTGTTGCCCAAGCATTCGCGGACGGCGGCTCCGAGGCAGATGCCGATATCTTCGGTGGTGTGGTGGGCGTCGACGTGCAAATCCCCGGTGCATTGGACTTCCAGGTCGATCAGCGCATGCCGGGCGAACAGGACCAGCATGTGGTCGAGGAACCCGACACCGGTGGCGATGGAATGCTTGCCGGTCCCGTCTAGATTGAGCCGCAACTGGATTTGGGTTTCAGCGGTTTCTCGCTCGATCTGACTGGTGCGGGCAGGGGTCATGGGATGGCCTGGAGGTAAGTGGGGTAGAGGATGCTCTCAGTGTAACCCACCTGGGAGTGGGGGGTATGGGGTAAGATCGTGGGTAGCGATGAGGCGGAATCCTGTTCGTTACGCTTCGCGACGAAGTTGCGGTCTGTAACGCGCATCCGAGCTTTCCGCGTTGTGGACATCCTTCCCTCGTTCGGGCACCAGCCGAGAGGATCTGCATTGTGACGCAAGAGCTAGGAAACCTTTTCGGCGATCTGCCACGGGCATTGCCCCGCGAGTTGGTCGACGACGTAATAAGCCGGCCTCAGGTGCGGATCGAGCGGATCGTTTCGCACGGGCACGTTTCCCCGCCGGGGTTTTGGTATGACCAGACCGAGAACGAATGGGTGGTCGTGTTGCAGGGGGCGGCTCGGATGACGATCGACGATCGGCGAGAGCCATTGGAGATGCGTCCGGGGGACTATGTACTGCTGCCGGCTGGACTCAAGCATCGCATCGATTGGACCACGCCGGATGAGCCCACGGTGTGGTTGGCAATCTTTTGGCGCGATCCGGCTTAGACGTTACTCGCGTGCAATGCTCGCGTGCGATGAAGCGTGCGGATGCGAAGTCGATACCTTCTTGGCAGCGATTACTTCTGGCTGCGGGCCGCATGCATGTCGGCCAACTCGGTGTTGCCCAGAGCGCGATAAGCGGATGCGAGTCTCTCGTGGACATTTTTTCGCTGTGCTTCCGGCATTCCCACCAAGGCGCGTTCGAGTTCCGTGACGGCCTCGGGGTACTCGCCTCGCAACAAAAAGATGGAACCGAGCGTGTCGTGGTAGGTGGCGATGTTCGGCGCCGATTCAATCGCGGATTGGGACAGCATCAGTGCCCGATCCAATTCGGGTGGGGTGCGTTTTGAGAGGAGCCAAGCCAGATTGTTTTGGACCAAGTGTTGGTTCGGTGCCAATTCGAGGGAGCGTTCCAAGTATGCGATGGCCCGTTCGGGTTGGTCTTCGAGGACCGCGATGATGCTTAGGACAAAGTGGGTCAACGCCGATTGGTCATCGGTCTTCAATGCATCTTCGAGATACTCGCGGACGCGAGTTCGATGTTCTGGCAAGTTGGAGGATTGGTAGATTTGAACCATGCGATCAAAGACCGCGGTCGGATCGTCGATCGTGGCCGCGGTCTTCAACAATTGATCGATGCGTTCTTCGACGGTGCTCTGGTCGATGGTAGCTTTGTCGTACTTGGCGAGTTCGAGCGCGGCCATTGTCCGCATCAAATCTTTGTCGCCGGGGAGGAGGGCGAGGCCTGCTTTCAGAGTTTGTTCAGCTTCGTCGGCCGATCCTAATCGTGCCTGAATGCGCGCGAGCAGGATCCGGTTTTCTTTCGAGAGCGGATCGCTAGAGAGTTTTGCGAGGGCGGTGGCTTTGGCTCGAACGAGCATGCGTTCGGCGGCTGGTCGATTGCCTCGCATTAGCAATAGATCAACCGCGGGAAAAACATGCGCCGGATTCAAGTTGGAAGCGGCGTCTAGCGATTGAACGCAGTTGTCCCAATTGCCGGTCAATCGGTAATAGGTGGCCCAGGCGAGCAAGATCGGTTCGCTGTTTTTCTGGCCGGCTTGATTCAAATGCCAAAACAAAGCCTTGATCGTATCCCCGGTGGAGCCGATGTTCATCAAGTTGGAATAGGCGATGGCCCGTTGCTCGTGCGCGGGGGGATAACCGGGGGCATCGTTGGGGGCGAGGATGTCGATGATGGCATTGGCGCGATCGAGGTCCTTTTCTTGTGCTAGGAACTTACAGAACTCGAAGGATGCTGCTGGGGTGGACTTGATTCCGGTGCGGAGGATATGGTTGCTCAGGAGTCGTGCGCGGTCTGGCTCGCCCTTTTGAACTGCCGATTCGAATTGGGCGACGTATCTCGATTCGATGGATCGCGAACCGTACCATGCGTTCGCGACCAAGAACGTGGCTATGAAGGCGGCAGCGACGGCAGGTAGGGACGTTAGCCGATGGCGCCGTCTTAGGCGTTTGGACTCTAGAGCCGCATCTCGAGTTGGCCTCGCTATTTGTGCGACTTGTTTCAGCGGCGAAAGAAGTCGGCTTAGCCAGTTGGCCGAATTCGCTTCGTCTGGATCGCGAAAGGAGGCTGCTTTCCAAGCGAGGCCGAAGAGTGCTGCGACTTCGCTCAACGAACGCAGGGGTGTCTCGATGAACGTCTTTTGGAGAGATCTAAGCCAAGTTCGGATCACGGTAGGGTCGTCGGTCGAATGGTGCGATGGTCAGGAATCGGCAATTGCGCTTGAGACGGGTATGATCATCATACGAGCGGCTAAGAATTCATTGGGGGGGAAGTGCTGGGGAACCGACTCGCAACCGGCTCGGTGGGCTCGGGTTGTTGGAATTGTGACGATTTCAACGCGTCGTGGCGGGCTGCGATGATTAGGAATTCATCACCAATTCATGCAATCCGATGTGACCGAAACGGGAATGAAAGCGAGCATGCGGGGCTGCTAGGGGCCTTCCGAGAGACGGTTCTCGTTCGATTTGCTATAGCCGCTGGCGGCTTCCAAGCTGGTTCGAACCCGTTCTTTTCCGATGGTTTCCACCAGAGCATCGCATTGTTTCTTGCACTCCGTGAGCCGCGATTCGGCCGTCTCGGGGGCTCGCAAGATATCGACCAATGCGTCCCCGAGCAGATCGACCCATCGCTCGGCGCCGACGAATCGGGGCGTGAGTTCCATCGATAAGTTGGCGGCTTCCAAGCGTTGTGTGGTTTGGTATTCGCGATAGTCTACGCGGATCACATTGCGGTCATCGTCGATTTCGAGCGGTTCGGCGCGGGGAGTCAGGGCTTGGAGGGCCAACCGTTGCTCCTCGGCGATCAACCACTGGATCAGGGCGGTGGCATTGGCCGATTGGCGAGTGCGTTTACCCATAGAGACGATCAATCCATCGGCCCCGTTCCATGCGATGGGCAGGACCGACGACTGCTTGGCATCGCTGGCATCGAGACGTTGTTGGCTGTCGCTGCGGGGCCAGCCGATCCCGAATCGAGCTTTGCCTTCGGCGACGGATTCCCACGCGGTGACGGGATCGGCAAGGATCGTTTGCGGTTCGAGGACCGCCAAGCGATGCAGGTGTCGCGCGGTGCGTGCGAACTCCGGTTGATTGAGTCGGGATTGCAAGGTGAACAGATCGAACATGCCACGAAATCGGGACTCGGTCGTCGACATCATCCACAAGTAGCGCGCGACCAAGTGCCGCTTGCTCTCAGGGGTAACCTGCGTCAGCGCCTCTGCCAGTTGAGCGCGATGGGCAGCGAGCTTGTCGGCGAGTTGGCTTTCGCCTTTTTCGAGGAACGCATTCCACAGAGCGTCGCATTGGGTGGAGGTGTTTTGGTTGCTGCCGATGGCTTGATGCAGTTTCAGCAAAGGGCTGATATCGAGTTCGCGCTGGATGGCGAGCCAGCAGGGGGCACCGAGGGGAACTCCCATGGTCTTGCCACCGTAGAGTGCAACGCTTCGCCAGCGAGGAGGCCATTGAGCGCTGACCGGCGAACGGATGCCATCCGATTTGGTGGTGGGGGTATCGCCTGCGGGATTGGCGTCGCGATCGTTGTAGAGAATCGAGGCTGGAATCGAGGTGATCCAACCGCGATCGACGAGCGTACCGAGAAAGTCTGCGGGATAGACGATCACGTCGACTGGAGAGACGTCTTCTTGGTTGAACGCTCCTCGGGATTTGTTCTCGATCGTGAGCTTCTGCTCGGAGACGGTTTGCCAGCGCAAGGCTAATTCTGCCTCGAGCGGCGCCGAGTCGACCAGGATTAATCTCAGGGGTGGGGCGGAAGCATTGCTGCTGGATGGATTCTTCGTTTCAGGAGCCGTCGGGTTGCAACCCAGCGTGCCCAGGCCGCCCCCGACCAGGAGTATTCCCAGGATCCAACGGTAGAGGTTGCGGATTTTGGGAAGCGTTTCCTTGCGATCGAGAAAGGATTTGGCAAGGCCGATGGCCCGTAGCCGCGACGGCGCAGCGACGCGATGAGGAGCAGGAAGGATTTGGGGACGTCGTGGACTCGCCATGCGTGTGATTCTCGCATCCTGGGGAACGCATTATCATGAAGGCTTCCATTTCAACCGCAAACCCAGAACATAGCAACAGCATGAACTACTATCTCGGCGTGGATATCGGCACCTCGGGCACCAAGAGTCTTTTGATCGATGAGGCAGGCAACCCGGTTGCCGAGGCCACCGCAACGTATGGATTGATGACTCCCAAACCCCTGTGGACCGAGCAGGATCCCGAGAGTTGGTGGCAAGCGACCAAGACCACCATCGCCGCCGTAGTTCGCAAAGCCAAGTTAAAGCCGACGCAAGTCCGCGCCATCGGGCTCTCGGGGCAGATGCACGGCTCGGTGTTTTTGAACGGCAAGGGGAAAGTCCTTCGTCCAGCCTTGCTCTGGAACGACCAACGGACCAGCGCCGAATGCGAGGAGATCACGCGTCGGGCAGGCGGGCGCGAAGCGTTGATTCGCATGGTGGCCAATCCCGCGTTGACCGGCTTCACCGCACCCAAACTGTTGTGGCTGCGCAATCATGAGCCCAAGCATTACGATGCGCTGCGGCACTTGCTGTTGCCCAAGGACGAGATTCGACGGCGTCTGACGGGCGAACTAGCCACCGACGCCAGCGATGCTAGCGGGATGTTGCTGTTGAACGTCCGGGAACGTCAGTGGTCGAAGGAGTTGCTCGGCAAACTCGACGTGGACCCTTCGATCTTGGCACCGGTCTATGAATCGGAGCAAGTCACCGGAACGTTGTTGGCCGATGTCGCGGCTGAGTTGGGTCTGTCGACCGAATGCAAGGTCGTGGCAGGGGCTGGCGACTGCGCTGCCGGGGCGGTTGGCAACGGCATCGTGCGACAGGGCATCTTGACCGCCAGCCTGGGGACGTCCGGAGTGGTTTTCTGCCACAGCGATACGCCGCAGTACGATGCAGCAGGTCGGTTGCATACCTTCTGCCACGCCGTACACGGCAAGTGGCATATGATGGGGGTCACGCTATCCGCCGCTGGATCGTTGCAATGGTTTGCCAGCCAGTTGTGCACCGAGCTGTTCAAGAAGAAAGGGATCGATCCCTATGAAGTGCTCAACGAAGAAGCCGCCGCGGTTCCAGCAGGTTCCGAAGGCTTGTTCTTCTTGCCGTACCTGGCTGGGGAACGCACGCCGCATGCAGACGCAAACGCGCGAGGATGCTTCATCGGTTTGACGAACAAGCACGCGCGCGGGCACATGGCGCGTTCGGTGATGGAAGGGGTTGCCTACTCTCTCCGAGAGAGTTTGCAGATCATTCAATCGCTCGATGTGCCGGTCAAGGAGATCCGACTGAGCGGTGGCGGAGCCAAGAGCGTGCTCTGGAAGCAGATTTTGGCCGATGCGTTCGGGCAAAAAGTCTGCACCATCAATGCCGAACAGGGCCCCGCATTTGGAGTGGCGTTGCTGGCAGCAGTCGGCGATGGTGCTTATAAGAACATCGAAGAAGCCTGCAAAGCCACGATTTCGGTCGTCGATCGCGTTGCCCCGCGCAAGGTCCCCCAGCGCAGCTACGACGCTGGCTTCCCTGTCTATCAAAATCTTTATCAATCGCTCAAGGAGCGATTTGTCGACATCAGCAAGTTATCCTAGGGAACCGCTCGGACGCGCTGGCGTTTGAGTCCCCTGCCCTAGCCCGCCCCCAAACGAGCAAAGCCGCGCGTCGGCGCGATGCGCGGCTTTGCATCCTTCCTCGCAGGCCAGTTCCGTGGCCTTCCTCTCTACATGGTCTGAGTCAAGGAGTTGTGAAATGCGTTTTCGATCGTGGAGTGCTGTGGCTGCAATGTTCGTAGCGCCGCTGTTGGGATGGTTGCAAGCCGAAACGGCTCAAGCATTCCAAGAGGATGTGCAATGGACATCGCACAAGCTCAGCAAGCTCTTTCATGGCGAAGGAGGAACGCTGGCGGATCTCGATGCCGACGGACACATGGACGTGGTGGCCGGATACATGGCCTTCTTCGGTCCAGACTTTCAGCAGAGCGTAGCCCTTCATCCGGCCAAGCCCTACAACATCAACGGCTACTCCGAGTTCTTTTTCGCCTTCGATTACGACGTGGATCGCGATGGCGATTTGGATGTGGTCAGCATCGGCTTTCCAGGGGCCGCTGCCCACTGGTACCGCAACCCCGGCAGCGCCAAAGCCCGACAGAGTTCTTGGGAACGCTTCGTGATTCTCGATGTGGTCGACAACGAGTCGCCGACCTTTGCCGATATCACGGGCGATGGGGTGCCGGAGTTGTTGTGCATCAACAGCGGCACGTATGGCTACGCATCCATTCCGGCGGATCCAACGCAGAAATGGACGTTTCGCGCGGTGAGCGCGCCGGGACCTTACCAACGCTTCACGCACGGCATGGGGATCGGTGACGTCGATGATGACGGTCGCATGGACATGCTGGCGAAAGAAGGCTGGTGGCGACAGCCTGCCAACGATACGGGGGCGGCATGGGAGTTTCATCCTGTGGAGTTCTCGGGGCCTGGGGGGGCGCAGATGTATGCGGTCGATCTGGATCGCGATGGCAAGACCGAAGTGGTGACATCCTTGGCCGCGCACGGATATGGATTGGCTATCTACAAGAAGACGCGAGCCGGGGACGACTACCAATGGACGCGGCAAGACATCATGACCGACAAGGTCGAATCGTCCCCCACGGGCTTGGCGATTTCGCAACTGCATGCGATCGATATCGCCGACATGGATCGGGACGGACAGCTCGACATCGTGACCGGCAAACGCTTCTGGGCGCACAATGGCAACGATGCCGGTGAGAACGAGCCCCCGATGTTGGTGTGGTTCAAACCGGTTGTCGTTAGCGGTGGATTGAAGTTCATTCCGAACATCATCGACAGCGATTCTGGAGTCGGAACCCAAGTCTTAGTGCGCGATGCCAACGGCGATGGGCGCCCCGACGTATTGTCGGTTAGCAAACGGGGCGTGCATTTACTGACTCAGTCTCCTGCGCCTAAAGATAAGCCAGCCCAGCATCCCCGCGACATCGAAGGCTCGATCGCCACCGCATCGATTGCCATCGACGATGCGCTCGGTGGATTCCGCCCCGCGTGGAACGCTCAAGAAACGCTCAATGTCGATTTCGAAGCCGGTGATTTGCGCGACTGGACCGCGTTGGGAGGAGCGTTCTTCAACCAGCCCATTGCAGGCGATGCCGTGGCGGCCCGGCGCAAGGACATGGCCAGCAACCATCAAGGCGAGTATTGGATCGGATCCTTTGAAGTCGGCGGGGACGTGGCCATGGGGACCATGACCAGCCGACCATTCCGGGTGACGCATCCATGGATTTCGTTTTTGATCGCTGGGGGATCTTCGCCGAATGTCGGTTGCGAAATCGTTGAGTTCCCTTCGGGGACGGTCCTCAAAACCGTGCGAGGAGCGGATACCGAAACCCTGCGGCGAGCGGTCATCGACGCCACGGGTTGGAAAGGCAAAGACATTCAGATTCGATTGATCGATCGGATGCGCGAAGGATGGGGGCACATCAATTTTGATGACTTCCGTTTGCATGACGCCGAGCCCAACATTCCGATTGCGGATCGGGTGCCGGTGGTCGACGTGCTGCAGCATCAGTCGCTTCGACCCGAGCAAGTGGCCGCAGCCATGACGTTGCCCGAAGGTTTCACGGTTCAGGTCGCGGCCCACGAACCCGACGTGCGCCAGCCGATCGCCATGACCCTCGATCATCGCAACCGGTTGTGGGTCGTCGAGTCGTATACCTATCCGATTCGCGCCGAAGGGAGCGAGGTGGAAGGACGCGACCGCATTTTGATCCTGGAAGACGCCGATCTCGATGGCAAGTACGAAAAACAGAAGGTGTTTGCCGAGAAGTTGAATTTGGTCAGCGGTATCGAAGTCGGGTTTGGCGGCGTGTGGGTCGGAGCGGCTCCGTATCTGCTATTCATCCCAGACCGCGATGGGGATGACGTGCCCGATTCGGCCCCGGTGCGCAAACTCGATGGTTGGGGATACCAAGACACGCACGAGACCCTCAACTCGTTCATTTGGGGACCCGATGGATGGCTGTATGGATGCCATGGTGTGTTCACCCATTCCAAGGTCGGCGTCGTGGGCAAAGATGGCGCGAGCGTCGGCGACGATCAGCGCGTTCCGTTCAATGCAGGGATCTGGCGCTATCATCCCGTGCACGAACGGTTTGAAGTTTTTGCACACGGGACCAGCAATCCTTGGGGCGTCGATTTCGATGATGTGGGAGAAGCGTTCTTGACCGCATGCGTGATTCCGCATTTGTATCACGTCATTCCAAACGCTCGTTATCAGCGTCAAGCAGGCAATCACTTCAATCGCTTTACCTACGAAGACATCCCGACCATCGCGTTGCATCGCCACTGGATCGGCGATACACCGCACGCGGGCAACAATCGGAGCGACGCGGCTGGGGGTGGGCACGCCCATAGCGGCGCGATGATTTATCTGGGGGGATCGTGGCCCGAGCGGTATCGCAATCAGATCTTCATGAACAACATCCACGGTGCGCGGCTCAATCAAGACCAACTCGCGCGGCGCGGTAGCGGGTATGTCGGAGATCGAGCGCCGGATTTCTTGCTCGCCAACGATCGCAGCAGCCAGATCCTGTACTTCCGCTATGGACCCGATGGCCAAGTCGTCGCCATCGATTGGTACGATGCGCATCAATGCCATACCACCAATCCCGCCAATCACGACGCCAGCAACGGGCGCATCTACCGCATCGCGTATGAGGGGACCAAGCCGGTGGCTGTCGATTTGAGCCGCGATAGCGATCTCGAGTTGGCCGAGCATCAAACCCATCGCAACGACTGGTACTGCCGCACGGCTCGACGCCTGTTGTCCGAGCGAGCTGCCGAGAAAGGGGTTTCGGCGGATGCGTTGAGCAAGCTTCGCGGCTTGGCGATGCAAGGAGAAGTGCGAGTTCGTCTGCGAGCCATTTGGACCTTGGCCGCATGCGGAGAGTTGACCGAAGGGGAGCTTCAGCGATTGCTGAACGATTCGAGCGAGGACATTGCTAGTTGGGCGGTGCGATTGACGGCGCCGTCGTCCGTGGCGAGTTGGGCGTTGCGGGGGCAGTCACCCAAACGCAAGCTCACCAGCGCGAGTCCCGCCTTGGCCAACGCAGTCGCTGGGCTAGCCAAGAGCGCGAGTCCCAAGGTGCGCTTGGCGCTCGCCAGTTGGTGCCAAGAGGTGACGCCCGACCAAGCCTTGCCCATTCTCAAGAGCTTGGCCGGACATGCGGAAGACGCCGAAGATCACAATCTCCCGAAGATGATTTGGTGGGGAATTTCCAAGGTCTTGGAGTCGGAACCCAAAGCTTTTGCGGAGCTGTTGTCGGCGTCGAAGCTCGATTCGGTATCCCGTTCGATGGTCAGGCAGATGGCCGAGATGGCCCTCGATGCCGATCCTGCGGTGGCGCCGGAGCAACTGCAAGCGTTGCTGGTGGGGGTGCGAGCCCAGTCTCCAAAGAAACGTATCGGGTTGCTCGATGAAGTCCTGAGGGGGATGGAGAAACGGCGGACGGTAAGCGCTCCGACCGATTGGCCGGCATTGCGTCGAGAGTGGTTGGGGCAGGCCAATGAAGAGCTGCGCAATCGGGCTTTGTTGCTGGCTGCCAAATTCAACGATCGCGAAGCCTTTGAGGTGATCGCCAAGCAAGTCACTCAACGTCAGGGGACATTGGAAGAGCGACAATCGGGGTTGCGCGTTCTGAGGCAAGTGCGAGCGCCGCAGTTGGCGGAGGTCGCGTTGCAATTGACCGACGAACCGGCCATGCGTGCGGCAGGCATTGCGGGTTTGAGCGATGTGCTCGATGCCAGGTTGGCGGAGTCGTTGATGCTGTCCGCGAAGCGATGGGAGTCCGCCGCCGATCGCAGGGCGGCTTGGTATGCGATGGTCGGTCGGCCTGCGACGGCGTCCAAGTTGCTTGAGGCGATTTCCACTCAGAGCATCCCAGCCAATGAGTTGTCGGCGGACATGGTGCAACAGATTTTGCGTTTGAAGGATCCCGATCTGGTGGAGACGGTGCGCAAGGTGTGGGGAAATGTTCGAACCACCAGCGAAGATCGATTGAAGGAAGCGGAGCGGATTCGCAAGCTGATCGCGCAGCCCAAGCCGGAGCCGGATGGGGAGCAAGGCAAACGGCTGTACACCAAGACGTGCGGACAGTGCCATACGCTGTTTGGCGAGGGGGGCAAGATCGGGCCGGAGTTGACCGGTTCCAATCGACGCGATTTGAATTACTTGCTCGAAAACATCCTCGATCCGAGCGCCGTGATGGCGCGCGAATACCAACCGATCATCGTGCTGACCAACGAAGGGCAGACGATCACGGGGTTGTTGCGGGGAGAGAACAAGGAATCGATCCGATTGCAGACGGCAACCGAAGAAGTCACGGTGTATCGCGAAGACATCGAGCAGATGAAGCAAAGCGAGCTATCGATGATGCCTGCGGATTTGTTGTCGCCCTTGCGCGATGCCGAGATCCGCAATTTGATCGCGTATCTGCGTTCGGATGGGAGCGGTGCGGCGGCGAAGTGATCGTGCTCAGTCCGTTAGGACGGTGCTCGTGCTCGTAATCGCCGTGCTGTGCGGGAGACGCGATCGAAGCATCCCCTGTCGAACGTGACCAAGAATCCTTTTCGCGGATTGCCGCTGTCGCCGCGCATCAAGCACGAGCACGAGCACGAGCACGAGCACGAGCACGAGCACGAGCACGAGCACGAGCACGAGCACGAGCACGAAAAGCCGGGCGCGGGGGTTAGGCTGCCGTTAGGATTTGGTAGCAGACCCAAGCCATGTAGAGCCCCCAGAAGCTGAGCAAGGCGGAGGCGAGCCAGAACATGGCCCGCGGTTGCTGGCTAGAAGGATCAAGCTTCTGCATGGTTGGGACGTTCAAAGCGAGGTGAAAACGCGGTGGCGAAGTCGTACTGATCGTCGAAGTCTTCGCGCCGATCGGTTTTGCTTTTGCGCATTTCTTTGATGCGGATCAGGTTGTAGACGATTTCGCCAAAGTCGCCGGTGTTGTGGATTCCCCAGCTATTGAGGACGGTTTTGGCGAGGTAGCCGTATTGCTCGATCGCGTATTCGCGGATGGCTTGGCACAGTTGTTGGCCGGTCAAGTGGTGATCGGTTTTGCCTTCTTCGCCGGCGGAATCTTGGGCGGGCATTTTCATCACGCGTTGGGCGTAAGCGAGGCTTTCGCGGACGAACTGGTAAGCGTCGAGATGGTAGCGCTGATCCTTTTGCAGCAGTTCGACCATCGCGAGGACATGTTCGTTCATGAGGGTTCAGCTCCCCGTTTGAGGACCGAGAGACAGTCGTCGGCCGAAATCAAGATTCGCCGATTGTCTTCGGTGGAAACCAGCAACTGTTTGGCCAGCAGTTCCACGGCCAATACTCTAGCACGTCCTTCGCGGGTCACAATGTCGCTTCCGGCGTTGGGGAGGGCAGCGGCGAGTTCTTCGTAATGGTCTTGTTCGTATCGCAGGCAGCACTTGAGTCGTCCGCAGCGGCCGGAAATCTTGTTCGGGTCGAGGGTGGCTTTTTGAAGTTTCGCCATCCGCATGGAGACCGGGGGCATTTGAGGGAGGTGAGTGTTGCAGCACAAGGGTTTTCCGCAGTCGCCATAATCCCCGAGCAGTTTGGCTTCGTCGCGCGCTCCGACTTGTCGCATTTCGATGCGGGTGTGGAACCGGGCGGCCAAGCGTTTCACGATGTCGCGGAAATCGATTCGGTCGGAAGCGGTGTAATAGAGGGTGACTTGTTCGCCCCCGAGGATCCGTTCGACTTCGATGAGGGACAGCTTCATTTGCATTTGCGCGATGAGCTGCGAGCACTCGCGGAAATCCACTTCTTTCAGGGCTGCGAGCCGGTCGAGTTCGATGCGGTCTTCTTCAGAAACCAAACGTTGGATGCTGCCACCGGGGAGTTGTTCCGTATGGTGCGCATTGGTTTCCGTGATTTCGCACAGCACTTCGCCTTGTTCTAAGCCGCGATTGGTGCGTGCGATGACCGCATCACCGCGGCCGTGTTCGAATTTGGACTGCATGGCGTACAGCGTGCGGTTGACGCCACAACGGACAACACATCGGGTCATAGGGGTTGGACGATCGATCGAGAGGGATCGTGCGGTGGGGTGCTTGTCAGAGCAAGAATCCCAGTGCAAGGGTCACCGCATGGAATCTTCAATATACCGCGCGACGAGAGTGAGGGGCGGCGCCGGGATCGGTGGCGTAATGCCACGCGTCGCGAGCGATTACTCGCCGATTCACACGGAAGCACCAATGCGTTTGGAGGCAGGGGGCGCGTGGCACCCAGTACAATGCATCTTCTGGAAGGCGATTGCTTGGGTGGTGAATAGGACGGGTGCAGGGATAAAGGGTGCAGGCATGAAGGGGGATTGGGCAATGCAGGGTTGGAGTCGTCGAGGATGGCTGCGAGGATTTGGCGGGCAAGTCATTCTCGGCGGGCTGGCGGTTGGAGGCGTGTCAGGGAGCGTTGCCGAGCGAGGCGACGGATCTGCACCCCAAGAGGAGCGAGCCATTGAAGAAAAAGCGATTGAAAAGGGGCGGGCCTTTTTGGTGGGACTGCGGATTCCGGAGTTGGGATTGTTGCCGGAGTTTTCGGGGCATCGTGTGGTTTGGCTCTATCACGACAATTATCTGGCTGCAAAGGTTTTGGAGGGATCGCATCCGACGGTGGCGGAGGGGATTCGCCAGTCGATTGCCAAGTATGGGGTCGAGCGCTCAGGGAAGATCGAAATGCTGTTTGGCGAAGCCGAATTGCCCCTGTTGCATTACGAACTGCGCGATGTGGCAGAGGTAGACGGATGGCAAATTCGTTCGGAGTTTGTCACCGATCGGATTCGCAGCCAGCGCGACATCGAGGGGTATGCGGATTTGCTGTTCTTTGTCGCGATTGCCCAGACCGATCCGCGACGCGCGGCCCGCGCCATGGAGCAAGCCATGCGCATGTGGGATGGGGTCGGATTTCGCGATCGGGCGACGGAGCATTCGGGACTATATGCCACGTACAAGCTCGGGCTGGCGTTGATCGCGGCCAACCGCCTCGGATCGCGTCAGGTGCCAACTCCCGTCGTGGATCGCGCCGTCCTCGCCGGCATCGAGCAACGGTTGCGATCGGCGCAGGATACTTCGGGGGGATGGATCACCGACTATCGCACCGATGGGAGCTTGGTCGGCAAAGCCAATGTGGAAACGACGTGTTTGGCGATCCTCGGGATCGAGGCGTTGGCGGCGCTCGGGTAGCAGCGTCGGCAGCGCACCCAGGCTAGCAGTCAGCGGCGAAGGCGTCTCGCCAAGGCTGTCGCGGCTGTGTATTCTGAAGGAATTACCGTCCAACCCTATTCGCTTGTGGGATTCAGGGGGGCGTTTTGAGCGTTTCCATCGAATCGAAGACTGCCGAGCCACTGATGAAGGTCGCGATCAGCTTTGAGTCCTTGGGCCGTGTTGCAAGCGAGTTCAGCCGTTGCGGAGGTGTTGGGTGAAGGGGATTATCTTTACGGAATTCTTGGAGTTCGTCGAATCTCGTCACGGCATTGAAATGGTCGACACGCTCATTTCGAATTGCGACTTGCCCTCTCAGGGGATCTACACCTCCGTATCGACCTACGACGTAAACGAACTGGTCACTCTGATCGTCGAGTTGAATCGCCAGACCAACATTCCCGTCTCGCAGCTCATCTTCGAGTACGGGCGCTATCTATTTCAGTACTTTGTGCGGACCAAGGGTGCCGTCTTGGCGCACATCAAAAGCGCGGAGCAACTGCTGGCATCGGTCGAGAACCAGATTCACGTCGAAGTGCGCAAGCTGTATCCGGATGCGGAGTTGCCATCGATCCGCTTTGAGACGGTCGGCGAAGGGCATTCGCGCGTGATCTACGAATCGAGTCGTCCGCTGGCGGATTTGGCGGACGGGTTGATCCACGAAGCGGTGGCGCATTTCCGCGACCCGTTGGAGATCGTAAGGACCGATTTGGGGGCCAAGAACGGAACGCATGCGATCTTCGATCTCAAGAGAAAAGCGCAGTAACGATCGATCATGCCTGAAACACTGTTGTTCAAGCGAATGTACGAGCGCGAGCGAGAAGCTCGCAAGCGAGCGGAGCATTTGCTGGAAGACATGAGCATGGAGCTGTACAACGCGTACACGCAGCTCAAGTTGAGTTCAGAGGATTTGTTCACGATCTTTCGCAGCGTTGCCGACGGGATTGTCAAATTCGATGCCAACGGCAAGATCGAGATGATGAATCCCGCGTTTGAGAAGATCTTTGCCGTTCCCAAATCGCTGCTGGTCGGTCGCTACATCCAAAGTCTCTTGCCGGTGGAAGAGTCTCGGAGCGTGCAGCAAGAAGAGTTCTGGGTGCATCGCTGCACGGAAGCCCAGCCCAAGTTCTCGACGCGCGGCGTGAATGGGCGCGGGCAAGAGTTCGATATGGAGCTGTCGGCGAGCCGAGCGACTCAACCTTCCAAATCGGGCGGTAGCGGTAGCGTGTTTTACGTCTGGGTCGTGCGCAACACGCAGCATCTTCGAAACGTCGAACGCAAACTGGCGGTCAGCCAGCGTCTCGAAGCGATCGGACAGTTGGCGGCCGGGGTCTCCCACGAGATCAACACGCCGATCCAGTACGTGCATGAAAACACGACGTTTTTGCGGGATGCTTTTGAAGGGCTCAACGCCGTGGTCGGTGGCATCGAACGCGCATTGGAAGATCCGGGGCAAACGCGGGAGCAGCTCAACGAAGCGTTTCAAGCATTGCGTGAACAAAACAATCTCGACTTCTATCGCGAAGAGATCGACAAAGCCATTCAAGAAGCGTTGCATGGCAGCAACCGGGTGATTTCGATTGTGCGCGCCATCAAGGAGTTCGCGCATCCAGGAACCAACGAAAAGGCGCGATTCAATCTCAATCACGCCATTGCCAGCGCGGTGACCGTATCGAGCAATCATTGGCGCTCGCACTGCACCATCCAAACGAAGCTGGCTCCGGACTTGCCCGAGGTCCTTTGCCATCCGGCTGAGATCAATCAAGTGATTCTCAACCTGCTGGTCAACGCGTGCGATGCGATCGCCGAGAAGATGGATCGCCAAGGGATCGTCGCCGATCCCGAGCGTTCGCATCAAGAGGGGATCATCGAATTCAAAACGTGGCGCGACGGGAACTCGGTCAAGCTCAGCGTTCGCGACACGGGGATTGGCATCAAGCCGGAGAATCTCGAACGGATCTACACGTTGTTCTATACCACAAAAGCGGTGGGAAAAGGAACTGGGCAAGGGCTGGCAATCGTGCACTCCATCGTGGTGGAGCAACACGGTGGCAGCATCGATGTCGCTTCCGAGCCAGGAAAGGGAACGACGTTCACGATCACCATTCCGATCGGCGAGCCTTAGGACGCACTGGATAACCGATACGAATCGCCGCCGACGCCAGGGCGGCTCCCGGTTTTCCGAAGGTATCTTGTTGGAACGCAATGACGCGCATGCACGGGGAACGCATCTCAAACTCGAGATCGGGTCCGAATCGAACGTTTCTCCGAAAGGGAACCATGATGGAAACCAAACCGATCGTCCTGTTTGTGGACGATGATCCGATGTTGTTGGCCAGCACCAAGCGGCGCTTGATGTCGTTGGCCAAGGACTGGGAGATGCATTTTTGCGACTCGGGCATGCTGGCCTTGGAACTGTTCGATCGTCTCGAGCCAGCGGTGGTGGTCACCGACATGCGGATGCCCTGCATGGATGGAGTCGGTTTGCTCAAGGAAGTATTGCAGCGTTTTCCGTTGACGGTCCGGATCATCCTTTCCGGTCAGACCGAGATGGATCGATTGCAGCAGGCGCATGTCGTGGCGCATGAGATCATGAGAAAGCCGTGCGAAGCCGAGCAAGTCCGCACGGTGGTCAGCCACTGCTTGGCCATTCGCCAGCGGATTGTGCAATTGCAGGTCCAACGCGAGTTGTTGGAACGGGCATGGTTGCCGCTGTCTCCCAACAATATCAGCGATACCCTGATGTTGCTTTATGATTCGAACACGCGTACCGACGCGTTGACTGCGGCCATGCGCAGCGATCCAGAAGTGAGTGCCTGTATGATGCAGAGGATGACTCAAATCGTCCCCCGCGTGTCCGGGCATCCGGTCGGCGGCGTCATGACTCCGGAGTCGGCCATCGCCACGGTCGGTGGTTTCGCGGCCAAAGCTATCTTCTGCATGATGCGGATCGCACGGCGGGTCGTGGCCAAGGTCGTCCACCCGTTGTATCTCGAAGTGGTGGATAGCGGGATCGAACTGGGCATGCAGGTGCTGCATGCCGCTTGCCATGACGGGAAGTCCGTTCGCTTTGGTGAAGAATGCTTGATCGCGGCCCTTTTTCAAGAGCTAGGCAAGCTCGCCATGTATGCGTGCCATGGCGAAAAGTACATCGATGCCAGGATTGAATCGGTCGATCGGGATAGCAAGTTAGCGGAGGTGGAGACGGCGATGTTTCAAGTGAATCACGCAGAACTCGGTGCCTATCTGCTGATGCATTGGAGTTTTTCACCGCACGTCATCGAAAGCGTGCTCGTGCATGACGATGCCCAATGGCGTTCGCAAAGCAGTCTCACCAGCGTGGCGGGACATGTGCGCGACGTCGCTACCGGCGAGCATCCGAAGATGCGTGGACCGTCTGCATGATTTAGGCGCGGGAAGGGCTGTTGTTCCAGTAGCTTTCGGCTGCGATCCACAGAATGACCACCGCTTCGGCGACGAATTGCAGGACGCGAGCGATGACCGCGATCGTGAGCGATTCGCTGTAGGGCAACCAGGGCAAAAGCATGGCGGCGAATGCCGCTTCGCGGACGACCAAGCCACCCGGCGAGCAGATTGCAAAGAAGCCCGCCAGCCATGCGCCTGCGGTCGCGGCTAGGATCGCCAGAACGGGGACAGAGGTGCTGAAGCTGAAGGCATCGGTCGATGCGGGGACGACGGTGACGGCCACGATCCAGGTGATCAGTCCATTGAGAATGCTCATCGCGAGGAAGTAGGCCCCGGCCATGAGCACGCGATCCATTCGGACGGGAGTGGTTCGCAGCGCGGCCCATTTGCTTTGGAACTGCGCCCATTTCTTGGTGAGGATGCGATGGCCGCCGAGCATCATTCCCAGGGACGCGAGCGCGACCAGGGCGAGTGCTCCCCATGCCCATCGCAGATCGAGGGTGCGGGCTGATTCCAGCAGTCGGTCGCTGCACAGGATCATGGCTGGGATAACCGTCAGACCGGCAGCGGCAATCACCAACGCCAACTCCAGCAGCATCGATGCCGTGCAGATGCTGACCGGAACGCCGAGTCGTTGCGCCATCGAGGCTCTCGAGACGTATCCCCAGATCGAGCCTGGGAGCCAGCGTCGCGATTCCGAGATCAGCCATACGCGGGTCGCTTGCCCGCCGTCGACCGGTAGTCCCATGGCCCGCAGGACCAAGCTCCAGCCGTAGGCGTTGACCACGCGGTAGACGATGGCCAAGGTCAGGGCGATCGCCATGCCCCACGAGAGATGGCTCCACTGCAAGTTCGAGGAAGCGATCAGCTTGCGACCAGCCACCGCCATGCTGACAGCGATTGCCGCGGCCAAGGTCCATTGGATCGCAGGTCGCAGCCAATCGCGAACGGAGTTTGTTCGGGAGTTGGGGAGAGGCGACGACTGAGGGGTGGCAAGGGACGCTGGTTGCATTTCGGTTTCAGGATTCGCTTGGGGGTGGTGTGGGGGGAGCTTGTTCAACAGCAGGAGCGAAGCGGCTTCTTAGGCTGCTTGCTGGTATGCGTCGGCGGAATTCATGGAGGCCGGTGCATCGGCGGTTCGGGTCGAACGGTACAGCGAGACGAGCTTGTTCGTGATGGCGTTCCATTCGAAGGTGCGTTGGGCGAATTCGAATCCAGCGCGTCCCATGTCGCGGCAGCGTTGAGGATCGGCCAACAACGTGTTGATGGCGTTCGCCAATTGCTCAGGATTCTTTTGCTCGACAAGGAATCCGGTTTCGCCATCGACCACCGTGTCGGGAATACCGCCGACAGCAGATGCGATCACCGGCTTGCCATAGCAGTAGGCTTCGATCGAACCCACGCCCAATCCTTCGGCATCGCCCCAGCTATCGATGATGCCCGGATTGACCCACATATCGCAGCGCGCGTATTCCTGGCTGAGCTGTTCGTTGGAGACAAAGCCCAGGAACGTCACCGAGTCACGGATGTTCAGTTCGTCTGCGATCGCTTCCAGTTTGGGGCGTTGATCCCCGTTGCCGGTGATGACGAACTCCGCGTCATGCTGTTCGAGGATTTGTGGAATGGCGCGGAGCAGGTACTCGACGCCTTTGCGTTCGATCAGGCGTCCGGTGAACAGGACGCGAGGTTTGGCGTTCAAGTGGTTGGTGCAAGGCACCGAGCGGACGGTGGTGCCGTAAGGCAGGACCAAGCATGGCATGCCATCGGTGAACTCGCGAACATTGCGAGCGGTATCGCTGCTGTTGGCGATTCGGATGTCGGCAGCTCGCAACGATTGACGCAGGAAGGGGCGCACCCATTTTTTGCGGCGGGCCAACGCGAACTCAGCACCGTGGGACATCGCGATCATCGGAGCACCGCTGGCGAGCCGTGCGGCTTGACCCATCAATCCGTGGGGGAATGGCCAGTGAACATGGATGACATCGTACTTGCCGCGGAAAGCGGTCCAGGCAGCGACGATGCAGCCGATGATGATGTAAGGAATCGCCAGGAGTTGGATCCACGGTTTGCGGACGTGGTAGGTCGCTCCTTCTTCGTGGGTCAGGCGTTCGATCGATGCAGGAGCGTAGCGAAATCGCTTGACTTCGATGCCATCGATGGTGTGGCTGGCCAGTCCCTTGTACGAGGGAGCCAGGACGGTGACCTGGTGGCCTTGTTGGGTCAATCGTGCATGGGCTTCGCGCATCCAGGGAACTGCATAGTCCCCTTCATTGCGTGGGTAGGTGCTAGAGATGACCAGGATTTTCAAGGGGGACGGCGATTGCATGATGGTTTGATGAAGTCAGTGAAAAGAGGCGGCCAAGAGAAGTGTTCCCGCTGCCACCCTCGGCAGCGGGAGTGCGTTCGAATCAGGACTAGCCGCGTGCTGCTACGGCTGGAACGGAAGGGACTCGCAACTGATTGCCGCGGGTGCGAGGTGGGTAGGCCACGCGAGTGACCACCGACGACTGAGCGGTCATCTTCGATTCGTTTCGGATCATCAATTCAGCGATCAATCCTGCGACCATGGTCAAGCCGCCCATGCCGATCAATACGAGGGAGGTCATCGCAACGATCAAGCCGTTGACCGTGGTCCAACCGAGAGCCAAGCTGGCGATGGCCAGGATGAAAGCCACGGCACCAAAGATGGCTGCACAGGTGTTGGTGAAGTGCGAAGGACGCTCTTGGTAGACTCGCAGGAAGCCGAGGGTCAACATGTCGCTAAAGCCGCGGATGAAGCGTTCGATTCCGTACTTGGACTTGCCAAAGCGGCGAGCGTGGTGGGTAACAGGAATCTCGGTAACGCGGAATCCGTTCATGCCCGAGAGGGCGGGAACCATGCGGTGGAGTTCACCGAAGAGCTTGATGCTCTTGGCGACTTCGCGGCGATAGCACTTGAATCCGCAGTTGTGGTCGTGGAGCTTGACCTTGCTGGTTCGGCTCAACATGCGGTTGAAGACGCGGCTTGGGAGAACTTTGTGCCATGGATCGTGACGGACTTGTTTCCATCCGCTGACCAGGTCGTAGCCTTCATCGATCTTCGCGAGGAAACGTGGGATTTCGGTCGGGTCGTCTTGCAGGTCGGCGTCCATGGTGAAGATGTATTCGCCGGCTGCAGCGTCGAAGCCGACTGCCAAGGCTGCGGCTTTGCCGCGGTTGGAGCGGAAACGGATTCCGCGAACGATGCCGGCATGCTGGAAGGCTTGTTGGTTGATCACGCTCCACGAATTGTCCGAGCTGCCGTCATCGATCAAGATCACTTCGTAAGTCATTCCCTGGACATTGGCGGCGATGCCAGCGAGCAGTTCGGCGATGGTTGCTTCTTCATCCTTGACCGGGATGACGAACGAGAGCTTTGGAGTGTTGCTTTGGAACGAGTGCTTGGCTTGAAACGGTTCCGACATGGATGCATCCTTGAAAGAATTGCGATGATGAACAGGACTAAGGGAGAATTACGCGGTGTGGGTTGCTCCAGAGATGTTTGGTCCTAAATGCTCGTTGCGTACCATTCCGCCGGATTCGTCGGAAAATATCGAGGCGGTAATCGTTCCGGTGAGTTAGGTAAGCCTGGCATGTAGAAATTGCTTCCTAGAAGGCGGCCGTCACCGTAGAGGGGGGATGCCCCACCGGAAAACCTTCAAGGTGCGGTTCTTTTTACCGTATTTGCGCCTTCCGGAAGAAAGTTCAGTGGGTGGCTCGGTATTTGCTTTAATTACTGGGTAGAGTAGGAATTTCAGCCCCCAAATATCTGCGGGGCGAAGACAAGCAGGTGAGAGATGGCGCAAGAACGAGAGGACAGAATGTTAGCCGACAGAATTCAGAGCCTGTCGGGCCCCATGACGGGTCGGCCGCAGGCTGGATCGGCTGGCGCTGGGGTGGTTGGGCAGTCGGCAGTCAACGTGGCGGAAGCACGGGTGGATCGCACGGAAGTGCAGATCGTCTCGGTGGATGACGATCCGATGGTGCTTCGGATTTTGCGTTCGCATTTGCACGCCGCCGGGTTCTCGCCTCTGTCGATCGACAATGGCGACACCGCCTTAGAAGTCATCAATCAAGACACAGCGGTGGTACTGCTCGATCTGCATTTGCCTGGCAAAAGCGGCATGGATTGTTTGAAGCACATCCGCAAGCACTATCCAGACACGCAAGTGATCGTGTTGACTGGATCGGATGATGTGAAGGATGCGATCCACGCCATGCGCGAGGGTGCGTGCGAATACGTTCGCAAGCCTTACGACAAAGACGAGCTGTTGGTCTTCATCGACAAGGCAGTCGCCAACTGGCGAATGAGCCGCGAGAATTCGGGATTGCGAGAATCGCTGAGCATCTCGATTCCGGTGGACTTGGGACCGGTCCCGCCCAAAGGCGATGACAAGCTAACACAGAGCATCGCGCGGATTTCAGAGTTGGACTCGACCGTGTTGATCGGTGGCGAGAGTGGAACGGGTAAATCGACGGTGGCTCGATTGATCCATCAGCAAGGCCCCAGAGGGAACGGTCCGTTCGTGGCGGTGAACTGCGCTTCGCTGCCTCGGGATCTGATCGAGTCGGAGCTTTTTGGGCATACCAAAGGGGCGTTCACCGGAGCGGTCAAGGATCGTCCAGGGCGGATCGAAGTGGCCGATGGCGGCACGCTATTCCTCGATGAGATCGGGGATTTGCCTTTGGAATTGCAACCGAAGCTTTTGACCTTCTTGCAAGACCGAACCATCCAACGCATCGGTTGCAACGAGGTTCGCAAGGTGGATGTGCGGTTGATCGTGGCCACGCACCGCGACTTGGCGGCCATGTGCCAAGCCAACTGCTTCCGAACCGATTTGTATTACCGTCTGAACGTGTTGCGGATCATGATGCCAGCCCTTCGCGATCGTGCGGACGAGATCCCCAACCTCGTGCAGAACATTTTGGTCCGTATCGCGAAGCGTCAGGGGATGCAAGCGCCTCGCGTAGCGGACGATGCGTTGGCGGCGCTCATCACCTATCCGTGGCCGGGCAATATTCGGGAGCTCGAGAATGTGCTGGAGCGGGCCTTGGCCTTCAGTCGCAACCGTCGTATTGCGGCCAATGATTTGATGTTCGACTCCGGGATGTCGATGATGCAACCGGCGCACGCGCATCCAGGGGGCGGACAGCTATTGAACGAACAACGCTTTGCACCGGCGGTGTCGTCGGCCTCTCCGCAGAGCTTGAGAGGCGTTTCCACGACCCATGCATCGATGCCATCGGCACCGATGCGAGGGAATGGCGAGAGCGGGCAGCAGTCTTCGGACTTTAGCGCATTGGCCGGGATGACTTTGGACGATATCGAACGGATTGCGATCGAGCAAACGTTGCTGGCCTGCCGGGGCAATAAAGCCAAATCGGCACGCATGCTCGGGATCAGCGAAAAAAGCATTTACAACAAGATCAAGCGTTTGAGCGTGATGGTTCCAGGCATCACCGAAGAGGAATTGCAATGACCCAGTGGCTGAATGAAACCGCAATGGAATCCGCTTTTGAGGCCGATCCGGAGCTGACGATCGATCTGGTCCAGATTTTCCGCGATTTGCACCCGCCGATGGAAATGAAGATCGAAGATGCCATCGGAGAAAGCGATTTTCAGCAGGTCCGCGAGGCGGCTCACATGCTCAAAACTCGGCTTCGGCATCTGCATTTGCCTTCGCTCGGAAAAGATGCCGAAGAGCTAGAACATCATGCTTCTGCGCAACGCCGAAGCGAAATGATGCTAAGCTATTTTGTACTCAAGCGTCGCATTTCTGAGGCATTGGTCGAGATCGATACGTTTCTGGGGGCACGCAGCCGGTGATTCTGAAAACTGTTCGAGTGATCGTTCAGTGGGCAATTGCGGAGATTCGTCGTCAGCCGTGGATCGCTTTTTTCACGGTGTTGACCGCGCTGTTGTGCGCGTTCACAGCGTACTTTCTGATTTGGCCTGCGTACCGCAACCCGATTGCTCGGATGTACACCTCCAAGCTGGGTTACTCCACGGTGTTGCGCAAGACCGGTCAGGGGTTTCCCGTCACGGTCGCAGCCGCGGCACCTCGCGATCTCGAGGTGCGTTTTCTGGGCGAGGGGTTGGTGCAGTGCGAACCGGTCCAAGTCCCGATGATCGGCATGGCTCGGATCGAAAAGGTTTACTTCGAGGAAGGCGATCGCGTGAAGGCGGGCGATGTCGTCGTCAAGCTCGACGATAGCCGGATTCGCAACAAGATCGCGGCAGCTAAAGCAGCCTTGGAAACGGCGCAAGCCGAACTGCGTCGCGTCGCCATCGGCACGGTCAACGTCCTGGAGAAAGAACGCCCAGATCGCGAACGCATTCGGCTCAAGGCCATGGAACGCGAATCGAAGATCCTGAACCAACTGCTCGAAATGTACAAAGAGCTCAGCGAAAAGAATCACATCGCCGAGCAGTCGGTGTTGGAAAAGGAATTGGAGGCGGTGCGTGCAACGGCCTCTTTTCAAGAATTGCAGCTCAACACGAACATCGCCGAAGAGGGGTTGAAGGAAAGCATGCGCATGGCGGAGTCGGCGATTCGCGAAGCGACGTTGCAAGTCGAGCATCGCGAACTCGAGCTGTTGGATTATCAGTCCTTGGCTCCGGTGGATGGCATCGTCGAACGCGTGTTGGTGCACGAAGGGGAGTACAACCAAGACCCCGGGCGGCCAGCACTCCTGTTGGCGTCCGGCTTGTGGTTCGAACTGTATCTGGATCAAACGGCGGTGGGACAAGTTTCACCGGGTGCAAAGGTTGAGATCCGACTGGCTGCTTTTCAGAACGAAGTCTTTCCAGCGACGGTGACCAAGGTACGTCCGATGGTGAATTTCTCCCTCGGTGGCCCGGAAACCAATCGCCCGATTCGACCGCTGGGAACAGGATCGCCCGAGTGGCCAGCGACCTTTGCGGTGCGGGCGGTGTTCGACGAACCGACGAAAGCCATCGTGCCTGGATTGACCGGGTTCGGACGTGTCGTGTTGAATCGCAAATCGATCTGTGTGCCACAGGGATCGGTCACCGCCATCAGCGCCAATCGCGGGATCGTGTTTGTTGTCGACGAATCGGGGACGGGGTTCTCGCCCCGCAATGTGACGACCGCTGCTTACGATGATGCATGGATTGAAATCACACAAGGGTTAGAGGTTGGCGAGCGGGTCATCGTGGATGGCTATCAAGTCCTCCAGCCTGGGGACCGAATCGTTTGCCAGCCGTTCGAACCTAGAGAACCGACCCCTTCTCAACGCGCCGCCGACAGCAAACGCAACGCCAACGCATTGGGTATGAGCGGCAGCCGATGAACCTCCGATTTTCTGTGCCATCGATGAATCGGCTTTTGTTCGCTGGTGTCACGCTGGCGGGATTGTTTGCTGTGCTGCTCAGCCTCAAGGATCCCTGGTTCTCGGTGCCAATGGCGCGCGATGGTCACGCCACGGCGTACTCGGAGATCTACGCTTCGCAGCCCCGGTGCACGCGATGGTTTCAAGCCATCATGGCCGTCGGCCTCGTGTGGGTGTTGGCTACGTCGTATCGAGCGAGAACGTGGAGCCGATCGAGCAATTGGGTTTCGGGTGTCATGATGATGGTGGCATTGGCGTACCCCTTTGCCGTGATGAACACAAGTCCGTCGTTGACTGCCGATGCGATTTGGCTGCAGATGCAACACGACAACTTGATGTGGCTGGGCGGTGACATCAACGTCAGTTCCGAACAAGGACAAGCCTTCTGGGGCAACAAGGTGTTGTCGGTGGATATTCCTCGGCAGATCAAAGTGTCGAACTTGCCCACCAACCACATCGCCCAATTCGGACTGCATCAGATTGGGGACACGCTGAACTGGACGGGGTACAGCGATGCCTTTTGTCAGTTTTCGAAACGGGGTTGGTCGATGGCGGTGAGCGGTTGGGCCATATTGCTCATCGGCACGATCTTGGTGCGCGGCCAAGTGCAATTCGATCGGATCGGGGGTTCGCTGATCCTGGTGTTCATCGTCGCCTGTTTGTTTTGTGCGGTTGCGGTTTCGCGGCCGTTCTCTGCGGCTGCATGGGTGGAGCGCGCGGCGGCCGAAACGCGTGCGAGGCGCTACGATGCAGCATTGGATGCTTTGGAAACCGCTTGCAGGCGGATGCCGGTGTTGTCCCAAGACACGCACTTCATCGCCCAGCGAGGATTGCTCGAAACGCGACTGGGCCGCAACAGCGCGTATTCGAAGTTGTTTCAAGCCGTCGATTTGGAGCGGCGAGGGCATTTCGATGCGGCCTACGAGAGCTTCATGGAATCGATGGAGTCGAAGGATCCGGCCATCGCTCGCGAATCGATTCGAGCGGTCCAGCGATTCGCCATTCAGGACTTCAACTCCGGGCGGGCGGAGTTGGCTGCGGCCAACATGAAGTTGGTGCTTGCCAAGCAACCCTGCAATCTCAAAGCGATCTATTTGAGCCAGATCTGTGCGTTGCGTCAGGATCATCGCGAGGAAGTGGCCAACATGTCGGAATGGATGGATGCGGCTGCAAGCCATTTGAGCTTCAACAGCAAGAAGATCTTGCGGGCGTGCATGCAACGCTACGAGGCCGTAGCGGCTTCGCAGCGCAACGACGCCGAGGAAGTTTGGTTTCACAGCACGGCGGCGAAGCGACCATGAGCGCAGGCCGGCTTTGGCGACGCATTCCGAAACGGTCGTGGCTGCCGCTTGGGGTCGCGGCCATGGCATTCTTTGTGCTGGCCAGTTACGCGCTCTCCGCATGGTGCACGACTTCGCGCCATCCCTTTCGGCCTTTGGAACTGCAAGGCAAATGGATTCGGGCGGCGGGAAGCGAATCGCGCGCCGGCTACTTTCGAAAGCGTTTCGATGTCACCAGCGAAGTGCGTCATGCGTGGATTGTGATTGCATCGACCGGTGGGGCGGAGGTGTCGGTCAATCGCAACCCGATGGGGCGCGCGTATCTTTGGCGGCCGACCCGCCCGTACCAAAGCGGGACGAGCGAGCGGGGGCAGATGTTGAGCACGCAGGATCCTGCGCTTGCGTTGAACTTTCCGCGCGAGTACCAGTGGTCTGGGCACGACAACTGGCGATTGCCCTTTTACGTCGATCTGACCCCGTCGTTTCAACTGGGCAAGAACGTGGTTTGCGTTGAGATCGAATCGCGATCGTTGCCGGCGCGGGTCAGTTTTCATGGGGCCATCGAACTCTGGACGGGGCAGGTCATCCCCATTCGCAGCGATGCAAGTTGGGTGGGAGAACCGATGCCTCTGGGGCCCCAGACGGTGGATTGGACGGAGACGTTTTATTGGGATAAAGAATGGCGAACCGCTATCGAGACTACGGGGCCGACCACTCGGGCGCAGCGCATTGTTCCGGAACCGATCTACGCCTCGCACTTTGCGGGAGAGTGGCTGCGGCATCCGTTGAGCAAGCCCGAGGATCCGGTTTGCTTTCGCAAGACATGGGAAATCCAAGAACCGGTGGATGAGGCGTGGTTTCGCGTGCTGACCAACCGCCGCTTTGAAGTCTACATCAACGACCAGCGGGTGGCCGTCCCATCGACTCCTGCGGCCGATCAAGACAACGGCGAATGGATTTTGGGCAAGTCTGCGGCGATGGATCCGATCGTCAATCCGGAGTTGCTCGATCCCGACGAGGTGGGGAGTTTGTTCGTCGGGGATGCGTTCGAATCGCCTCGCAAAGCGGACCAGTCGTTGGAGGAGTTCATCTCCGAAGCGCCCATGCACAACATGCCGTTTCAATACGAACGCACGACCAACCGCAGCGAACCGGCGGGCGTGTACGACCCGGAGCGGACGATGGCCGAGTCGCGGCGTACGCCGAGTCAACCCGACTACATGCCGGAGCGTCCAGTTCCCAACGCGCTCAAGCGGGAGCGATCCGCCGGGGGATACTTTGGCTACAGCATCGCGCCGTTACTGCATCCAGGGAAGAACACCATTGAGATTCGCTGCGTTGCGAAAAGCGATTCGAACTGGTCTGCGAGCGTGGCGATCGATGGTGGTGTGACGACCCGAGACGGAGCCTTGTCGTTGCCGTTTCACAGTGCCGACTGGGAGGCGATTGTATTGCGGGATGGGGATGCGTGGTATCCGGTCCGTTCGGATGGCCCGGTGGATTTTCCCGCGAAAGCGCTTCCCAAATTTCATTATCGCGGCATCGCGCATCCGGCTGGCGAGATCGATCGCTGGTTGTTTATCTCGATGCTATGGATTGCAAGCGGGCTGGCCGTGCTGCTACCTGGAACGTTGTTGGCAGTTGCATTCAGCAGTCCGCAGCCGATGCGGGCATTGGTCGCGACCCGCGAGATCTTGGTATGCGGGCTGTTCATTGCGTGCGTGTCGATTTTGACCACGATGTTGGTGGCGATGAGTTGGAAAGAGCGAGACGAGAACATCTGGTTCGAGAGCGGTGTCGCCTGGCGCATCGCGATGTGGAGTTTGGTGGCGGCGGTGGCATGGGGCGTCGTAGTCGATGTTGTCGGGCGATTGAGCCGCGCCGAGTTGCGTTCGTGGACGCGGGGTATTTCGCAGTTCATCGTGGATTTGCCCAATAGCCCGTATTGGGGATTCCTGGTGTTTTGGGTGGCGTTGCTATGCGTATTTACGCGCGCCTACAAACTCGATTTGCAACCGCTCGATGACGACGAGTATGCATCGACGCAAGCTGTGTTGGCGATTCTGGAGACGGGAGCACCTGCGTTTGTTGCCCAGGATGTTTACTACACGCGCAGTCCGATGTTTCATTACTTGGCCGCGGCGCTTGCCTGGCCCTTTGGCGGCGATCTTTGGAGTTTGCGTTGGCAGTCGGTGGGTTGGAGTTTGGCGACGGTTTGGTTGACGTATGTGTGCGGCGCGCGGTTGATCGGGAGCAAGTGGGTCGGCTGGATGGCGATGTTCTTGATGACGATCCACCCGCTGGAGATCTTCACCGGGCACGTGATCCGTTTCTATCAGATGCAGCAGTTCTTTGCGCTTTTCACGGTTTACTTGTTCTGCAAAGGATTCGTGACCGAGCAAAGCCAAGGCTACCGAATCGCGACGATCGTGGCGTTTGCCAGCGCGGTGCTCAGCCAGGAGATCACGGCGGCGATGGCGGTGCCGATGCTGTTCTGTTACATCGTGTTTGCCAAGGATCTCGGTTGGCGAAACAACTTGCAATTGGTGGTGGTGACAGGATTGGCCGGGGCGGTCATCGTGTTGGATTTTCTCGCGTTTCAGACGCTGTGCTTAACGCGGACGGAAGGGGTATCGCCGACGGTCGAGGCGACGGTGAAGGCGCATTTTTGGCAACCGATGAACTTCTTTAGTTTGTTGATCGGGTATTCGCGATTGCATGTGGCGCTCAGTGCCTTTCTGTTGTTGGGGACACCGCTGCTGTGGCGCGAGCGGAATCGCAACACGCTGGCGCTGTTGGCATTCTTGGTGTCGGGGGTGGTGATGACCAATCTGCTCGTCACCAATGCGAGTTTGCGGTACATGTATTGGTTGTTTCCGATGTGGTGTTTGCTGAGCGTGGAGTGCATTCGCCAGTTGCTTTCGCAGTGCGTGTCGCTCGTTTATCCACCTCAGCGGCATTTGAATCGTTATGTCTCGACGGTGATGGTGAGTTCCGCGTTGATTGCCGTGGGATGTCTGCTGTCGTTTTCGCCGTGGCGGATGATCGACAGTTACGAGATGACGATCCTCGGCGATTCGACAGGGTGCGTGCGCTGGGTGCATGCACAGATGCGACCGGGGGATCGGATCGCGATTTCGGAGCCTCACACGCACACGGCGTTTCTTGAGCATGGCGTCATCGACTACGACATATCGATTCCGTTGCTTTATGATTTTGCGGTGATGCGCGACGGTCATTTGATCGATCGCAACGGGGGTGGTCGACTCATCTCGAGTTTGGATGCGATGAAGCACGAATTCGCCAAGGATGGGCGAGTTTGGATCTTGGTCAACCGTGAGAAGTTTCGAACGCGGGGCAAGAATTTGCGATGGGAGTATCCTGGCGCGCGGTTTGAGATGTTCTTGAGGAAGAACTGCGAGCTCAAGTACCGCACGTATTTATGGAATGCATATCTCTGGGATCCCGCTCGCGGGCACTACGCCCACTTTCGATCGCAACAATAGGAATAGCGATGCATCCTCAAGCTCGAGTTTTCGTCTGCACATCTCATCGCGGAGCTTCCTCGTTTCTGGATCCTCCGGTAGTGGATCTTGCTAAAGATCCTGGCCGACCGTGTGGGGAATCTTGCTAAAGATCCTGGCCGACCGCGTAGTGGATCTTGCTAAAGATCCTTTTGGATTGCATCGCGGCGTTCTTAACGCGGTCCCTTGGAGTGGATTCAAGACGGAGCTAGCGTTTGTTCCGTGGCGCTCCGTGCTTGTCCTAGTTTGACGCCCTGCCAGCAGAGGACGGTGCCACCATGGCGTCTTGACATCATGGAACTTTGCTCGAAAGCAGCAGCGCGGGGTTGGCGTCGCAGGCTGGTTGTGTTGCCGTCCGATGGGGGCAAACTCCTTCGTAACGCATGGACGTTCGCCAAATTCAGGCAGGCACTTGCTGCGGCAAATGGAGGTAACGTGGTCTGGAGTCCCGTTCTACGAGGGATACTCGCGAAATCAAGAAAGAGGGCAAGTGCTTTAGGGCAGTCAGTGCCTGCCCTCTTTCGGCAGATGGGTCGGTATTAGTGATTTCTTGCATTTTTCTGTCCTTTTTTGAATATAATCCGCCGCAGCAAAAAACGTCTAGGT
>JBKCUI010000340.1:0-7824 GCA_046318495.1 Pirellula sp. | reverse complement strand
CTTGTGGCCCCCAATGTCTCCCTCCGGGCGGTGACAGGATTCATCGGCGCATCCAATCAAGATCGAACCGCGAACGACGCCGATCTGAGTGCGATCGACACGACCGTGGCCAAGTTAGAGGCTTCGGCCAAACAAGGCTTTTTCGTTCAGAACTCCGCGAAGCTAATCGTCGGCCAAGCGGATCCGATCGTGGTCACCCGCGTTGAATTCGGAACGGATGGATCGAGCGTGACCCAGAATCCAACCCCAGGAATTCGCGCCGAAGGACCGATCAAGATTCTCGTCACGAATGAAGACTTGGTCCTCGAACGGGACGTGAACGCGTCTACGGCGGATGCCGCACCCACGTATTTCGATGTGTCCCTAAAGGCCTTCCAGGGCGCGATCGAACAGGGGGACGCATCGCGACTTGTCGGCGACGAGCTGACGTTGAAGGCCAAGTCACTCGCCCACATCCACGATGCATCGGTCTCAAAGCTCTATGCTGAGACCGAAAGCAATGAGAAGTTGAATTCCTGGGAACAGGTTAATGAGCAGGCGAGCCAGCGTGGCGACGACTTCCTCTCCAACTTGGAAGTGAAAATCCCGGGATTGATCATCCCCGACAGCATCAAGAAGATCTATCGATTCGCCGAACATTATGCCGACGAAGGCTATTCGTTGTACGTAGTCAACGATCGTGCGTTAGACGTTCAAGTCGTCAAGGCGGGAGCGGGTGTCTCAGTCAACTCGCCAAATGTTTACGTGGAAACAGTAGGTGCCAACAACATCAACGTCCTGGGCGCGGTTCAGACTCGCAGTGCAAACACCGACGAAGGCGGCATCATCCTCGTAGCAGGATCCAAACTGGTTCTTGGAAGCGGTGGGCGATTGGAAACCTTCCAATCAGGCGGAGCAGCCTTTGATCAGACGGTTCTCAATCAGGCATTGGATACGCGGTTCTTCCATTTGTTGCCCATCCCAGAGGTAACGCTTTCCGGCCTGCCAGGCATTGTGAATAACTCAGGTTTTGCGAATGCCACAGGCACGTTCTTTACGACGGTGTCTCTACTGACCCAGGAGCAAAGTGCGTTCGTCACCGATGACGTGTTTTCCGCTGGAGGTCCGATGCACGTCAATATGCAAGTTGCAAGCCAGTTTGGAGTTCTCGGTGAGAAAGGTTTTGAGAACTTCATGGGGTATGCGGATAAGCTCTTTGGCATCAGTCACGCCGCCAACGGAAGCTTGGTGGGGACGACACCACTTCGTTCTTCCATCAACAATTTGGTCTATGCCAGCAATACTGTTTTGCCTGCCGTGCTCATCGACACCATCCATACGGGCCTGTTAGTTCGGCAGAATCCCTTTAGCTCCGAGTTCATTCGCGGCGATGTCGACGGGACGCTTGAGAATTTCGTCGTCGTTCGCCGAGCCAACGATTTCTTCTTGTTCCAGGAAGCGGGAGCTGCCAGTGGCATCGAAGACTTGACCAACGTTACGCAGCAAATCAATGTACAACGCTCTGCACCTCCATCATGGGCAGCTCCGACTCCACCGCCCAGCGTTCCGACGTTCGTCGCAGTCGTGGAGAAGATGGAAACCAAAACGGAGCAAACGTTGGTCGTGATCAACATGACGACGCTGGAATCTCGCATGGCAGCCGACCGTCAAGCCGAGATCCTGCTGTATCGCGTTCCGTTTGTGGATGAAAACGAGAATGGCGAACCCGACAACGACGAACTGCCTACTCCAGCGGAGGTGCTGGAAAAGGTGGAAGGCAACCAAGCGACCGCCGTGGATTTCCCCAAGGATCAAAAGGGATCGACGACACCTACGCAGGCGGAACTGAATCGGGTTAAGGATGCTCTCGCCCGCGATCCCGAGTTGCCGGTCGGCGTGTATTCCATCATCAAGAAGAATCCCGATGGCGGGCAAGAAGTTCTCGATATCTTCCCCGTTCGAGATTCCGATCCGCAAACGGTCACCGATCCCGAAATGAATCCCGGTGACGAAAAAGAAGAGGTCGAACCGATACCCTCCACGTCCGGTGGCTTGCCACCACAGGGAAACATCAACGACGGAGCGGCATTCGTGCCAGCCCGATTCCTGCGCGAGCAATCCGAAGTGTATCTCGCAGCTTCGCAGAGCGAGCATCGAGAGGACACGCGAACCAACCCCACCGTGGCCTTGGCCATCATGCTCGGGGCGATCGGGATGCGATCCGGCCGATCGAATGCTCCTTCAGAACAAAATGATGCACCCGAGGAATCCAATCCATTCGCTCGCGACGCTAGGCAACAGCGATCGCGCGCTTCCCTTTTAAACCTTTGGGGCCAGTTCCGCCGTGGCTAGTCGCGAAACCCCATCATCCGATCCCATTAAGCTTCCGTCCAATTCCGGAGTTCGAGAATGAACCAAACGCCAAACAATGCCAACTCTGACGAGCAACCCGAAGAGGAAGTGCGAACGGAATCGATCACCCACTTTTCCTCCCCTGACGATGCCGCTGGTTCCGAAGCTTCGGATTCCGGTACGACCGCTTTTTCGGATACTCAAGCGGAAAAAACGGAGTTCTTTAGCCCGAAGACGGAAATGTACAGCTCGGTCGAGTTGGGTGGAGAGCCGACGTCGGATTCTGCAAGCGGCAGCAGCGTGCCAACTCCTTGGAATGAAGCGGGCTCAAGCTCATTCTCTGGCAGCCACGTGGAGAAGACCGAGTTCTATAGCCCCAAGACGGAGATGTATAGTTCCGTAGAAATGAAAGGGAGCGACTCGCAAGACTCCGCCCTCGGAAGCGATGCGCCCACGCAAGCAAGCGATGGGGCAGTAGACCAAGTCGATGGGGAAAAGGCAGGCAAGACCGAGTTCTACAGTCCAAAGACGGAAGGCTACGATCCGGTCGAATCCGATTCAAGCCGACCGTCCGGCTCCAAGAGCAGCCAAGCCAAAACCCCAGGTAGCGATGAGCGCGTGCGACGCGAGTGGGATGCCGCCATTGGCAGCGCCGACAGAGGGTCCGGAGAATCGATTCGAATCGTACGCCAGGAAGCCTCCGATTCGGTGCTCGAGCGTATCTCGGTGCGAAAAGTCGCCGATGCGAATGTCGAAAAATCCCAGCAGAGCAACTTCGACTACACCATCCGCGACAAACTCGGTGAAGGAGGCATGGGTGTCGTCTTCTCCGCCTTCCAATCCGCCGTCAATCGCGTCGTCGCACTAAAGACATTGAAGAAAGAACGGAACTCCGATGCCGGAGCTCAAAAACAGTTCTTCTACGAAGCCGAAATCACCGCCGATCTCGATCACCCGAACATCCCTCCCATCTACGAGTTGGGCGTGACCGAACAAGGTACGTTCTTCTACACGATGAAGCTCATCAAGGGCGCGGTTTGGCATCGCATCATGTCCAAACGCAGCCAAGAAGAGAACCTTGAGATCTTCGAGAAGATGATGGACGCCGTCGGCTTTGCCCACAGCAAGCGAATCATCAACCTCGACATCAAACCCCAAAATGTCATCCTGGGTGGGTACGGCGAAGTCTATGTCACCGACTGGGGCATGGCGCATAACATCGACAAAAAACTGTCCGCGTCGATCGGGGGAACCCCCGACTACATGGCCCCGGAAATCCCCCGACGGGCCCATGATAAGATCGGTCCACAAACCGACATCTACCTTCTGGGCGCCGTGCTCTTTCAAATCCTCACCGGCCATCCTCCCCATGCCGGAACGGAAATGAAGGATGGCAAGAAGGCGGCGAATGCGAAGGTCATGGATGCCTACCACAACAGGATCCGCGAAACCGATTGCGACAGCCCGCTGCTGCCGATCGCATTGAAAGCCATGAGCACCGAACCGGTCGATCGTTACGCGACCGTAGAGGAAATGCAAAACGCAGTACGCGCTATCCTTCGCGAAAATGCGAATCGCAAAGCAAGTATCGAGCTGACAAAAAACTCCAAGTCCCTGGCCGAGTTGGCAGAAAAGAACCAGGACTACGAACGCTTCAACCGCGCCATCTTCGGCTTCCGCAACGCCGTCGAAGTTTGGACCGGCAACCAAGAAGCCGAAACGGAATTGGCAAAGGCTCGCTTCGCATACGGCAACTGCGCCGTTTCCAAAGGGGACTATGACCTCGCTCTCCAAACGCTCGATCCCAAGGTCCCAGAAGAAGCAACCCTCCTCGAAAAAGCCCAAAAAGCCAAGACGGCCGTTTTGAATCGCGAAAGCCGATTCAAGTTCCTGCGCAATGCCGTTTTTGCATTGTTGGGATTGGGGGCGATTGGTGCGACTGCGGCGGCCTTATGGATCAATGAGGCTAAGGAAGCGGAAGCAAAACAACGAGTAATCGCTGACAACAAAACCATTGAAGCGAACCAGCAGAAGGAGAGTGCTGTAAAGAATGCGTCATTCGCCTTGACCATGATGGATTCCGCACTCACGGAATCCGAGAGAGCCGATCAGAACGCTGAGGAAGCGAAAGAGAATGCAAAGGTCGCTCAAAAGAATGCAAAGGAAGCCGAAGATAATGCGAAGGTAGCCAAGAAAAACGAAGAGAAGGCCAATGCGAATGCAGCCGAGGCGGAACGACAAAAAGAAAATGCCCTTGCTCGTCTTGCGCAAGTCACTGTTGGTGAACGTTTAAGCAATTTGGGCATCGCTAGCGCTCAAGTAGACAAAGCTAACCCGATCGATGCGGCTGTACTGCTAGAACGGGCGCAACAGGTTGATGAAGTCGTCGAGAAAGCCTTTACGGATAAGCCGACTCCCCAGTTGACCAACTATGCTTCTCGACGCGTCGGACTTCTAAGCAACATCGACTTGAAACCTCAGGACTTGCAAGACGAAGTCACCGCCATCGACTTTGCAAAGGGGACCAATCGCGGGATCGCAGGCACAAAGAGTGGACGCGTCGTGGCCCTGCAACTCCAGAATGGAAAATTGGTCCAAGGCGCTTCCAAGAAGGTGATCGACGGCCAACCAGTGGTCGATGTAGCGATTTCGCCGTCCGGTGATGAAGCCATCTTGTCCGTCGGCTCCCAACTGATTCGTTGGGCCCTCGATGGTGACCTGGAGCCGATGCAGGAGGAAGTCACCAAGAATCGCTTGTTCCAAGGATTCGCGTACAGTCCGGATGGATCGGTCGTCGCCGGGATTCGCGGTGGGATTTGGATCAAGCCCAAAGGTGGCAAATGGGATAACCTCACACCCAATGTGAAGGGCACGTTGCTTGACGTGGATTGGTTAGGAGATCGCGGCGTATTCGTCCTGTCGGAATCGGAAGGGGAACGCAATCTGCTATTCGTTCCGAAATCGATCGCAGGCAATGCGCGCGAGAAACCCGCGCTCGTTGAAAAGAACAACCAGTACACCCAACTCGGAGTGCTCGATCCGGCCGCGGGCAAACTGGTCCTCGCGTCCGATGGAGGCTCGCTGGTCACGGTCGACTTCGACGAGGCCGCGGGCGTCCTCAGGAACCGTCAATCCCTAGCTCGCCAGCATCAAGGCGCTGTGACACAGATCGACATCGATCCCGCTTCGCATCGGATGGTCACCGGTAGCCAGGAAGCGGTGGTGCACGTTTGGAAGTATCTTCCGACTTCGGGCGAAGTCATCTACGAAACGTTCTTGACCGGAACCCCGGGTACGAGCAAAGAGAATGTGATCGCACGAACGGCCATGATCGATGGCAAATACATTGTGAACGTGGACAAGGCTGGCTCTGCGGTTGCCCTGGACGTCGATCGGCAAAAGCAACGACGTGAGTTGACCCGTGAAGACAACTACGAACGGGTTGTGATCGGGCTTCATCCCCGAGGCAACTCGACGAACGTGCTGTCGGTGGACGAAAACGGTGCGGTCGATCAGTGGGATTTGGTCACCGGAAAAACCACGAGCTTGACCGGGCCAAACGATGCGGTTGCCGCGTCGCGATACAGCTACTTTGGGCACACTCCAGGCGCGGTTTTGTTTGATACCGCTGCCGATGCATCGCAAGGTGTGGTCATTACGTCGGCCGTGATTCCATCGAGCGCAACACGCTATGCGGGGAATCTCGATCCCAACAAGGCATGGGCTGAGTTCTGCGCTTGGGACCAAAACACTGGAAACATGCTGCGGCGATGGCAGTGCGAAATGAGCGATCCTGTCGAACCGCGATTGACCTTGCTGGGAGACGGTTCGTTTTTTGTCGGAGGTGAAACGAGATCGCTGGTCTTTGATTACCAAGGGCAACCCAAGTTCGTGGAATCTCGCGACAAGCCAAGTGCGACCTTTGCAGTATCCAACCCGGTTCTGCCCGGTTGGGTGGCGATGATGCGCCGCGACGGGGGCAAGGGACAGCTTTGGTTGTGGGATCGCAATTCGGGCAACGGTCCCGAGTTGAACAACGACTTATCGATCTTGGAAGAGAGTATGCCCGTGCACGCGACGTGGTCCCAGGATGGCAAGCGGCTGTATGTCTTGGACGTGACAGGCCACATCCTTCCGTACACTGTTGCCAACACGAATGCGGGTGCTCGATTGCAGCGAGCCGAACGGCCGCATGCCGATTTCAAGGATCCCTCGATTCTCAATGCGTTGCGTTCATTCCAAGATGTCGAGTTGGTCAGCAGCGCAGAAGGATCGGACGATCGGGTGATCTGCAATGTTCGCCAGCGCTCTGCGTACCGCGCCAGCAAAACGGAATCGACCGACCGTACGACCACGTTCACGTTCAAGTACTCGATCGTCGGGGAAGCGCCGCAACTTGTCGGGTCCGAATCGCTTCGCGAGGATCAACCGAAGCTTTTGTGGATCGCCGCCCATCCGAATCACCGCGTGGGTCCGGATCCGCAAGTTCTCTCGAAACTCCGCGCTGGCAACCATGTCTTCGTGGCGATGAGAAACGGCCGCGTTTACGGACTGAGTGAACAAGGAGGAAATCCTGTCTTGTATGGTCGCAAGAAGTTTGAGAAGAGCACCAGCGATCGCCAAGGCAATCGCTTGCTGCTGCTCAATGAAGACGGGACGCTTCATACGATGAACCTGGATCAAGGAACCGGCTTGAAGCTGGCACCGTATCGCTTGCAACCGGGCGAAAAGCGGATTGCGCTCTCGCCCGATGGAAAGCAATTGGCTGTTTACGATGACAAACAGCAATCGCTTCGCGTCGTGGATGCGGAGAGTGGGCACGCATTGCGTCAGATACCAGCCGTGCTCGAGTTCGGTTGGGATCCCGATCAAGCGGCATCGCTTGCGACGCTGGAAGCCGACGGTTCCTTGAAGGTCGAGGGCCAAGCCCCAATCCTTCATAACTTGGCAAAGGATCTTCAAGAGAAGCGACCGACCCGTTTGGATTTCTTCGTCGAGCGTTGGGTTGACCCGAACGAAGCTCCGGTACGTTATTTGGTGGTCAAGTTGGGGGATGAGATCGTGTTTGTTCCGAGAGCCGCGGACGAGCTCAAGGAGGGCGATGAACCCAAACCTCTCTTGAGAGAGTCCATCGGTGCCAACGTTCAATTCGCCGTATCGCCGACCGACTCGATTTTCGCCACAGGTGATTCGTCGGGGGCGATCAAGATTTGGTTTGCCTCACCGCGATATGCAATCTGTCAGGAAGTCTACGATTTGGATCGACAAGACTTGTCGGAAGTGAAGACGATTGTGTTCAACCAAGACGGGGATACGCTTATCACGTCCGATATCAGGAAACGCGTATCGGCTTGGATGTCGCGAGACAAACTGGCAACGGGCGAATGACACGTGCGTCTTGCGGTCCATTCCCAGTGCCGGTGCGCCTCCTCCACCTCGTTCCTGCTCCTCTTCCTAGCGGCTGGCCGTAAGGCCTCCGGTGTCGCGTTAACC
>JBKCUI010000339.1:0-2223 GCA_046318495.1 Pirellula sp. | reverse complement strand
GGAATAGGGATACAGTGACGTGAGTATATCGAAATTTGCAAATCTCGTTTTCGAGCTCCCATTGGCACCGCTTGCGATACTGGTAGCCGTCGTTTTTGTAGGGGCTTATTGGCTCGGTTGTACGTTTTTGAGCCCATTGCTCAAGAAGCTGATTCGATCCAATGGGGGAGAGAATGACATCGTGGGTGCACTCCTTGCGACGTTTGGCGTTCTCTACGGTTTGCTCGTAAGCCTCGTCGCAGTGGCCGCTTATCAAAATGTCAATCTAGCCGAGTCGCAGGCAGGCTCGGAGGCGTCTGCGCTGCTTGCGCTTCACAGAGATATTGCGGAGTACCCGGCGTCATTCAAGTCCAGTTTGAATACAAAGCTACTCGACTATTGCGACTATATTATTGCGGAAGAATGGCCTCTGCTGCGACAGGGGGTGCGTCCTCCATCGGTGCATGAAAAGCTGCGGCCAATTTTTCGGGAGCTTGTTGCGCTCGATCATGAAAGCCGTCGCGAAGAAATCATTCAGTTGAAAGCGTTAGAGCATTTCGAGTTAATGTCCGATCTGGGGAGGAAGCGGAGGTATTCCTCGGACGCTGCCATCCCGGCGATTATGTGGTACGTGGTCATCGTGGGAACACTGATCAATTTCGGCCTCATGTGGTCCTTTCACATGCGATTTGTCGCTCACCTTTTTCTTGGCGGAATGGTAGCTTTTTTCTTGGGAGCCTTGATCTTGCTGATCGCAGTATTGGACCGCCCCTATCGAAGTGTCGAGTTCGGGGTTTCTCCGACCGCATTCGAAGTGGTGCGGGAAATCATGATGCAAGAAGAGGCCCTGGAACGAAAAGCAATCCTTGGGGGACGTTGAATCGTGGCTGACTTCATTATCAAGGAACTAGAAGGTACACGATTCGTCGAAGTTCACATGAACGACGAAACGGTTCGCTTGGAAGCGGGAGCGTTCAGCTATCTCCAGGGAAATGTGCACATTCACTCCAAGGTCATTCCTTCGATTGGCGTTGTCTTTAGGTCCATCATGGCCGATGAGGCGATCTTTCGCCCCACTTACTCTGGTTCCGGAACGATCACCCTGGAGTCTTCGTTGGGCGGATTCCATGTGTTGGAGCTCGATGGGGAAACCTGGTTTTTGAATCGCGGTGCTTATTGGGCTTCCGAAGAAGGGGTCGATGTAAGCTTCCATCGCGAACCCTTCTTGACTTCGTACTGGGCAGGAGAGGGAATTGTTTATTTGCTAACAAGGGTGCGAGGCGTAGGGAAGGTCGTTGTCACAACGCGCGGTCCGACCGAACCTGTTCATCTAAAGAAGGGGGATAGGTTAGTTGCCGATGGCCGGCAGGTCATCGCCCGAACGGCAGGCGTCAAGTTTTCGATCGAACGCCCGACGCGAAACTGGATGGGCCTATTCACCTCAGGCGAAGGATGGGTCCGTGTTTACGAAGGCGCGGGCAAAGTTTTGTTGAACCCTGCTCCTTATTGGCGATATCGCGTTTACTCCGAACGAGCAAACGATGCCAGCCTGCTTTTGCGAACGACGGACTAAACGTCGGCCGGATGCGTGGGGCTCATGGAAGACGAGCGATGACGATGCGTTCCAAGGGCGAAGCGACAAGACGCAAGAAAGTGCCTAACACCGGGCGTGTCCGGCGAGTATGGCACTAAACGGGAGGGCGCGGCTCCTGCCAAGCTGAAAGTCGCCGCGCGCTTGCAGCTCGCGATGCACAGCGAGACGATTACGAGCACGAGCACCGTCCTGTCGGACTGAGCACGAATCCGCAAAGAGGATTTCGGATTTCGGCACAAAGGAACACAAAGTGCCTGGCATCGGGAGTGATGACAGAAGAAGGGCATGGCGCTAGGTACGAGGCACGGTGGGTTCCCATGCATCAAAAGAAACAGGGGTAGCCGAGCGGCTACCCCTGTATAAGATGCGTGTGCAATGGGCGAGCAGTAGAACTATTGCTTGCGCTTTCGCTTGCGAGCAACGATCCCACATACTCCCATGAGCGATCCGATGACCATCATACTTGGCTCGGGAACAATGGATGTGTAGCTACCGGCCTCGATTGGCGTATCGGGCGTGCTCTCGTAAGCCGCTGCCAGAATCTCAAACGTGTCGACGCCATTCCAGGTGACCTCGACCCAGCCGTAATAGGTCAAGCCGGCTTCGCGAATTCGCATACCCATGTAGCTTCCCGGGCCAAAGGCTGGAGC
>JBKCUI010000338.1:0-6692 GCA_046318495.1 Pirellula sp. | reverse complement strand
GCATTCGTCTTGGCGATTGGCCAACCGTGCAATCGGTTCGGAGAGCGCCCGCATGAACCACGAAGGATTGCTAAGCCGCTCCCGGATGGCTTCCATCTTGGCTCCATCGGCCAACATAGCCTCGATCTGGCTTTCGGTGGGTTGCCCCAAGAATTCATCGACTCTTTGGCCTGGAAACAAGCTCAGCCAACGCTTGGCGACTTCGTGATCGGACCATGTCGCGACCACATCTGGGCGGGTGCGCAAGATGATGTGCATGTGGTTGGAGAGGATGGCGTAGGTCAGCACATCGAGGCCGAATACAGAGGCGAGACACTCCAACCGTTCTCGGATCCATTCTCGCCGGAAGTCATAGTTTCTGCCTGTGACGGCGTCTTCGCCGGCCAGAAAGGCACGTCGGACACAGCGTTGGATGCAGTGGACGATGCAGACTTTATTGGGTTCGAACAGTTCGGCGCGTAGAGGTCTGGGCATTTGAGGATCTCCTGTACACGAAAAGCTTACACGATCCGCGCAGACAGTCAAATAGGTGGGTGGCACGTATGTGTTTGAGGCAATCAGCGGAAAGCGGGTACCTGTGGCTATCGATAGGCGATCTCATCTAGGTAGAACGTGATCGGTTTTCCTGAGCCTGCCACGGACCAACCGAATGCGGTCTTGATCCGGCTCAGGTCGCGTCCCTCGAGCGGGATCTGATACTTCTGCCATTGATCGCTCAGACGCACCTCCTTCAAGTCGCCTCGCGCACTGTCGCGATACTGCCCACTCCCCTCAATCGCTCCGAACAGAAAGTTCACCACCTCGCCTCCTTGCTCGCCCCTGGCCCAAAACTCGAGAACTTTGGCCCCTGTGAAGTTCAGTCCGCCCGGCGAGTCTCCCTTCCAATCGTTGGCTGGCGACTGCCACAGCACTCCACCCCAGGCATCAGCGGCTTGATACGAAATCCGAATGCACCCGGAGCCAGAGCGAGGCGACTGCGCAAAGTCTTGCTCCAGGGCGATCGCTTGTGCGTTGCCCATGAATCCCGATGGCACAAAAGGCGCCGCGGTGCTGCCATCTTGATAGAGAAAGTACGGCAACGCGGCGTTCGTAGCCGCCATCGCAACGCGCGGTGCGTTGACTTGCCAAGGTACGTTCGCGACCGCCGCACCTCCGTGCGCATCTTTGATCACAACAAAGACACGATAATTGCCCCCCGCTTCGGGCGCAGTCAGCTTTGCTCGCATGCCGTTGGCCTCAATGACTCCAGCCACACTGCGTTCTTCGGATTGCGCATCCCCTCCTTCACCTACCAGGGCCGAGTCCGAACGGACGATCCACGTCACGTCCAGCGGGTCGGATTCTGGATCCGATACTTGTACGGACAACGCACGTACATCTCCTGGCTTGAGGATCGCCTCACCGTCCATCTTCAACGATTCGATAGAGGGACAACGATTAGCAGGTTGCTTGCCCGTCCAATATTGCGCAAGACGATCGGTCGCCTCCAGCCGTGTTCCATCGGGCATGATCATGCCAAACCAAGTGGCTGTAGTCTCCTGTTTGTTTCCCCACAAAAACGCGTAGGTTCCCAAACAGCGCCCCGAGTGCTCAAGAACATTGGCGCGATACCCCGATTCGTAGAGCTTTGCTTTCTCGGTACTCGTCGCTTCAATCGGCGCTCCCCACGCGGTCTTCTCGACTTCCCAGGGCCCGCGAGGCCCGTGCTCGGTGATGATGTAGGGCTTGGTCCCTCCATAGGCGAGGATGCGTTTGCCGAGCGATTCGATGCCGGCATAACTGTTCACCCCCACGATGTCGATGTTGGGGCAGAAGAGTTCCAAGTTGCGGATCTTTTCTCCCTCCGCTCCCAGTTCGGCGATGACCGTCATCGTGGGATGACTGGGATCGAGGCGGTGGACTTCGCGTGCGATGTGATCGATGGCGTACCAAATCGCAGGGTTCGTGCCATTCCCCTCCATCTCGTTACCGATTCCCCACATCAGCACTGCCGGGTGATCTTTGTAGCGGCGCACGGTCTCCAAGCATTGCTCCATCTGCTTGGCAACCGCGTCGGCATTCTGATAACTGAAGCCGTGCCGCTCGTGCCCAAGCCACATGCCGACGCAGACGCTCAAGCCATGGCGATGGGCTTCGTCAAGAATCGCATCGAGCCCTTCCGCCCCCCAGGTCCGAATCGAGTTGCCACCTAGTTCCGCAAGCCGTTTCAGTTGCGTTTGGCCACCCACTCCGTGGATCGCGTAGGACTGTCCGTTGCGAGTCAATTGCCAAGCGTCACCTGTTCGCTTGAGTTCCACCACCGATTGGGCATCAACCTGCCGCGACTCAACGATCATTCCGATTGTCGCCACCAAAGCGAACCATCCCCAGAACGTCCATCGATTGCTTGCCATCGGTTTGTCTCTCGGTAGTGAAGTCTAGCACCAAAGCCATACACGGCCGACGAGCTTCCAAGCTGCGGCCCTCAAATTAGGGAGTCTCCTTCTTGGGAGCCTCTTTCCAATTCTGCACTGCCCCGCGGAGGGTGGTTGCTTCCTTGATTCGCACACGTCGATTCGATACCTGTCGGCCATCGACACGCACTTCCACACGATCCATCGAACCGAGTGCGAGCTTGAATTGCAAGTCCCCTTTCGGGATTAGCACATTGCCTTGATATCGCCCCGACGGGACACGCGACAAAGGAAACGCGGTTCCTCGCCACTTGCCCAAAGACGCGGCGTTGCCATAGACCAATACCTGTGCGTCCTGCGGAGTGTTGGCGGGGACTTCGAAGTCGAACACAACTTCCACCATCCTGTCCTGGGCCTGCGTTCGAACTTGTTCTTGGTCCCCAAGTCGCTCGAGTATCTCGACCCAACGCTCCCAGCCTTCGAGCGATTGAGGAGCCCGACGCACCCAGTCTTCGGCGATACGCTTCGAAAGTTCCCACTGCTCGCGTTCCGCCAAGGCATTCAAGACCCCATTCCACGTGCTGGCCACCATTTGCAAACTCGCATCGTTGGCAACCGCTTCGTATTGCTCCCAAGTCAGAGGCATGGGATCCCCTTTGGCGGATGCGACCAACGCCGCAATGCGTTCGTTGGGTTGGCCGTACATCGCATCCATCGAAGTCACACCCGTCCCCTCGGGCAATGCATCGGCCGAAGGGATGGCATCGAGATCGCCACTGTAGAGGCCTGTTCGTCCCCGAATTAGATATCGACCTCGATGGACTGCCATCGGTGCCCACACCCGATCGTTCGCGATCGAGGTTGCTTTCAAGATCCGAACCCCATTCGCATCGACGTCGACTTGAGCCAACACGCCATCGCCTCGCACGAGGTAAACATCCTCATTGACCATGATGGCATTCGCATCGGTCCAGCCTCGCTTCTGCCAAAGCGTTTTGCCTTCGCGAACATCGAGCCCATAGAGTGTCTTGCCCGCAAACCCCACCACCAAGTTCCGACCGGGCACATGCAGCCAATTGCAATAGAACGGATTGATCTTGTCGTTGCGCCAAACTTCGCGAATCGATGGCGAGCCATTCGCCGGTTGCTCGATCTGCAGCAAGACCGATCCGCCGATTCCTTGGCCCGCCACCAACAACTGCCCCGGTCCGATCGCGATGGGCGTGACGGCATTGGTCAACCCAGACTTGGGATACGCCCATTCCCAAAGGACAGCACCGCTTCGCGCTTCGACTGCGAGCAACTGATCTCCCGCCGCATACACCAATTGCTTTCCCGCAGAGGCATCCTCGGAAACGCTAAACTCGATCAACGAAGCGTACGACGCAGGCCCCTTGCCAGCCTTCCACGCCAGCGAACCATCCGACAATCGAAAGGCGATCAGCAACGCTTCGTCACCGCCGCATGCGACCACGGCGACTTCCTCGTTGCACCAAGGTGCGGTTGAGGAACCGTATTGGACAGGCTTGGCTCCGTATTCCTTGACGAGATCGTGCGACCACAACAGTGCTCCGTCGTTCAGGCGCACACACCGTACCGACCCACCGAACCCAATCGCGACGATGCGGTCGCCGGATGCGCACGCACTTGCCAAAGGCCGCACAGGATAGCGATCGTTGATATCCTGCGACAAATAACTGGTTTCTGCAAAAGACCGCTGCCACAGAAGCGAACCATCCTCGACGTTGCGGCACACCATGCGGTGGGCATCGGTGCCGTCTTCGGCAACATCCATCTGGGTGTACACGATTCGATCGCCGATCACGATGGGAGCATCGTCGCCCCCGTCGACTGCGACCTGCCAAGTTCGCACTGCATCCCCGTCCGGCTTGCGATCGGTGATGCGGAAATTCCGATTTGGGCCACCGAATTGTCCCCAGTCCTCGGCTTGAAGCGGTTGCATTACGCACAAAATCACGAGCGTTGCGGTGGCGATGAGAATCTCGGTGCAGTTGAGGTTTTTCCAACGATTCATACTCAAAGACCGATCTATCATCGCAAAAGGAGGGACGGGTTTCAGGGAGTCGCCACTTCCGTCGGAAGGAGACGTCGAAAACATGCGAATACTACTAGCCAATTCCGCGTGCGAATCCGCCGTTGCAGTATGATCATACTCCGGCGTCAATACATGATGGCATGTTCGTTCCGACTTGCTCGTTCTTGGTCCCAAATCGTCTATCCGCAATGTATCCAGCTTTAGTCGTGATCGATGTGCAGAAGGATTACTTCGAACATGGAATGTTTCCATTAGCCAATGCGCAGCGCGTTTTGGAGAATATCGCCAACGCAATCGAGCAAGCGCGACAGGAGAATATCCCGATCGTTTTGATCCAGCATATCGCGGATCCCGCCGGTGGCCCTGCCCCGTTCTTCAATGCCAACACTCCGGGAGCAGATATCCACCCGCGGATATTGGAGGTTGCAGGCGATGCACCGGTGGTCATCAAACACTTTGCCGACAGCTTTGAACGGACGCAGTTGCAGTCCGTCTTAAAAAGCCATCATGTCGACACCTTGCTGGTATGTGGCATGATGACTCAAAACTGCGTGACTCATACCGCGATTTCAAAAGCAGCAGACGCCTATCGCGTCACCGTGCTAGAAGACTGCTGCACTACGGTGAGTGAGATTCTGCATGCCATCGCGATCCACGGCCTGTCGACGCGCGTGGCCATCTCACCCTGGCGCGACGCGATCCTCGCTGAATGAATGAATCGCTTGTTGCGCTCCATGCGAACTCTGGTGGTAGCCAGCCCTGCCAAGGGGTGGATGCGGGGCGCTCTGATCCGTTAGAGACGTGCCTAGCGCTTCAGGCCACCTTCTAGCGAAGCTGGCTACGGGCGCTCATCTGGCTACCGGCGCTCATTTGGCTACGGGCGCTTATCTGGTGACGGGCGTTCGTTTTGCTGCGGATCACTCGCGGGCTACGAATTCGACGCGTAACTCGACGCGGGCAAATGGAAGTAGCAGTGGATGTGTGGGTACCCTCGGAAGTACCACACCATGTCTGGGCCTTCGATCTGCCAGGTGTCCCAAACCTTGTCCGAACCGACGTCGTAACGGCCGGCATACCACGACACGTGCAAGCGATCGATCAAGCCTGGCTTCTCGATCGCGGTCACCGTCGCGTCGATGTCCTCGGCGCGGAACATGGCCAACATCCCCCGAATCGTATCGACGAACAATTTCTTTTGGTCCGCAGTCAACTCCGAACAAGGCAATCCCTTTGGAGTCTGTTCGATCTTGATCACATCGCTCGGTTCCTCGCTGCGCGGTTCGCCGGCGACAAGCCCCAACGACTGCTGCCGACCATCCAGTCCGGCGACGAATTGATTGAAGAGCTTGCCTTGATACCAGTACGGATTACCCGGATGGTCTTTGGCTTCATTGAAGTTCGCGCGCATGTCCGATTCCGGATGCGGATAGTGACCGTAGAAGATCGGGTTGCCGCCAAAGCCCAAGCCGCGATCGGACAGACCGCTGCATCGCCGCGTGACGTGGTGGCCGGTGAAGATGAATTCGAAGTCCTCGTCTTCAGGCGTTCCAAAGAACCCCGCCGCCGGTGCGTTGTCTTTCTCGCCGTATTGATCGATGAGCACTTGCTTGTTCACCGCATCCCGATAATCGTTGCTGTGCATCCCATCGAAGATCTGCTTGATGAGCTCTTGCTGCTCGCTCGTGAACGTGTTCGGAATGCGATTGCGAGGATGGATGTACCACCAATTGCTCACGTACGCGCGGCTGGGGTGGTTCTTGGGCAAGCAGATCTGCTGCCGCTGCTGCTCGTTCAAGCTCTTGTAAAGCTGCACCGGAAGCGAATCGGAGGCGTTCATGGCAGGACTCGGGCTGGCCATTGCCCAGCCCCATTGTTGGGCGGCCAAGCACCCCAGCCCAGCGGCACTCACCGACTGAATCCATTGACGGCGATGCAAGTTCGACATGATTGAGGCCCTTCCGATCGTGATTGCGGCAATCGCTCCGCCCCTCGGCGGATCCCATGGTTCGAAACTATCAGAAGCTGCGCCGCCACGCAACAGAAATCGATCGATGGAACGCGATCACGAGCCTTCCGGCGGCGCTTGCAACCACTGCTGAAACTCGGCTTCGGTCAAAACGCGAATCCCGAGCTGCTGGGCCTTTTCCAATTTGCTCCCGGCGGACTCGCCGGCCACGAGCAAATCGGTTTTCTTAGAGACGCTGCTGGAAGCCCGTCCACCATGCCGCTCGATCTCGCGCTCG
>JBKCUI010000337.1:0-46047 GCA_046318495.1 Pirellula sp. | reverse complement strand
GTCATGCTTTGCAAATCGAGCTGCTTGATACGCTCGAGGACTTCGTTCTCTTGCCAATGAAACAACGTCATCTGGATGTGCCCGGACTTTTTGGGCGGCACTGCGATCTTCGGTTGTCCGTAGCGATTGAGTTGATTCTCTTCCAATTGGCTCAGGATCGCCTTGGCCCGATCGTTGACGGCTTTGGGAATCCCTGCAAGCCGCGCAACGTGGATGCCGTAGCTCTTGTCGGCGCCACCGGGAACGATGCGATGCAAGAAGACGACTTGGTCGTCCCATTCCTTCACCGACACGTTCCAATTGCGAACGCTCGGCAAGGACTTTTGAAGTTCGACCAACTCGTGGTAGTGCGTGGCGAACAGCGTGCGCGCTTGGTTCCGATCATGCAGATGCTCGACGATGGCCCAAGCCAAACTCAGTCCATCATAGGTGCTCGTGCCGCGACCGATCTCATCCAAGATCACCAGCGACTTGTCGGTGGCGGTGTTCAAGATGCGAGCCGTCTCCACCATCTCCACCATGAAGGTACTCTGGCCGCGCGCTAGTTCGTCGCTAGCACCCACCCGCGCAAACAATCGGTCGGCGATGCCGATGGTCGCCTTTTTGGCGGGGACGAAGCTTCCGATTTGGGCCAGCACGAGGATAGCAGCCGTCTGCCGAATGTAGGTGCTCTTGCCGGCCATGTTGGGACCGGTGATCAATTGAATGCGTCCGTGCTCGGCCCCGAGCATGCAATCGTTTGGAACGAATTTGCCCTTGGGGAGCATCGCATCGAGCACCGGGTGACGGCCTTCGTCGATCTCGAGGATTGGCTCCTCGGTGATTTTAGGGCGAACATAGGATTGCTTGACCGCGAGATCGGCCAGCGATGCAAAGCAGTCGAGTTCCGCGATGATCGATGCGTTGGTTTGGAGTTGCAGCGTGGCTTGATGCACGTGCTCGCGCAGCTCGAGAAAGAGTTCGTACTCGAGCTGCTGCGAAGACTCATCGGCCGATAAAACCTTTTCTTCGTACTCCTTGAGTTCCGGGGTGATGTAGCGTTCGCAGTTCTTGAGCGTTTGTTTGCGAATGTACTGCGGTGGAATGCGATCGCGGTGGGTGTTGGTGATCTCGATGTAGTACCCGAACACGGAAGTGAATCCGACGCGCAAGCTCGAGATTCCCGTCGCTTCGATCTGTTGGGCTTGATACCGCGCGATCCATTCTTTACCGCCGCTGGCCAGGCCCCGAAACTCATCCAGCCGGGCGTCGTAACCATCGCGAATGAAGCCGCCCGCTTTGGAGACCAGCGGGCATTCGTCTTGCAAAGCGCTTTGGAGACGCTCGAGCAAGATCTCGCAGCAATCGATACGGTCCTTGAGCTGGGTCAGTCGCGCGGAGGTCCGTTCCTCGAGCAACGCCTTGAGCTTGGGCAAAGGCTGCAGCGAACGGCCGACTTGTTGCAAGTCGCGAGGGCTGCAACGGCCGGTGGCAACGCGTGCGATCAATCGCTCCAGGTCGTAGACTTCGTGGAGCAGTTCGCGGATCGAGGATCGCAGTCGCGTTTCGATCACCAGTTCCGCAACCGCGCCGAGCCGCGATTCGATTTGCGAAGCGGCGACCAATGGCGATGCCAGCCACTGCGACAGCCGACGGGCTCCCATGGGGGTGACCGTGCGATCGATCACATCCAGCAGCGAGCCTTCTCGCGATGCGGTGCGGATGGTTTGGGTTAGCTCCAAGCTCCGCCGCGTCGCCGAATCGATTTCCAGGCAGCGTTGCAGCCGTGCAGGCACCAATTGCTGAATATGGTCGAGCGAGGTCTTTTGCGTTTCGAGCAGATACGCGATGGCGGCCCCGGCGGCGCAAATCGCCAACCGATCGGCTGCGACGTCCGAATCCCCTCCGGACGCTTCCTCGAGGTTCCATCCCATTCCGGATAGATCCAACACGCCGAAGTGCTGGTGCAATACGCGGCAAGATTCCTCGAGTCCAAACTGCCACAGAGGCCTTCGGGTCAGTGCCCAACTGGCCATCGCGTCTCGCTCCAAGGATGCATCGTCCTCGCGCAGCAAGATTTCCGAAGGTTCCAATCGGGCGATCTGGTCCTGCAATTGGTGGATCGGATACGCGGCAGCTTCAAAGCGTCCTGTCGAGAGCTCCACCCAGGCCATCCCGACCCATGCGTCCTTGGTCGGTTGTCCGGGTTTGGGAGCGAATACCGCCAGGAGCAAATTGCTGGTGCTGGGGTCGAGCAACGCATCGTCGGTCAGCGTCCCCGCCGTGACGATCCGTTGCACCTCGCGTCGCACCAAGCCTTTTGCCGTGGCCGGATCCTCGACTTGTTCGCAGACCGCGACCCGAAACCCTTGGCGAACGAGTTTGGACAGGTAACCCTCAAGTTGGTGGTGCGGGAACCCGGCCATCGGGATCGGGTTTTCGCCTTTGTCGCGACTGGTCAGCGTCAGGCCCAGCACGCGGGCAGCCGTTTTGGCGTCGTCGTGGAATAGTTCGTAAAAATCCCCCATGCGAAACAGCAAGATCGCGTCCCCGCTGGCCGCTTTGGCCTCCTCGTACTGACGCATCATCGGAGACAAGTTCATGGTGGTGATGGAGTTTCCTAGCGAGGGCGATGGCATGGACCTGCGTGCAGCAGCAAAAGTCTCTCTCAGGCTGGCAACCCAGGGAAGGGTAGCAGCCGCTCTGCAGGTCCATGGAACAGCGTTAATGGACCTAGCCTGGGAGTCGGCGGAGGATCCAGCGACGATCCTCAGCACCCGGCGATGCAAGGGCCTCCGGAACGTCAGTGGCCATCCACCCAGGCAATTCTTGGCATAGGGGAGGATCCCCAAGGGTTATCCCTTCGCAACCGACACTCCGACCCTCCCATTCCATGCAGTATGAAGTTCCGGCCCAATCCCTGGAAGGCTGGACGAGGAAATCGACCGATTCCACTTTCCAGGCAAGTTCATAAGTGGCCATGCGGAGCCACCGAAGCCGTCCGGAGGCAACCCGCTGGACGTGGCCCCGGTTGCCCGAAATCGGCCCCTCGTAGTCCAGATAACGACGGCGGTGGAGCGGCAAGACTTCGAACTCAGAACCGGAATCCCAGTCCGTCGGAGACTGGGTGCTGGAAAAGGTCACCAGTCGGCCAGATCCATCCGCAATCGCCTCCGCGCGAGCCCGCTCCGGACGCGCAATCCCCCCCAAAAATCGCTCCGACGGCCAGTCGAACATCCAGTCCCAATGGTCGCCTCGCCCACCTAGCGGGGTGCCGGTGTGGTGCAGGATCACAAATCGATAGATCCCGTCCTCAAAAAAAACCGGGTTTTCTTTTCCCATGGGTCCGGGGGGAACTATTCCCAATTGAAGGCATCCAAATCGACGTCATAGACCGCAAAACCCCTGTTTTCGCCGGTAGATGACCCAGGTGAGGAAACGAATGCAAACGAATTTGCCCAGTTGATCGCGCCGCGGTGGATCCTGCAGGGTACGTAGTAACCGGCAGAGTCTGCCAAAAAGGCTTTTGAAAGCGCCGACCTAACCGGCACAAATTTGCATCCCAAATCCGCCTAACTATACTCGAACTCAACTGTTCCGCGGGAGCTGTGCGCACGTTTAAGGCGTACTTCCTGCCATTATGACCCGCCAATCCAAATTGGTATTAAGGTTATTCGCAATGGGAATTGATGAATCCAGGTCCAAGAACCGCAGTCAATCGCGACTCCGAGAGCGCCGATCGAGCTTTCGATCTCTGTTGTGCGAGAACCTAGAGCGACGCGAGGTGATGACTGCCGCGCCAATCTTCGCGCCGGGAACGGATCAATCCTACGTCGACAACATGATCGACCAGTTGGGGCAACTCAACGGTGCTGGCGGGGGCAACAACGGGGGTGGTGCGAACAGCAACATCAACTTGCAAGGCTCGCGCTGGACCAACCCCACCGGTGGAGCTAGTCCATCGCAAGGCGACCCTGCAACGATCTCGTGGAGTATCGTTCCCGATGGAACGCAAGTCAGCACCATCAATGGTGGTCTGGCATCGTCCAACTTGATCTCGTTCATGGACGGCATCTACGGCACCGCCAGCGGATCCATTGCCAATCGTCCTTGGTTCAACTTGATCAAGCGAACCTACGACAACTGGTCCAACATCTCGGGCTTGAACTTCATCTACGAACCCAACGATGACGGGGCTGCATACTCGGCCGCGAGTCGCGGGGTCGTCGGCGTGCGCGGTGACGTGCGCGTCGGTGGTTCAGCCATCGACGGTGACTTCGGCATCTTGGCCTTCAACTTCTTCCCCAACGGAGCAGGGAACACCGGTACCGACGGCGACATGGTGATCGATACCTCGGATCGCTGGTACCGAGACAACTCCGATGGCCCCACTGGCGAGAATCGCGGGTTCTTCAACGTCCTCTCGCACGAAGCCGGGCACGGCATCGGACTCGGGCACGTGATCCCTGTCGATCAAACGAAGTTGATGGAACCGTTTGTTTCGGTGGCGTTCTCCGGCCCACAACACGACGACATCCTGGCCGCTCAAACGCTTTACGGTGACAACTACGAAAACAACGATTCGACCGGCGCTGCATCGAATCTGGGACTGCTCGGCAATGGAGTGAATCGATACGAGAACCTCTCCATCGACCGCGCCGAAGACACCGACGTGTATCTGTTCACCGTCGGCGCAGCCAAGCTCCGTCGGGTCACGATGAACCCGGTTGGTTTCCAGTACGACGTCGGGCCTCAAGGCGGCGCTGCTTCAACCGTCAACACGCTGATCAATCGCAACCTCGGATTCCAGATCGAGAAGCTCACCGGCGAGATCGTCGCGACCGCGACGTCGAACGCGGCTGGCGTTCCTGAGATTTTGCAAACCCCGAACTTGGCAGCCGGCACGTACCGATTGCGCGTCACCGCATCCAACGCTGGTGAAACGCAACTGTACAGCTTGCAGATGGAAGCCGATGCAACGACCTCCACCGGTCCGATGCTGATCGGCGTTCAACCGAACAACAGCGAGCTCATCGAGAACGGCGTCGTCCGCACCGTAGCTCCGCGCGAATTGACCTTCCGATTCGATGATGCGCAAATCATCGATGCCAACACCACCGCCGGCATCCGCGTCACGCGAGCCGGTGGAGATGGAACGTTCTCCTTGCCGAGCGTCGCCACCGACTTTGGCACCACCGGCAAGGTCGATATTCAACTGACGGCCAAGAACGCAGCCGAGTCGCTGCGCATCAACGTCACGCGTGCGGACCTGGGAGCGGGCAATCCTCCGTTGGTCACGATCACCGGCAGTGTGATCAACGTGGTCTTGAACTCCCGTTCGGGTTCGACGATCACCGCTCAGCAACTGGTGGATTACATCAACGATCCAACCTCTCCGATCGCAGCCAAGCTTTCAGCGAAGATCAACGGTGGCTTTGCCTCCACACAGCTGGGAACCGTCGACCCAGCGTCCTACTCCCCGATCCTGGTCCAACAAAGCAACGATATCACGATTGCTCCTGGAGCAGTGATCATCGGTGATCGGCCCAATGAGAACGAAGTGACCCTTCGATTTGCCGAAAACCTGCCGGATGATGTGTATCGCCTCGAAGTCTTCGGATTCGACGATGCTTCGCGCGGTATCACGGGCTTGCGCAACACCAACGGTGATTTGTTTGTGCCGCGCGATCCGAACACGCGACAAGATACGATCGAGTTCCGATTGGACCTCGGATCCAAAGTTACCGCCGTTGTCCCGCAACCCGTCGTTCGCAACACGGCTGGAGTGCTGGAGCAAAAGCGAGACACGATCATCGTTTACTTCGACAACGAGAAATTGTTTGTCCAGAACGATGCCAACGGCAACCCGACTGCAGGAAGCGCCGAGAATCCGGACTTCTACCAGTTGCTCTACACCGCCGATACGGTCCGCAACACCGACGATTTGACCTTCAAGCCCGAGAAGGTGACCTACAACGCATCCGCGAACACGGCCACCCTGCGATTCTCCCAAGACATCGACACCCTGCCAGGCCCAGGCTTGGTCTCCAGCACCTTCCGATTGCGAGTCGGAACGCGCGAGTCCACCCCGATCCAACCGGTCCGCGCGGAAGCATCCGCAACCGTCATTTCGGACTTGAACACCAGCGGCGCTGCCAAAGTTCGATTCACCTCGAAGGTTCTCGGCGAGGCGGGCACGGGATTGCAAGTCTCGTTTGTCAACACCAATGGCGGTGGTGCACCCGTGGTTTCGAACGTTGGCGGCATCATCGTCGTCGACATCAATTCCAATACGGCCACCGTCGAAGAAGTGGTCGATGCCTTGCAAAAGTCGACCATCTCCAACGCGTTGATGACGGTGACCATCGAGCCGGGCAGCATCGCCAACACCGTCGTCGGCAACCGTCCGATCAACTACTCGCCGCTGACGCTTGTCGGACTAGGATCTTCGTACGACACCGCTCAAAACCTCGGCACGATCGGTTCGACGGCAGTTCCGTTGACCAGCTTGTTGCTGACCTCCAACATCGACCCCGAAGTCCATACGCTCGATTTGATCGGTGCCAACAACGATCCTGGGACGCGCAACGTTCCCGAGGCGTTTGAGAACTTCATCAACCCGGACTTCACCGGCGATCAATTCCCCGGTATCCGAACCGTCTACTACAACTTCCAAACCGGATATGGTTCGGTCAGTGGAGTTGCCCAATCCAACGCCATCACCGAAAAGCAAAAGGCACGCATTCGCGAAGCCTTTGCCTTGTGGGCGAACCAGATCGGTGTCCAGTTCGTGGAAACCCCGAACAGCGGCTTGACCATGGCCTTGGGTGCTTTGGCAGCGTTGCCCGGCAGCGGTCTGCGAGTTGAAAATGCCGCCAGCGGACAGTGGGGCGTGCGCATCGACCCGAACTTCCAAAGCAGCTTGGCCGTTTTCTCTGCCGACAATACTTGGAACGACAACTACGGCGAGAACATGACGCGCGCCGCAGTGGCCAGCATCGGTTTGATGCTAGGCTTGTCGCGAGCCGGCGATGCAGACCCATCGACCATGATGAAGTTCGATTCGGGCTTTATCAATTTCCCAACCAGCGCCGATCGCAACTTTGAACCGGTCTTCCCAGGCAACTTGGACGTCGTGCGCGCCAGCTATCTGAACCGCCCCGAAAGCAGCGACATCGACCTGTACCGGTTCGACGTCGATTTCGGTCCGGATGGAAAATCGCGACAAGGTGCGTTGACGATCGAAACCTTTGCCGAACGCGCCGCATCCAGCAGCCCGCTCGACACGCGATTGGCTCTGTTCAAGCAGACGCAAGCGACCGCAGTTTCCAATCTCGGTGCCGGCGGCGGCCTCGAAGTCTTGTTCACGGCAATCCGACCGGGCAAGCAAGGGAACAACCTCCAAGTCTTCGTCACTCGAAGCAATCGCGGTGTGGGCGCACTGCCCATCATCAACACGTTCCCCAATGCCATCACCATCGATCTGAATTCCTCGATCGGAAGCGAATCGACTCTCGATGAACTGCTGACCGCTCTGGATGAAGATCCCGCCGCTCGCAGCTTGGTTCAAGTCTCCCTCGTCAAGGGAAGCCGCAGCACCGTCATCGGCAATCGAGACATCACCTATTCGCCGATCGTACTGACCGGCGGTAGCGTGGATTTGATCTCGCAAAACGATGATTACTTCGGCAAGGATTCGCTGATCCGAATGAACCTCGATTCCGGGGTGTACTACATCGGCGTCTCCGCTTCGGGCAATGACAAGTACGATGCGACCGTTCCCGGAACCGGCAACGGCGGACGCACCCAAGGCAAGTACGATCTCCGCGTCAACTTCCGCGCTCAAACCGATGGCTCCGACACGATCCGCGACGTGAACTCCGGCGCCAATGATCCAGCCGTTGCCTTCGATGGCGATGCGGATGGAGTGGCTGGCGGCGTTTACAACTTCTGGTTTGAAACCCGTGCTCTCGACCGCGTGCTGCGATTCAACGCCGGCGGAACGGCTTCCTTGGAAGGCCGCATCGTTACCGTTACCGGCGGCAACGGCACCGTCCGTCGATTCGAATTCTCCACCGACGCGTCGGTGGGTATCGGCAACACCATCGTTCCGTACACGACTTCGAGCACCGCAGGCCAATTGGCTTCGGCTCTGGCCGCTGCCATCAACAGCCGCTCGGAACTTGGGGTCTCCGCGACCGCCAACGGTGCCCGCGTCACCCTCAAGGGTGAGCGATTGGTGCAGCTCTCCAATGGTTTGACCGCTATCGACATCCAAGGCAAAACGATTTTTGTCGATAAGTCTGCTGGTCCTAATGCAGACGGTTCGCTTGCCAAGCCCTTCAACAACATCTCGGGCTCCGGTGTTGCCAACGCTTTTGCAGCTACGGTCCCCGGGGACATCGTGCGCATCGTGGGCAATGGTGGTAGCGACGGCAGGTTGGAAACCATCGGCGACAACTTCGCTTACGAAATCGGATTCGGTGTCCTGCCCGGATCGGTCCTGTCCGACGGTTCCACGATGGACGTTCCCAAGGGCGTGACCGTCATGGTCGACGCGGGAGCGATCTTCAAGAGCCGCCGTTCTCGCATCGGCGTCGGTAGCTCGACGTTGGGCGTCGATCGCAGCGGTGGAGCTATCCAAGTCCTCGGCACTCCAAAACTGCTCGACAACGCTGGCAACACCGTCAAGACGAGCTCGGGGGCACCTGCCGTTGGTAGCGTGTTCTTCACATCGTGGTTGGATCAATCCATCGGGCTCGATACGTACCTGCCCAACACCGTACCTGCACCAGGCGACTGGGGTGGAATCGTCTTCAAGCGCGACTTGGACAAGTCGGCTGGACGATTCGATCTGGAAGATGAAGGCATTTTCCGTCAATTCGTCAATTACGCGGACATGCGTTACGGTGGATCGAGCGCGGTGGTGATCGATTCGGTTCAACAAAGCGTCAACACGCTCCAGATCGCAGACATGCGTCCGACGTTGACCTTCAACCGCATCACCAACGGCGCCGACGCTGCAGTGAGCGCGACTCCCGATAGCTTCGAAGAAACCCTCTTCAGCGATATCCGTTATCAGCGCAAGGGGACCTTTACGCCGGATTACGACCGCGTTGGTCCAGACATCCACGACAACATCTTGGTCAACAACTCGATCAACGGGATGTTTATCAAGGTCTCCACGCCGGCCGGTGGTGAGCTGAAGCAATTGACCGTTCCTGGTCGCTTCGACGACACGGACATCGTCCACGTGATCACGGAAAACGTCCTGGTCCAAGGCAACCCTGGAGGCGGTTTGCTCGACTCGAACATCGTCGCTTCCAACCTCATCGCGTTGGCACCATCGCTCGGTGGTTCGCTGATCCCAGGTAGCTACCAGTACAAGCTCACGTTCGTGGACAAGAACGGCTACGAAACGCCACCATCGAACGCGACCCAATCGATCACGTTGCTCCCGAACCAAACCGCGATTCGCATCGTCGGTTTGCCAGGAGTGAGCGGCGAATATGTTTCGCGACGGCTCTACCGATCCGATGCACCAGGCGAAGCATTCCGTTTGGTCGCTGAACTCGATAGCGGTACGACGACGTTCGAAGATCGCGGCAGGATCCTTGCCGATACCAACGACCCGTTCGCGACCCTGTTGCGAGATCGTCCCGATGTTTCGGCAGTCACCATCACCGCTACCAACGGTGGTAGCTTGGCCCTCGGGTCGTACACCTATCGCATCGTCATGATCGATGCCATGGGACGCGAGAGCTTGGCCTCGGCTTCTACAGTAACGGGTACGGCCGCCGGCCCAACGCGATCGCTGCGACTCAATAACTTGCCGGCCGTTCAAGCCGGCTACGTCGGTCGACGCATCTACCGCAGCGCCCCCGGCGGCGGTGGTACGTTCACGTTGATCTCGGAGATTCGCGATCCAGCGACCACGCAACTGGTCGATAACGGCACCGCCAACCTCGGTGTAACACTGGGCGTCGAATCCACCGGAAACGTCCGTCCTCGACTCGATGCTTCCCTGGCAGTCGATCCAGGTGCAATCCTCAAGTTGGAAGGCAGCCGCATCGAGCTGGGCCAAAGCACGCAGTTCTTGGCTGAAGGGAAAGACGGCAGCCGCGTCGTATTGACCAGCAAGCAAGACGATCGCTTCGGTGCAGGCGGTACCTTCGATACCAACAACAACGGACTCAATGGAGCAGCCGATGCCGTGGCCCGCGATTGGAGCGGCATCTATGCATCGCCGGGATCCAAGGTCAGCTTGGACAACGCCGTGGTCGCCTACGCAGGTGGTATCTCCCGATTGGAAGGTACGTTCAAGGCGTTCAGCCCACTGGAATTGCAACAAGCCGATGCGCGTGTCGCCAACACGGTCTTCGAGAACAACGGCAATGGCATGGGGGGCCAAGGTCCCATCGATCGATTGGGTCGCCCAGCGAACGAAAACTACCCGCTCGGAAACAACGCCAGCCGCGGCTCCACGGTCTTTATCCGCGGTGCACAACCGATCTTCGTCAACAACGTCTTCCAGAACAACGTCGGTTCGGCTCTCACCATCGACGCCAACTCGATGGACGCTGAGCTGCGAGGTGACATCGGGCGCCAGTCCGGAACGGTCGATCGCATTTTGACCCTCGATGCGAACCGCGGTCCCGTTTTCCGCGGCAACCGATTGTTCAACAACAGCATCAACGGTCTCGAAATCCGCGGTGATGCTTCGACCAACAACTTCGATGAGAATTCGCTCTCAGTACGCGATCTGCAGCGCAACATCCTGACAACTGAAAGCGTCTGGGATGACACTGACATCGTTCACGTGCTCTTCGATTCGATCACCGTGAGCAACTTGCAACAGGTCGGTGGACTGCGGTTGCAAAGCTCCGTGAACGAATCCCTCGTGGTCAAGATGGAAGGTCAAGGCTCCAACTTCGATCAAGAGCGCGGAACGGGAATCACGGCTACCGGTCGATTCTCCGGAATCGCTGACCGCGTCGGCGGAACGGTTCACGTGCTGGGTATGCCAGGCTTCCCCGTTGTTCTAACGAGCTTGCGAGACGACGCGGTTGGTGCTGGTACACAACCCGATGGCCGACCTCAAACCGACACCAACAATGACGGTATCTCATCGGTACCGCGCGCCGGGGATTGGCGCAGCATGCTTTTCGATTCGTTCAGCAACGATCGCAACGTCGCGACGGTGATGGAACTGGAAAAGCAAGATGTCATCGCCCCAGGACTCAACGATTCGGTGCTGACCGCCCAGTTGCTGGGAACGCTCGCAGCCAATCCGCAAAACTCCGACGAGAACTTGCGACTCGGTTTCACCATTCAAGGGGTATTGAGCGAACCGGGCGACCAGGACGTTTATAGCCTCGTCGCAACGGCTGGCACCGAGGTTTGGTTCGACATCGACAATACCGAGTCGACCTTGGACACCGTGCTCGAAATCCTCAATGCCAATGGCGACCTGTTGGCGCGCAGCGACGACAGCACTGCGGAACAATTGGATCCCGCGGCTATCTATCGCGATCCATCGCTCGATGCAGATCAAGTCAACGCGGTCATCCAACGCAATCGCAGCACCGCTCGCCGAAACCAATCGGGGCTGCTCAAGGATGATGGCACGACCAATACTCGCGATGCTGGATTGCGATTGATCCTGCCGGGAATCTCGGGTGCCACCAGCACCTACTTCTTCCGCATTCGTAGCAAGAGCACCAACATCGACAATTCGGCCGCCGGTCTGACCAGCGGTTCTTACTCAGCGCAAATCCGATTGCGTGATCAGCAAGAGTTCGGCGGATCGATGGTTGAGTATGCGGACATCCGCTACGCCACCAACGGCATCCAAGCCAACGGATTGCCAGGCAACTCGCCTCTGACAGGCGAAGCCGACTCGGGCATGTACGATGGAACGCCTACAGACGGGGTCACCGACGTTGGACCTTTGCAATTGACCGCGAAGGGCTCGATCAGCGTTGCCGGCCAGTTGAATGCAGGCACCAACATCTACCGATTCACAGTCGGAGATCTGGCCAGCACGTATGTTGGAACACCTAACCCCAACGCGACCTACCCAGTCGTTATCGACGTGGACTACGCGGATGGATTGAACCGAAAACGACTGAATGTTCAAGTCTTCCAAGTCGCTGCCAACGTCACCGATCCAGCCCAAGGTACTCTCGTCACCCCAGCGAACCGCTCGCGTTCGCTGATCGTGGACGACATCCCTGGACCGCTTTCGGGATCCAATCTGGACGATCTGAGCCGGGGTTCGGTCGGCACCGCCGATCCATTCTTGAGCTTCATCGGTAACGCTGAACTGAGCCGTGGCACCTACTTGATCGTGGTCACCGACAACGAACCCGGTTCGACCAAGGCTGGCACGTACCAGTTGGAAATTCGCCAAGGGGACGAGATCTCCGGTGCATTGCCTCGCAACTACCGAGGTTCCTACAGCACCACGGTTGAGTTCCTGCCAGGCTTGACGATTGCCGATGGCGCCACCGTGGTGGTCAGCGATGGCTCGAGCCGAGCCACCCTCGAGTTCACTCGGGACAACAACTACACCTTCGGCAACACTCCGATCTTCTACAACGTTGGAGACACTCCTTCGGTCCTCGGAGACAAGTTCCGCGATGTCATCAACCAACTCTTCTTGCAACAGCAACTCAAGGTTCGGGCTGCCGATAGCAACGGATTGGTCTCCGGAGCAGGCAACGGCATCATCGACCTGTTTGGAAACGTCGAAGTCATCGACACCAACGGCGTGTTTACGGTCAACGGCGTTTCGGGAGTGCAGCGGTTTGATGGCGCTAGCGATCAAAACACCGTTCGCGATCAAGGCCAATTGATCATTTCCAACAACGTTATCACCAAGTCCCGCGACTACGCGGTTTGGTCGGCACCCGCCGACAAGTACTACGCGGACGGTCGGGCTCAACAGCCTGTCACCGCTAGCAACCTGTCGCGATACGTGCTGCCGCCCACCCTCGGCGGGGCCTACACGCGCAACCTGCCGGTTGCCAACAACGTTCCGTTCGGGGTCGCACCGGGATCGGTGGCCGAACGCGCTGGGGTTACACCGGGGTTGGTGATCGTCAACAACGTGCTCGATGAATCGGGACTCGGTGGCATCAACATCGAAGGGGCTGCACCGACATGGCGATTGACCGTGTTCCCTGGTGCGGTTGATCGACTCCAAGCCCCAAGCGCAACCGGTGATCATGCCGGTTCCTTCTTCGACGATGCGATCCCCAACTACCTCGACATCGGGGTTGGGCGTCAACAAGTTCGATTCGAATTCGAAGACATCGCAGGTGCACCGGTTGGCGGACCTGACTTCGGTAGCGGCGTCATGGGCGGGAACAACTGGGATTCGGAATACATCCCGATTTACTACCGCGAAGATGCGGGCTCGACTTATCTGCGAATTCCGAACACCAATCCTGGCTACGGGACCGATGAAATGATCAAGTCGATTCGCGACTCGATCAACGGCAGCGTGTTGGTCACCAACGGAACAACGCAGTACATCCGTTCTTGGGTTGAGCCCCAAGTTCAACCGATCCTCGCCGATCCGATCGAAACTTCGTTCTGGCCATCCGCCAGCATGATCATTCGCGGGCCGCAGCAGATCTCGTCCTTGAATACACCGCTCCGCATCCAGCGCTTGGGCGAGTACGAAGCCGCTCCATTTGTTCGAGCGGTCAACAACACCATCATCGGCAACGATGGACGGGCTGCCTTCACGCCAGTCGCGGCCGATCTGGATGGCAACGACACGATTGCAGGAGCTGCTGAAACCTATCAAGGCGTTAGCATCAATCCGCAGCAGTACGTCGTCAGCGGTACGTTGACACCAGATCCGCTGTCGAACGGTTCGTCCGACGTGGACATCTACAAGTTCCAGCTCGAAATCGGGGAACGCGTTCGCATCAACGTGAACACGGGCGCTGGCGTCGATTCCGCACTGAAGATTTTCGACTCCAACGGGGTTGCTCAGATCGTCAGCAACGGCACCGATCCGACTACCGCGGACAATGTTGCAGCTCCGAACGAGACCCCAGGTGTCGATCCTTACATCGACTTCACCGCGACCAAGGCCGGGGTTTACTACGCGGCCGTGAGCGCCTCGGGCAACACCACGTACGATCCCCTTTCCCTTGCGGATCGCCGACGCGGAGGAACCAGCGGCAGCTATCAAATGACGCTGGAAGTCATCAAGCCGGAACAGTTCGTCTTCACGGTCGATGATCCCAACACGTATCCCGATGGTGAAACCTTCACCATTCGCCAAGTGGCCGACTTCATCGGAACCACGAGCAACGCTCGCACCTTTGAATTCACCCGAACGGGCAATGTCGGCGGGAACAACATTCCGGTGTTCATCGGAGCGGAGTACCGTGTGCCGGACTTGGCCCGATCGATCGCGATCGCGATCAACAACGCGGGAATGGGCAACGTTCAGACGCTTGACAATGGAGCGTTGGGAGTTGCCAGCCCCTTGGCACCGGTTTCGGCCATCGCCCTCGGAGGTCAGAACGGGTTCGATCCAACCTTCGGTCACGGCAACTTCGCTGGACCGGATCTGGGCATCAACTCGGGCAACATTCGTGGTTCGCAGTTGCAAGCCGGTCTCAGCCGATCGCGATGGTCCAACGACTTTGGTCCATTCGACGTCGAGCCAACCCATGCATCGACTGGATTCGGCCACAACCGAACCATGTCGGGTGTTCTGGGCACCGCCCAGGGTAATGGTACGACGGAGAAGTATGTCGTTGTACGCAACGCCTACTCGGTCCTCACGAGCAATCCCAACCGCCGCGTCAATGCGAAGGTCGGAACGGACAACTTGAATCAACTGATCCCCGAAACGGGCATCTTGGTCCGAGGCGGGGCATCGCCAACCTTGATGAACAACTCGTTCGTCAACGTTGCGAGCCCGATCGTTCAGGAAGCCTCAGGCTGGAACACCGTCATCGGTGCCGTCGCTTCTGTTCGACCCAGCGCAGTGGTGGTCGGTGGCAACACGTACCAGTTCTTCGATGGAGCGAAACCACCTTCCAATTTGGCTTGGGGTGGAATCGAAGCAGTTCCGAGCAACGTGCCCAACACGAATACGGACTTCAACTTCACCGCCCTCAACAGCGAGAAGCTGCTGGTCGATTTCCCGGGCAACAACTTCTTGCCCGCGAGCGGATCTCAATTGATCGATAGCTCGATCGATTCGTTGTCGGAACGCGAAGGCTTCCGCGCGGTCAAGAGCGCCGTGGGCATCGGTCCTTCGCCGATCTTGGCTCCCGACCGCGACTTCTACGGAATCTTGCGTGCGGACGATCCATCGGTCGCACCGCCGAGCGGCTTGGGCGGAAACGTCTTCAAGGATCGTGGAGCCATCGATCGAGCCGACTTCGTCGGTCCATCGGCGATCTCGATCAAGCCTATCGATAACGACGCCCAGAACGTCGACATCGACAAGACCGAATCGGTCATGCAATTGACCGGCGGTGTGTATCCAGAATTCCGCATCCAGCTTAAGGACGGCTTCGAAGCCGCAAACCTGGGCGGTGGTACCGGCATCGACGATGATTCGGTCACCGGCCGAACTGGCGGAAACCGTCTGCCAGGTTCGGTGGTAACCATCACGGAAAATGGCAAGCTTTTGGTCGAAGGCATCGACTATGTCTTCTCCTACAACACGACCACCAACGAAATCGTCTTGAAGCCGTTGGCCGGTGTTTGGAAGAACGATCGCGTCTACGACATCGCGATCAACAACAAAGACCGCTTTGTGATCAACGCTCCGGCTGGGGACACCGTCAACGACGGCGATATCTTCACGATCAAGGATGCGAACGGCGGTAACGTCACCTTCGAATACGACAGCGGCTACCGATTGCAATTGCCACAAGGCTTGCAATTGAACATTCCGCTGGCTGGCGGTGGTGCTGGCGGTGTCGTCGATGGCGATCGGTTCACGGTCACCTCGGGCGCTCAAACCGTCCGCTTCGAGTTCGATAGCAATGCCAACGTCATCGATCAAACTGCGCGTATCATCCGATTCACTTCACTTTCGAGCAAATCGGAAATCGCCGATGCGATCGTGGCTGCAATCAACAGCCCGTCCATCCCAGGTGTGGTTGCCAAGAAACTCGCTTCGGGCGACGTGTACGTAGGTGCTGCTTTGGGCAGCTCCATCGACACGACCACCGCTGCCTCGATCAGCCAACCCAAGTCGACCATCGGCTTGTTGGTACCCGCCTTGGGTACCCGTCCGGGTGGTGTGGCCGACGGTCAAACCTTCAGTGTGTCCGATGGACGCATCGCAGTGGTCTTTGAATTCGATGCCGATACGCAGCCGAATGTCCAACCGGGCAACGTTCGGATCGATATCTCGCAAGCCAACACGGCTAGCGAAGTCGCCATCGCCATCCAAGCCGCCATCGACGGATCGACGCTCTCGCTCGATTCTTCGGTGATCAATGGAAACATCGTCCACTTGGGATTGCCCGAGGGAGGACGGGTCGATGTGGTGAACGCCAACCTGAGCGAAGTCGGTGTTGCTCGTTCGGTGCTCGATGGACAAACCATCACCATCACTCGCACCGTCGGCGCCACCGTGGTGACTCGCACCTTTGAGTTCACCCAAGACGCATCGATCACAGCCGGAAACATTCCCGTTCTGTTCAGCATCGGTAGCACGCAAGACGACATCGGAGAGGCGTTGGCAACCGCTATCGCCAATGCCGGATTGGGACTTGCACCGCAGCATGTTGGCAACGGCAATGTGATCATCGGCGGTTCATCCGAGTACACCATCTCGGTGGCCAATGCACCGACCGTTGGCATCTTCGGACGACCTGGTGTTCAAGGAAACACCACGCTCGAGATTTATGGAACGCTCCAAATGATCGTTCCAGCCCGCGGGGGTGCCGATCTGATCGACGATTCGACTTTCACGGTTTCCAACGGGGTCGCGACCGTCGTCTACGAGTTCGACAGCAACTTCAGCGGATCGACGATCACCGGAAGCCAAGTGATTCGATTCACCCGAGCTTCGACACAGTCGGATATCGTCAACTCGATCATCGCAGCCATCAACAACAATCCGTTGTTGGGAATCGTGGCACGCGATGCCGGAGCCGGACGCATCGACTTGGGATTGCTCGACAATTCTGCTGTCAACGTTCGCAACAGCAATCTGACGCTCGAGCGAGGCAATGCCCAAGACGGGGATTACTTCTCGATCAGCAACGGTTCACAAGTCGCCACGTTCGAGTTCGAAAACTTGAGCGTTGGCAATGGACGCGATCCTAGCCGCATTCCGATTCGCTATACCAACCAAGACTCGCGTCAACGTGTCTATGAAGCGATGAAGGCGACGATCAAGTCGTCCATTTTGAACCTGGATACCGACATCACGGCCAACGGTCTTCAATTGCAAGACAACGCGCAGTTCTTGACCAACATCGACAACGCTCCGTCGCTACGACAAACCGGCGTTCCCGGTGGAGCCATCGCCGTTCCATTCGTGCAGGATCCATCCTTCACAGCGTTGCAAATGCGCGATTCCATCGTGCGATCGATCAACGCTGCCAATGCGTCGGGCAAGACTCCGTTGCAAGCCAAGGTTCGCGGTGGTTCCACGCTGTTCGTTGAGAACGCAGTGACCATCAGCCCAGAAGTCGACAGCTTCTACTTGCGTGGAGTTCAAGACAAGGCAGGCAACTTCCTCAAGAGCAACCGCATCAACAACGAGACGCAGTTCACGATCTTGATGCCGGGTGTCGAACTCGATTACGGCGATGCTCCCGATCCATTCACGACCACCCTGGGGCGATATCCGACGCTCAAGGCGAACGATGGGGCGCGTCACGTGATCTCGGGCAGCGACTTGTTCCTCGGTAGCGAAGTAACACCGGAACTCGACGGCAAGCCTCAACCGCTCGGCGATGGTGACGAACTCTACGACGGCGTGCAGTTCCAGTTCCAAGGTGATACCTACATCGGAACGCAAACACCGCTGTTCAACAAGAATGTCGACACCCTGCTCACGGTTTCGCTGTCCGCTCCTGGATTGCTCAACGGCTGGATCGACTTCAACGCCGACGGCGATTGGACCGATCCAGGCGAACAAGTCTTCACCAACACTGTGTTTGACTCGCTGAGCCTGACACAAACGTTTATGGTCCGCGTGCCGGTATCGGCGCCGACGGTGACCAGTCCCACCACCTCGTTCGCACGGTTCCGCGTCTCGACCGCCGGCAGCCCATTGCCGACAGGCTTGGCGCTTGACGGCGAAGTCGAAGACTACCGAATCTCCATCGTTCCGGGCATTCCTCCGACGGGCGTGAATGACTCGTACTCGATGAATGAAGACCAATCCGGCGGATTGGAAGCCAATGATGCTTTGGATACAGACGGATTCCCTGGTAACAACGGCGTGTTGTCAAATGACGTGAATCCGAGCGGACTGAATCTCACCGCAACGATCGTCACCCCTCCCGCCAACGCCAAGTCCTTCAACTTTGCGTCCAACGGAACCTTTACCTACATCCCGAACGATGACTTCTTCGGCACCGATACCTTCGTGTACTTGGTCAGCGACGGAGTCTTGGACAGCTTGACCCTGGCGACGGCCACCATCACCGTTCGTCCAGTGAACGACGCACCGATCGCCGGACCATTGCAGTTCGCGATCGATGAAGACGTGGTGTTGACCATCGATCAACAGCAAGTCTTCGCCGTGTCGGCTCCTGGACCAGCCAACGAATCGAGTCAAACGTTGACCATCATCGACGTGGATCCGATTTCGGCAAACAACGGCACGGTCCGATTCAGCAACGGCAAGATCACCTATCAGCCGAGTGCGGATTTCTCCGGCATCGATACGTTCACCTACCGCATCGTCGACAATGGTGTGACCGGCGTGATTCCAGATCCGCTGGAAGCAGTCGGTACGATCACCATCATCGTCCGAGAAAAGAACGACGTTCCGACCACCACGTCCAAAGCGTTGCAAACCAACGAAGACACGTCGGTCAGCATCTCGATCACCAACTTGATCAGCGGCGATTTGGTCGGTCCTCCAGACGAGCAAGCCACGCAAACGTTGTCCTTCAACGGAGTGGCCCCAACGAGTGCTCAGGGTGGAAACGTAACGGTGGTTGGCAACCGCGTGTTCTACACGCCGCCAAAGGACTTCAACGGTGTTGACACCTTCACGTACACCGTGATCGATGATGGCACCAGCGGTGGCGTGTTTGATCCGCAGATCGGCATCGGCACCGTCACCGTGACGGTCTTCCCGGTGAACGATGCTCCAGTCGTCAACGCGCCATTCGGCACCGTAACGATGCTGGAAGACGCTGCCGAGCTTGCTCTGCCGTTGTCGACCTACTTCTTCGACGCAGACACCGCTCTCAATGGCGACGCGCTGACCTACAAGGTGCTTTCGAACACCAACCCTGGGTTGATCGAACCGACCTTTGGCAACGGCAACATCTTCTTGAAGCCCAAGGCCGACCAAAACGGCACGGCCACGATTGTGGTCGAAGCCATGGATGCCGCCGGCCTAACCGTCACCAACACCCTCCGGGTTGTGGTCACGCCGGTCGCAGACGATCCGCGGTTGGTCACCCCGCTGCCAGATCGTACGACTTCGGAAGACTCGCTGCCGATTACGTTCGACTTGAGCCCAACGTTCTTCTTCGATCCGGATGTGATCAACGGAGATGTGTTGACGTTCACCGCTTCGAGCAGCAATACCGATGTGGCCACCGTCCGCATCGTTGGCAACAAGCTCGAGTTGACGATGGTTCCGAATGCTTCCGGGCAAACGACGATCTTCGTCACGGCCACCGACTCGACCAATCGATTCGTCTCCGACTCGTTCGTGTTGACGGTGACCCCGGTCAACGACGCGCCGGTGACCCAGCCAGATAGCTACACCACTCCGCAAGGGGTGGCATTGGTAACCACCGATGCCCGCGGCACGCTGACCAACAGCACCAACGACAACGGAGTTTTGGCCAATGACCGGGATCCGGAAGGGGACAACTTTACCTCGACGTTGGTCAAGGCCCCGACCAAGGGTACTGTGACGCTAAACGCTGACGGAACGTTCACTTACATCCCTGGCTCGACCGCGTTGTTCGGCACGACGGACAGCTTTACCTATGTTGCCAGGGACGTGTTTGGAGCCGCTAGCCCCGAGACGACGGTGACCATCACCATCGGTCGTCCACCGCGTCCGGCCTACCAGAACCCAAATCTGAACCAAGACGTCAACGCCGACGGGTTTGTTTCCCCAATCGACGTGCTGGTTCTTGTAAACTTGTTGAATTCGCGAGGCCCGTCGATCCCGGTTGCGGGACTGCCTGGACCTCCCGACTACGTCGATGTCGATGGCGATAACTTCGTCACGCCACTCGATGCATTGAGCGTCATCAACTACATCAACGCTGGCGGAACTGGAAGCGGTCCTGGCGGCGAAGGTGAAGGCGAAGGCAACTGGCTTGTCGGATCGGAAGCAGATAGCCAATCGCAAGGTTGGTCGGTCGATGTGGGTCGCGAAGTCGTCAACAACCTGTTGACGATGCCTTCCACCACTCCTGCCGCTGCCGACCTCGGCACCAACTTCACCTCGAGCCCATGGATGTTCACCTCATTGGTTGGATCTGCAGGATCTTGGGACGGTGCGACTGCCCGCTCCAATGCGAACGCAGCCAATCCTTTGTTGGGAGCCCTGTTCGATGTGGTCGGCGAAAAGGATGAACTCGATCGCATCACCGATGACTTGCTCCTCGATGGAGCCGTCAACGACCAATCGCTCGTCGATCAAGCCCTAGCGGATTTGTTCTCCGAGTAACCCCTTAAGTAGATATCCCTTTGGTGGCTTGCCCCTGTGGTGAGCCGCACTCTCCATTACCATCACTAAGCACCGTACGGTTCCAAGGTTCGTTCAACATGGGAATTGACGCATCCAGATCGGTTCATCGAGATCGCTCCAGCAAGGCCCAGCGCCGAAATGGGTTCCGCAGCATGCTCTGCGAGAACCTGGAACGACGCGAAGTCATGGCGAGCAACATCCTGGATTTGGACTTCCGACTGCTGTCGGTGGCTCCCAATACAGGTGAGATCCTTTCGACCACCCGTTCGAACAGTTTGAACGAATCGCCGCGCGAACTGATTTTCCGCTTCGCAGGTGGCGACGATGTGCTGCAGTCGACCCTGCGTAATGGCATTCGGATCACTCGGTCCGGCGGAGACGGTGTCTTTGGCTCCGGCGGTGTGTCCACCGACATCATCGTGACCCCCGAGTATTTGGACTTTGCGGACCCATCGAACGGACGCGTCGTCGTCGCTCGATTCTCGCAACCGCTCTCCGATGACCTTTACAACGTCGAAGTCTTTGGGACCGGCAGCAGCACACCGGTTACTACGACTAGGAATGAACCGCTCAAGCCGACCCGCACCGGAACGGATCGCGACACCTTCGCCTTCAACCTGGAACTTGGGACCAAGATCGTTGCCGTGGTCCCGCAGCCCATTGTGCGACAAACGAACGGATCGCTGACCCAAGAGCGTGATAAGGTTGAAATCTATTTCAACGATTCGGAGCTGTACGATCGGAGCATCAACACCGGGGACATCAGCCCGAATCCTTCGGTCGTGGATCTGCAGTACTACAAGTTGATGTTGACCAACGATTCGGTCAGCCCGAACGACGATTTGGTCTTCAGCCCGGTATCGGTCAGCTACGACCCGATCGCTCGACGCGCTTTGTTGACATTCTCTGGTCCTATTGATGAATTGACCGGGGTCAACAATTCTGGCACATTCCGCCTCCGAGTCGGGTCGAATGAAGCGGTCGCTTCGCTGGCCACCCCAATTGCTCCAACGCGTCCTGCCGTCGCAACCGATCCAGAGGGATTCTTGAGCGGCGCGTTTGCACTCAATAGTGGGAATCCCCTGAACGGTTCCTTCTCCACCATTCTCTCTGAGGAAGTCCGAAACGCGACGACCTCGCTGCCGAACGACTTTCCAGGATCGATATTCGAGCCTGGACATCGCGATATTCAAGACGAGACACACGTCGGAGCTCCGGATTCCGACCCTGAAACGGCTCAATTGCGATACTCCTTCATGGAAGGGGTCCCCTACGGCACCGACGCGGCCGGTCGTCCCGTTTTCACATCCATCTCTCCGGACCAAAAACAACGCGTCCGCGAAGTATTTGAGTTCTATTCGCGCAAGTTGGGACTCGACGCGGTCGAGTTTACCGGCACCTCGGTGGATGGCGATGGCGTTCTCAAGGTGGTTGTGGGTGACATGGCCCCCAACAATGGCATCAGCGGTCCCGGCGACGTGATCGGTATCGCCGGTGGCGAACTGGCCATCATGGACGGTGCGGAAGCGTGGGACAACACCTTTGGCTTGGGCTCCAATCTGCCCGGCACGCAGAACTTCTTCATCACAGCCATGCACGAGATAGGACACTTGCTCGGCTATTCGCACACGTACGACCTGCCCAATGGCACCATCATGGGCTCTGACGGTCGTCTTAGCATCGGTACGCCACCTGCCGAACAAGTATTCCCGGGGGATGCCGACGTCGTGCACGGTCAGCACATGTATCGCCCCGATAACCGCGACGTGGATCTCTATCGGTTCGTCGTTCCCCCTCACATTACGGGGCATCTCCGCGCTGAGACGATCGCAGAGCGACTCAATGACTCGAGCAACGCCGATACCTACTTGACCTTGTTGCGTCGCGAATCCGACGGAACCTTAACGACCGTTGCCGCCAACGACAACTACTTCAGCCAGGATTCGTTCATCGATGTCACCTTGAATCCAGGTGAGTACTTTATCTCGGTGACCGGGTCTGGAAACCAAGACAATAACCCGCTGACCGGTGACACCGGTAGCGGAGCAACGAGCCAAGGCAGATACGAGCTGCGCGTCGACTTCAAGAGCACCACAGCCAGCAGCATTGTTGAAGAGAAAGCAGGCTCGACCGCGAAGGGAAGCGCCCTGGATGGCGACGGCGACGGGATCGCTGGCGGGAACTTTGATTTCTGGTTCCGAGCAGCATCCCCCGTAGGCACGCCAGGTCTTCCGGCCGGCAGCCCCCGCACGATTGTTGTGGACAAAGCATTCACAGGCGTAACGCGAGATGGTTCGCTCGCTCGACCGTTCAACCGAATCTCCGAAGCGACCGCCGTCGCGGCACCAGGCGACATCATTCGTCTCGTCGGGGATACGCGTACTACGTCCCTGACCGATGATGCAGCCTACGAAATCGGTTTCGGCGGAGCTTCGGTGGGAACGCTCAGCGACGGCGCTTCGCTCGATGTTCCACTCGGTGTCACCTTGATGATTGACGCCGGGACCATTCTCAAGTTCGGTGGCAGCCGCATTCTTGTTGGCAGCATCGACAGCACGACCAACCGCAGCGGAGCAGCGATCCAAGTCCTCGGAACGCCCACGACGCCAGTTTACTTCACCAGCTATTTCGATCAGTCGCTCGGGATTGACACCAATCCATTGGTGACCGCACCTCGCAAGGGAGATTGGGGCGGGATCGAGATTCGCAATGACGTCGATCGCGCTCAAGGCCGTTCGAACATCTTGGTCGCTGGAGGCAGACTCCTTTCGGCGGACCGAGAGCGCGAAGGCATTTTCCTCAATACGATTTCCAATGCCGACATGCGATGGGGTGGCGGGAACGTCGGTGCCGGAGCCCAAGCCAAGGTAGTCAGCCCGATTGAATTGGCCGAAGCCCGACCTTTGATCATCGGGAACAGAATTCAAAACAGCTCCGATTCGGCGATGAGCCTGGATCCGAATTCGTTCGAACAAACGCTCTTCACCGAACCTCGCTACCAAAACGGCGGTGAGTTTGTTCCCGATTACGATCGAATCGGCCCAAAAATCTATTCCAACGTTGTCAGCGGCAACTCGATCAATGGTTTGTTCGTGCGTGCTGAAACGCTGCCTGGACAGCCGCTCAAGGAATTGACCGTCCCAGGTCGCATCGACGACTCTGAGATCACCGTCGTGTTCGGCGAAAACGTCATCGTCCAAGGGACTCCGGGTGGGGCGCTCGAAGAAGACGCTTTCCCCAACAGCTCGCTGGTAACACTGAACCCAGTAGCGCCCACTTCCGGCAGCGGTTTCACCGCCACGGTCGCCGCCAGTTACATCATCACCTTCGTCGATCGATTCGGTCAGGAAAGCCTTCCGAGCGCAGCCCAAAGCGTGGTCGTGAATGCCGGCTCGGCCGTCCAACTCGCCAACATTCCTCCAGCGACGGGTGACTACGTATCGCGTCGTATTTGGAGGCAGGTCAACGGCGCTGGCGCTTTCCAGCTAGCTGGAGTGCTCAACCGCGACGATGCAACCTACATCGACAACAACATCACCCTCAACGGCGCCATGCAAACGAGCGTGGGCCAAGCCTTGGTGCATCGCGCTCGACGCGACGCCAGCTTGGTTATCGATCCAGGTATCGTAGCCAAGATGCTGGGTGGTCGGATCGAAGTGGGAATCGGTGCGACGTTGCTCGCGGAAGGATCGAAATCCAAGCCGATCGTCTTCACTTCGCGACGGGATGATCGCTACGGAGCCGCTGGTACCTTCGACACGAACAACGACGGTTCAGCCACGTTGCCTAGAGCAGGCGATTGGTCTGGTATTGTCAGCCGTCACCTTGGCACATTGAGCATCGACTCCGCTTTGGTTACTTTCGGCGGTGGTGAATCGCGTATCCCAGGTGGATTCGCATCCTTTAATGCCATCGAAGTCCACCAATCGACGGCTCGCATCGCCAATTCGGTTCTGGACTCCAACGCTTCGGGTGCCACCAATTTGGGCGCGACCAATCGCGATACGCGAGGGGTGAATGAAGGGGCGGTGATTTTTGCAGTCGGCAGCCAGCCGATCATCATCAACAACATCTTCAAGAACAACCGATCGAGCGATACCGCTGCGATCAGCGTGGATGCCAACTCGTTGAACTCCACCCATGTCCGCGACACCGGACGTTCCATAGGTGAGAATCAACGCGAAGAGATCGGCATTGGAAACTTTGGACCGCTGGTCAAGAACAACCAACTGGGCGGCAACCAATTGAACGGCCTCCGCGTACGCGGTGCGACACTCACGACGGAATCGGTTTGGGATGATACGGACATCGTCCACCTGTTGCGCAGCGCCATCATCATTCCCGATTATCACACTTACGGTGGATTGAGATTGACGAGCAAGGCCGATGAAAGCTTGGTCGTCAAAGCGAGCAACGGTGCATCGATCACCGCCGAAGGACGGCCGCTGGACATCAAGGACAGGATCGGCGGAACGCTGCAAGTCATCGGACAACCCGGATTCCCAGTTGTGATCACCAGCCTATCCGACGATTCTATCGGTGCCGGTTTCGACTTCTCTGGCAATTCGTTGTTGGACACCAACAACGACGGCGCCTCGGTGGGCACGGCGGGAGCTTGGCGAGGCATCACGTTTGCTCCCTTTGCAAACGATCGCAACGTCGATTTCCGATACGAGAGAGAATCCGATGAAATCAGCCAAGGAACGAATGACTTCCCATCGGAAGCAGAAGATCTGGGTTCTTTAGCGAACAACCTGAATGCGGGGGATGAGAATCTGCGGTTGGGCGTCACCCTGACGGGGTCGATTGCTTCGCCTCGCGATCTCGACATCTACCGATTCGGAGCGACTGCCGGAACGATGTTGTGGATCGACGTCGATCAAACCTCGGGATCGCTCGATTCGGTTATCGAACTGATCGACGCCAATGGCCAGATCATCGCTCAGAGCGACAATTCGATTGCGGAATCGGTCGCCAAGGGTGTTTTCTCCAACAGCTCGTTGATCCCAGCAGGCCGAGCACTGCCAATGGACCAATCGGCTTGGGCCAAGACCAACGCCAACGAACCCAATTCGCAAGTCGACTTCCTCGGAGTGAACCCGCTCGATGCCGGTTTGCGAGTCGCGTTGCCTGGCGTTGCCGGCAGCTTCAACAGCTACTTCCTTCGCGTTCGCAGCAGCAACGTTTCTCGCGAACCGGGCATGACCGATCCTGCACGTTTGACGAACCCTGCCTTGGTGCGAGACGGCGTTACCATCGGGGGTTACAAAGTTCAGCTCCGATTGCAGCAACAACAAGAAGTCGCGGGTTCTGCAGTCCGTTACGCAGATGTCCGCTTCGCTCAAGTGGGAATCGATGTGCAGGGTGGTCCGATGCACTCGCCGTTGGTGGGTGAAGTCGGCGAGCTCGACCCAAATGAGACGAATGCGTCCGATCAAAGCGCGGTCAACCTGGGCAACATCGTCACCAACGATCGCGGAGGCGTATCGATCGCTGCCAATCTGGCATCGCGCGGCGACATCGATTGGTACAACTTCTCGGTCGCCCGTGAGGCCATTCAACAAGTCAGTTCGACCCCGACCAACCACATCGCGTTGACGTTCGATATCGATTACGCCGATGGACAGGGCCGGGCCAACACGCAACTTTGGATTTTCCGCCGCGATGCGACGAGCGGTCAGTTGACCCTGGTTGCGACCGCCAACGACTCGAACATCCAGGACGACCAACCCCGAGCAAATGTCGGTTCGGACGTGACCGATTTGTCGCGTGGCTCCCAAGGCAAACGGGATGCATACCTCGGGCCCATCGAACTGCCGCAAGGGGATTACACCGTCGCGGTCACCAATGCATCGTTGAAGAATGTGAACATGGATCAGTTCACTGCGGACAGTCCCACACCGGGCACGAATTTGGTTCGAGTGGAGCCGTTGGATTCGGTGCAAGTGATCTCCGAAGATAGGTTCGATCCGGACACGCGTCCGTCTCGCAATCTGGCTCCCGTGCAGGAGTCCTTTGCCTTGGCATCGCCTTCGCCGTCGATGCCCAATGCAGGTGGCGTCGGATTGCCTAACTCGGTTCCGTTCAACCTTTCGGACGTAACGCTCTTCTCTGGCTTCACCGATCAATTGCTCTATGGCAACGCGTTAACTGGAGCGAGAGAAGGGACCGGCGCTCGCTTTAGCCGAGACGCAGCCGACATCGCTGTTTCCCCGGCAGGCCGCGCCTTCGGGGCCGGTATTCCAACCGGCGGTCAAGACAACAACGGTAGCGTGATCTTTGGCATCGACATCGGCGACGCAGGCGTCGGCGTTTCAGGAGGATCGGCTCCCAGCGCAGGATTGATCACTTACTTTGGTCGCATCGAACCGGGACCACCGGTCAACGTGGTGCTCGAACCCCGCGGAAACGTCGGCGATGGGATGCGCTTCCACGCGCTTTCGTTCTCGGATGTATCATCCAACAACGGCCCTGCGACCTTCTGGGGTGTAGGAAGCCGAACGGTCCAAGCCAACACGGGAGTTGAGGCACCGTGGAAGCAGAACATCCTTTATCGATTGGATCCGGCTACTGGAAATGCGATCAATCCGGATGGGTCGACCGGCACACTCCAGCCCAACGTCGTCGATGCGGGAACATCTATTGCCGCGGTAGGCATTTTTGACAGTGCGGCTGGCGAAGTCACTGGTTTGGCCACATTGGGCGGCGTCTTTTTTGGAGTTTCCGACGCAGGAGAATTGCTGAGATTCAATCTTGCAACTCGCTCCAGCACGACGATTTCCAACCTTCGGGATCCGCAGACCAACCAACCGATTGCGTTTACTGGGTTGACGGCAGGTCCGAGAAATGTGGAAGGCGGTCGGTTTGCAGATTTGCTGTTCGGCATTACGGCAGCAGGTCGCATTTACGCATTCGACACGACGGGCCAATTGCAGCCGATTTTCCCACGCGGTCGCGTCTTTGCCCAAACAGCCGGCGCGAACGGGTTGGTCGGTGCGATCGGAATCGACTTCTCCTCGCTCGACGTCAACATGTGGCATGCGTCGCAAGACCAAGCCGGCCAAGCTGGTGTCGGAAGATTGACGAACTTCAACAATTCGCGAGACGCTTCCACCAACCGAAACTCGCTTCGCTTTGCCTTCGATAGCGATGCCAACGATGGCGATGCGATGCCTGGCAACTGGTCTGGCATCTACGCTGGCCTAGGCATGGAGAATTCGTACGCCGCACCTGGTGGTGCCATGGGCGCCCTCGAAAGCGATCTGATCGATCTGAGGAACTACTCGGCTGACGACCAGCCGACGTTGTACTTCAACTATCTGGCCAACACCCAAGACAACAACGCACGCAGCGAGCTGGGTGACGACGTGACCGCATTGGATTCACTGCGTGTTTACGGTACCAGCGCCGATGGTATTTGGGTGCTTTTGGCCACGTCGAACAGCAATACGAACACTCTCTTTGACGACCTAGGCGCTGGCTCCGATGAAATGGACTTGGCCAACAGCAATTACACGGACGCCTACGGGCGAACCCGCGTCACAGAGCAACTGTTCGACAACGGCCAGTGGCGACAAGCCCGGGTCAACCTGGGCCCCTTGGCAGGCAAACGCGATGTCAAGCTCCGATTTGAGTTCAGCACGGTGGGCGATTTCCGTTCGGCGGACCCTCTTCGCGGCGGTATCGAACTGGGAGCGGTTGCAGGAGAGCGTATCGCTGACGGCAATACCATGACCCTTGCCGGCACCACCTTTGAGTTCGATCTCGGACTCGTTCTGAATTTGCCAAGTGGGCAAAGCATTGAAGTCGGCGATCAGATCAAGATCAACAACGATCTGTTCACTTTCGGTATCGACATTCCATTCACCATCAACGACACGCCAGCGACGATCGCGGCGTCGGTGCGAGCGACTCTCGAGGCAAACGGCTACACGGTTGCAACGAGCACTTCGACTCCGAACGTGCTCAATGTCACCCACGACAATGGCGTTCGATTGCAAGCTCCGACGGTTGCATTCCAGTACGACATTTTTGGAGCGGACAAAGCGATCATCGTTGGTCTGCCGGGCGTTCAAGGAACCAACACTCCGGTTTTTGTCACCAACGAGATGACCGCAACCGAAGTCCGCGATGCGGTGCGCACTGCATTGGCTCTAGCCTGGAACGAACCCGCAGAATCGACCAATATCGATGTCTACACGGTGCGTGGCAACGTCATCGTCATCCACAGCACCGACCAGAATTTCGCTGGTTCGAATGCTGGGCCGCTGACGCTGTTCCGTCGTCGTCGCGGCGACAACTTCGGCCCCATCGACGGTGGTGACCGCTGGGCCGAAAACGGCAAGCGAACCAGTGGAAACCGGCCTGGAACCGGCCAAGTACCCGCCGGTATCTTCTTGGATGACTTCATCGTGGGCTTTGCAGAACGCGGCGAAGTGGTCCTGTCTTCCACCAACATTCCTGGCTCTCAAACGTTCAATGCGTCTCGCTTCTACGAGCTGGCTGGTGGACCGCTCGGAGCTCCGGCTCGCGAAGTCAACACCGGTACGTACCAACTGGAAATCCGGGTTGCTGCCGATTATGGTACCACCAACCGACAAGGTGAATTGAGGCTCGAAAACACGCTGCTCGGCCCTCTGGGGCGGACCTACGACACCAACGAGCGACTGACGAAATCCGCCGCCTTGATCTTCGATTCGGCTAGCGAAATCCAGGATGGAGCCTCCTTTACATTGAGCGATGGCGTCCGAACGGTCCTGTATGAGTTCGATGTTGTCACCTCGACAAACGATCGCAGCTTTGGTGTTACGCCCGGCGCCAACGTTATTCGCATCAGCCCCAACGACACCTCGGTGGTAATCGCTGCGGCGATTCGAGATGCCATCAACGATGCCTACAACCGCGGCTTGATCGGTTTAACGGCGGAAACGGGCGGCGACATGCCCGGATCGGCAACGACCTCTCCGCGTTCGATCATCATTCAACTCAACGGCCCAGCGGCTATCGACGTATTTGGCGGAACGGCATTCCCTGCCAATGTGCCGCTGCAGTTGGTTCAGTTTGGTTTGGACACGCAGTGGGGTGAAGATCTCGGAGATGCGAACATCTTGCGAGACCAAGGTCAATTGCTGATTACGTCGGCCGTTGTATCCAATTCACTCACGTACGGCATTCGAGTGGATGCGGCTGCCCGCGATTACGCTGCCAACCGTTTCGGCGGTGCCAACCCGACCATTCGACCAGGTGCGCGTCCCTATCCCGGCGCAGTACGAAACCTCGTGACGCTCAATACGTCCAACGTGGCTCCAGGCGTCGTTCTGATGAACAACGTGTTGGCCTTTAATGGCATCGGTGCCAACCCAACCGGGGCTGGTGGAATCCTCATCAGCGGGGATACCGCATCCTCGGTAGGTCAGCCCACTTCGACCGTCGCTCGCGTCGTCAACAATACGATTCATGGCGTCCTGGGCAACAGCATTGGCCTCACGATCAACGAAGGTGCCGCTCCGACGGTGATCAACAACATCTTCTCGAATTCCAGCGTTGGGGTTTCCATCGCTGGCGCGAGCGTTGGGAATGTGGTCCTCGGCGGAAATCTGTACAAACAGAACACCGTTCCGGTTACGCCTGCCAACACCCCTGAATCGTTCCCGCTGTTTCTGCTACCCGCTCAACCGTTGTTCCTAAACCCGAGCTTGGGTCGGTTCTACCTCGAAGCATTCTCGCAAGCGATCGATTCATCCTTGTCCTCGTTGGAAAATCGTTCCTCGATCGAGACCGTGAAGGCTGCTCTCGGAATTCCCACCAGCCCAATCCTCGCTCCTGAGTTCGATGCCAATGGTCTTCGCCGAAGCGATGATCCGGACGTGAACTCGCCTCCGGGCTTGGGATCCAACGTCTTTATCGATCGCGGTGCCCTAGATCGCGTCGACCAAATCGGTCCGGCTGCGTTCCTGCAACGCCCGCTAGATAATGACGCCAACGGCATCGATCTGGATGGTTCGAATACCTACGTGCAGGTCCGAACCGGCAGTTTCGACTACTTCGAAGTCCTGCTCGACGAACGTCAAGGAACCGGCCCAGATCCGCTGTCGGTTACTCAGGACAATGTAGTGTTGACCGAAAACGGCCGCGTCCTGTCTCCGGGAGTCGATTATGTGTTCGGCTATAGCTTCAACAGCCGGACTATTCGATTGACGCCGTTGGCAGGCTTCTGGCGACAAGACAGCGTCTATGAATTGACGCTCATCAACAAGTCGACCTTGCGAATCATCGGCCCAGACGATGCAGCCACTCGCACCGACGGCGAAACGTTCACCGTCACCCTCGCAGGCGGCGGCACCCGAACCCTAGAACTCGATAGCGGCTTTATCCTCAGCGTTCCCGCTGGCGGTGTCGCTGACGGCGATGCCTTTGTCTATCAGCCTGCTGGCGGAGAGGCCGTTCGGTTCGAGTTCAATCTGACCGGCAATGCGACGACGACGTTCGGTAGCCAGATCATCACCTTCACCACCAGCGACACGCAAGCCACGTTGGCAACCAAGATCGCTGCCGCACTCAATCCGTTCATCAAGCAAAATGGATGGCCTGTGCAATCGATCGGCAGCGGACGCATCGCGGTCGGCGGCAATGTAGGCGACACCCTGAATGTGTCTGGATCCAGCTTGGGCCTCACCGGTGCTCCCGGTGTCGCTGCAGGTCGTACGGCGGTCCGATTCCTGCCGATCGCTTCGTTCGATGCCATCGCCATGGCAAACCAAATCGCCAAGGCCCTGAACCAAGTCGGCTCCGGGGTCAAAGCTTACAACTTGGCGAGCGGCGTGGTTTACGTCGAAGGAGTGACCGCGATCTCCGGACTGGCTTCGCTGAGCATCGCGCCGATCGTTGACTTGGCCGGCAACCTATTGCAAGCCAACCGAGCCAACTCGCTGACCCAGTTCACCATCTTGATGCCGGAAGTCGCGGTCGACTTCGGGGATGCAATCGAACGCGCCGACACCGGTGCGACCAGCAACACCACGCTGGCGAACAATGGTGTCCGTCACGGCATCTATCCCGACGATGCGAGCTTGCTCGTTCTGGGTGCATTCGCAGACGGCGAAGTCGATGGCTCGCCCTCCGACGCGGCCGACGCAGATGACTTCGAATCGGGATTGACCCTCGGCTCCTTGGCCAGCTTCGTTAGCGTCAACGCCAATGGACCGGCTCGCTTGGTCACCAGGACGGTAACCTCGAGCACCTTTGGAAAGACGCTCACGATCACCGATCCGATCGGCAACTCGGTGACCTTCCAATACGTCAATTCCTCCAACCCTCTGACCGATCCGAGTTTCACACCGGTCGACCTGACGGGTTTGATCACGTCCAGTCAAGTCGCATCGGCGTTGCAAGCCGCCGTCTTGAATGCCATCCTCGGTGGCCGTATCACCGGCATCCACGCAGTCGCCAACGGCGGTTTGTTGTCGCTGGGTGGAACGGGCAATCACCTGTTCGATCTGTCTCGAGCCGGCAATGAAATCACCCGATCGATGCAAGGCACCCTGGGCATCACGATCAACAGCGACTTGACAGGCTTGACCGCCGGTCAATCCCTGAGCATCACCGATGGCTCGGGCAACACGGTCGGGTTCCAAGTCTTCGACACCAATCCGGCTGCTCCGGTCGCAGTCCTGGTCGCGGGCAATTACGCGATCCGCGTCAACTTGGCAACCGCGACGGCAAGCGATGTGGCGAGTGCATTGGCAACAGCCATCAACTCCGCAATCCGCGACACGCGTTTGAGAATCCCAACCGTCACCGCCTCCGGTGCATCGCTGGTGATTCGAAACGACGATGAAGACGGATTCTCCTACGACAATTGGTTCAACAAGGATGCCTTGCCAACACCGATCACGCTGACCGCTTCCAACAGCGGATTTGTGGATGCGTGGATCGATTGGAATCAAGACAACGACTTTGAAGATCCAGGCGAAAAGATCCTCGCCAGCGAACCGGTGATCGCAGGTACGAACACGTTCTACGTCACCACTCCGGCGAGCGCCGCGGTTGGCTTCACCACAGCACGGTTCCGGCTGAGCACCACGGGTGGACTGTTCACCTATGGACTCGGCATCGGTGGGGAAGTCGAAGACCACCTCATCGAAGTCCTCGCCGGTTCGCCACCGGTGGGCACAACCGATCGGTTCAATACCCTCGAAGACAACGTCTTGACCATCAACGCACCGGGCGTATTGATCAACGACGTCGATCCCGATGGCAATCCGATTCGCGTGTTTGACTCGGATCGCAGCCAGGCCGGCATTCAACCCGTCCGTGGTCCAGAAAACGGTTACTTGCAACTCAATGCTGATGGATCGTTTGTCTACACCCCCAAGCAAGACTTCTTTGGGACCGACACGTTCATCTACTTCGTCACCGATCCTCGCATGACCAGCAACGTGCCGGTTACTGTCACGATCACCGTGACCCCGGTCAACGATGCTCCAGTCGCTGTCGATGATATCGTAACCATCCTCGAGGATGCTCCGACCACTTGGCCAGGATCGACCTTCACGTCCAACGATCGGACGCAACCCGATCGTGCGACCGGTACCGATGGCGATTTGTACGACACCAACGAAGCGGGACAATCGCTGCGGATCATCGAAGCGGAACTGGTCAAGGACCGTCAGCTAGGTGAACAGTTGACCTTGGTCAACAACGTGATCACCTATATTCCGCCCAAGGACTACAACAACCTGATCGATGGTCCGGTGCTCGTCCGAATCTTGATCCAAGACTTCGGCGTCGCAGGTGGGGATGAATCGCCCAAGTCACCCGGCGATGACAACGCACCTCCAGCGAAGATCTACAGCACGATCACGATCAACTTGCTCGACGTCAACGACCGTCCGCAATTCACGATTCCAACGACCACCGACGTTCCGTTGGAAGACACCTCGGTCACGCAACCCAACTTCTTGACGTTGATCGATCCTTCGGAATTGACTGCCGCCGATGAATTGGGCCCGACTCCGGCTACTCCGAGCTTGGTCCGCCAGACCGTCGAATTCGACGTTCGAGCGTTGGATATCACCCGGTTCACTGCCAATGGCCAGCCCGCCATCAGCCCGAACGGTACGTTGACTTACACGCTCAACAGCGATGTCAACGATTTGAACTCGGATCCGATCTTGGTGGAAGTCATCGCTCGCGACAATGGCGCGGCCGCTGGTACCCGACCCGGACGCCCCGACTTCAACCTCTCGTTGCCTCAAACGTTCACCATCGCTCCGATTGAAGTGAACGACGCACCGCAGTTCGTTCTTCCCAATCCGCTCATCCTCATCAACGAGGATTTGGAAGTCTCGCCACTCGCAGGATTCGCAACCGGCATCCAAGCAGGTCCGAATTCCGCGTTGGACGAACTCGGGTTGATCGCAGGCGTTGCTGGTCAGACGGTTTCCTTCCAAGTTGAGGCTCTGGATACAACCCGATTCTTGGTACAACCTCAGATCTCTCCAACCGGAGTTCTGACGTACGATCTGAACCCAGACGTTAACGTCCTCAACTCCGGCGATATCATCGTGCGAGTTTTCGCGGTCGATAGCGGTTTGGCTGCGGGAAGCCGCCCAGGCATTCCCGATATCAATCGTTCGGCGGATCAGTTCTTCACGATCCGTGTCACCGAAGTCAACGACGCGCCGCGATTCACCATCGCGAATCCTTTGGTCCAGATCCAGGAAGATCGAGAGAACTCTCCGATCACCGCGTTTGCGACCGGCATTCAAGCAGGTCCGGACACGGCGACGGACGAACTCGGGTTGATCAGCGGCGTTACGGGTCAGACCGTGCAGTTCATGGTAACCGCAGTCGATACCACTCGATTCGCGCCCGGTGGTCTGCCACAAATCAGCCCGACCGGCGTGTTGACCTACGACCTCGCGGACGATGTCAACCAATTGAACTCGGGCGACATCCTGATCGATGTATTTGCGTTCGACAACGGACCGGCTGCCGGCGATCGTCCAGGCATCCCGGACGTGAATCGCTCCGCAACCGTCCGGATCACCATCCGTGTCACGGAAGTGAATGACGCGCCGCAATTCACCATCGCCACCCCCATCGTTGCGGTCAACGAAGACGCGAACACCGCGGTTCCAAACTTCGTGTCCAACATCCTGGCGGGTCCATCCACCGCCGTCGATGAACGGGGATTGGTGAACGGAGTACCAGGTCAAACCGTTCGCTTTGACGTGGTTGCCGTCGATCCTAACAAGTTCAGCGTTCAACCAGCTATTTCGGCCAATGGAACGCTGACCTACACGCTCATGCCCGATGTGAACTTCCTCAATTCGGGCGATATCCTCGTGCGAGTGGTTGCTGTCGATAGCGGACTTGCTGCCCCAGCCCGACCAGGGATCGACGACGTCAACACCTCCGCCGAACAGACGTTCACCATCCGCGTTCAAGATGTGAACGATGCACCGCAATTCACGTTGCCCAATCCGATCATCCAGATCAACGAAGATTTGGAAGTATCGCCGCTCGCCAACTTTGCGACCTCCATTCAAACCGGTCCATTGACGGCAATCGACGAGTTGGGATTGGTCTCTGGGGTTCCAGGGCAAACCTTGCAATTTGTCGTCACCGCAGTCGATTCGACTCGGTTTACACTGACTGGCCAACCAGCGATCAGCCCCAATGGAACGCTGACTTACGATTTGGCCCCAGATGTGAACCGATTGAACTCGGGAGATATCTTGGTCCGCGTCGTAGCCATCGACACGGGAGCTGCTCCAAACTCGCGTCCTGGCGTCCCCGATGTCAATACTTCAGTCGAGCAGACCTTCACCATCCGTGTGACGGAGATCAACGATCCACCGATCTTCACGATGGCAGCGACGACGCTCAACTTGCGTGAAGATGCTGGCTTCCAAAACGTGGCCAACTTCATCACCAACCTCGGCCCTGGACCATTGACCGCGACCGATGAAACCAACCAAACCACGACGATCGTCGCACAAGCGGTGGATCCCACCGCGTTCGCTGTGCAACCGTTGGTTACCGGTTCCGGAGATCTGACCTTCCAAGTCGCTCCGGACGTCAACCGACTGTTCACCAACCGCGATCTGCGTCTTCGATTGATCGCTACCGATAACGGTCAGCCCAATCAAACCACGGTCCAAACGGTGACCTTGAACGTAGCCGAGATCAACGACGAGCCTCAGTACTCGATCCCAACGACCTTGGTAACCGTCTTCGAGGACAACGAATCGGTGACCGGTTTGAACCCGACGACCGTAAGCGGATTTGCCATGGGCGTTCGTCCGGGTCCCCTAACGGCCCTCGACGAAGTCAACCAAAAGCTGACTTTCAATGTCATCTTCTCGTCGAACACGAACTTGTTCAGCGTGCAACCGAGCATCGATGCCGCGGGCACGCTGTCCTTCGTCACCGCTCCCAACCAAAACGGAACGGCAGTGTTCATCGTTCGCTTGGAAGATGACGGAGCAGCCAGCCCGTTCCCGAACGACAACATCGGGCCCAATTCGACCTTCACGATTGTGGTTCGATCGGTCAACGACGCGCCGGAGTTCACGATTCCTAGCACCACCACTTCGGATGAAGATCAAGGCGTGGTGAGCTTGACTCGCTTCGCAACCGGAATCCGACCAGGCCCGGTCAGTGCAGCCGATGAATCCACGCAGGAATTGAACTTTGACGTGGTTGCCGTCGATCCGTCCGCATTCTTGGTACAACCGAGCTTGCTGGTCGACGGAACGCTGACCTATCAAATGGCCAAGGATGTTAATCGCAATACGGGCTTGGATACTCGCGTCGTCGTGACGCTGCGTGATAACGGTGCTAGCGGGCCATCCCCCAACACCAATATCTCCGCACCCAAGACCTTCACCATCAATGTCAATCCGACCAACGATCCTCCGATCGCCCTGGGGTATTCGACATCGACGACCGAAGACACCCGAACGACGATTCAAGCCGCGGATGTTATCGCCGGAGATTTGCCAGGACCAAAGGATGAAGTAGACGAAGGCCAAACGATTCGCATGTCCAACATCGAATCGTCCACGGCCCTGGGCGGAACCGTGATTCCAGTAAGCAGCAATGGACGCATCGTACGGTTCGAATACATCCCGCCGTTGAACTTTGTTGGCCAGGATACGATTCGCTACGTCATCTCGGACAATGCGACGTATTCCCCTGGCGCTCAAAGTGCGACCGGAACGATCACGATCAATGTCGGTCCGATCAACGATCCGCCGGTGTTCACCGCAGGTGGGAACGTCGCGGTTCTGGAAGACTCCGCCCCGTACATTGCACCTTGGGCCAGCGGCATTGCAGCTGGACCGCCGGCCGCAACCGATGAAATCTCCGGACCCAACGCACAAACGGTGGGCTTCGAAGTCACGACCAACAACGACTCCATGTTCGCGACCTTGCCAGCCGTCAACGCCAGCGGTCAGCTGTCGTTCACCTTGGCCAAGGACGCCAATGGAAGCGTCGTGGTCGTCGTGACCGCAGTCGATAGCGGTCCATCGAGCCCTGCTCCTAACAACAATCGCTCCCGACCCGCGACGTTTACTATCAGCGTCGGAGCCGTGAACGATGCACCAGACTTTACCGTCACCCGTTCGATCAACGTCGACGAAGACTCGGGCGCGTTCACCGGTATCGTGCTCTCGAACATCGTACCGGCGATCGGCATGAATTCGGTTCCGCCGACAGCTCTCGATGAGTCGAGCCAAAGCGTTACGATCTCGACCAGCGTCGACCGACCGAACTTGTTCTTGGTGCAGCCCTCCATCGATGCGAATGGTGTACTCCGATTCACCCCTGCGTCGAATGCCAACGGCACAGCGACCTTAAGCGTGATCGCCACCGACAACGGGCCGGGCACGTCCCCCAACGTGAATGTCTCTGCGACCAAGACGTTGACGATTACGTTGCGACCGGTCAACGATGCTCCGATCGCCAACAACGATCGGTTTGCAACGTCCGAAACCACGGTTCTCAATGTGCCGGTACCAGGTGTCCTCTCGAACGATACCGACGTCGATTTGCCCAATGATGCAATCAGCGTTGCTTCCTTCCAGAGCACTTCGGACCTGGGTGCAACCGTGACGGTTCGAGGCGATGGCAGCGTGTCCTACGATCCGACCGGATCCGTGCGATTGAAGTCGCTGGTCGATGGTCAAACCGCAACGGACACGTTCACCTACCGCATCCAAGATCAAGCTGGATTGCTCAGCAATCTGGCGACGGTCACAGTCACCGTCTCCGGATTCAACGATGCTCCGGTCGCGGTCAACGATTCCTTCGCCGTGCCCTTTGGTGCGACGGAACTGCTCAACGTCTTGGCCAACGATACCGATGTCGATACGCCGCTGGACCTGGGATCGATCGAGATCGGTCGACTCCCTGTCAACGGAACCGCATCGCCAACCAGCACCGGTCGTGTCCGATACGTCCCCAACAGCGGCTTCCGCGGTTCGGATTCGTTCACCTACCGAGTTCGCGATTCGCTTGGCAAGTACTCGGCCGAAGCCACAGTGAATATCACGGTGAATACGGCACCCGTCGCGGTTCCGGATAGCTTCGTGGTCAAGCAAGGAACGCAGACATCGTTGAACGTCGCTCTCAACGACTACGATCCAGATGGCTCCATCAATCCTGCGAGCGTCGTGATCGTGACTCCATCGGATGTCGCGAGTGCTTCGGTGCAATCGAACGGTCAAATCCTGTTCATCCCACAATCGGGATTCACCGGCACGACCAAACTGCAGTACGTCATCTCGGACAACGAAGGACTGGCTAGCAACGTCGGCGACATCACGGTTCGCGTGGTCGCATCGCTCTACCAGAACCCGAACAACAAGTTCGACGTCAACGCAGACTCGTTCGTCTCACCGATCGACGTGTTGGTGGTGGTCAACCTGCTCAACGCACAAGGGCCTTCGATCCCGGTCGATGGGTTGCCTGGACCACCCGATTACGTGGACGTGAACGGCGACGGACGCGTCGATCCGATCGATGTTCTGGAACTGATCAACTTCATCAATGCCGGCGGAAGCTCTTCCGGTGGCGAAGGTGAAGGAGCCTGGGTCGTCGGCATCCAAGCCGCACCGTCTGTCGAACTGGTGCGTGCTGCCGAGTCTCGCAATGCAGCCGTGCAACAAGCAGCCATCTTGAACGATGTGCTGGAAAGCTCGGTTCCCTACGGTCCTCAACCTTGGGTGGATCTCGATGGGGACGAAGACGAGTCCGACGATTACCTCGGATTGCTAGCCGATTCGGCTCCAGAATCCAAGAACGAGTCGCTGGATGATGCCTTCTCCGACGCGGATTGGCTGAGTTAAGCTCGGCGGAATCCAGACCCGATCCTCGAATCTAAAAACGAGCCTCGCTTCGGCGAGGCTCGTTTCTTTTTGTGGTTCGCGATTGCCTAGAGATGGAAACTGGCTCAAGACGCCGACGGGGTGTCACCCTCAGTCGACGAACGTGCACTTCCTGCGGGAACCAACCAGTCGAAGATGGGAGAGGCCATCAACGTCGTCACCACGGCCATGATCACGAGGGTCGCGAACAGTTCCTTGGTGATGAGGCCTCGCTGCAATCCGATGTTGATGATGATCAGTTCCATCAGTCCTCTCGCGTTCATCAGAGCGCCGATCCCCAGCGATTCGCGCTGCGGCAAACCTGAGGCTCTCGCTGCCACCGCGCATGCGACTCCTTTGCCCAAAATCGCCACCACCAAAATGGCCAATGCGATCAGCCACAACGACCCCGAGTTCAGAAGACCGATCTGCGTATTGAGGCCCGAGTAGGTGAAAAAGAGTGGCAACAGCAACGAAACGGCCAGCGGTTGAATCCTTGAGATCAGGTCACGATTGACAGCCCCGCGAGGCATCACCGCTCCCATGACGAACGCGCCGAAAACCGCATGCAGGTGCAGTTTGTCGGTGAACCAGGCACCCAACGCCATAAACATCAATCCGATCACCATCCCCGATTCGGAAAGCTCTCCGCGTTCGTTGAGCAACCACTTCTCGAATTTCGCCAAAAGTGGACGCAGTACCAGCACGGCCAACAAAACGAATGCGAATCCGCCGCCGATGCTTTGGATGGCCCCCGCGGGGTTGTTGTCAAAGCTGGCCAGGACGATCGCGAGCAAACACCAGGCGGCTGCATCGTCGATCGCACCGGCTCCGATCGCGACTGTCCCCATCAAGGTGCCAGCCAGTCCCTTGAAATGGATGATGCGAGCCAGCATCGGAAAGGCCGTAATGCACATCGAAGCGCCCAAAAACAGCATGGCTTCAAACAGCGATGTTTTCTCGGGAAACATGCCCCCACGTTGATAGAGGATGTAGGCAAGTCCAGCACCGAGCAGAAACGGCGTGACCATCCCTGCGATCGAAACCGCGAGCGAACTGCGAAAGTGCGATCGGATGATATCGACGCGAAACTCTAAGCCGACGATGAACATGTAAAGAGCCAGCCCCAGTTGCGATGCTGGGAACAAGTAGCTCGACGTGTCGCGCGCAACTTGAGTGCTATCCCAAGGGAAGATCGCCTTTTGAAGTTCCGGCCAGAACAGACCGAACAGCGAGGGCCCGAGGCAGACGCCGGCGATCATTTCCGCCACCACTTGAGGCTGCCCCAAGCGTTTCGCCAACACTCCGACCACGCGGCAAGCGGCCAGGATCAGCGCGATTTGAAAGAAGAAGTGAATGGCCAGATCCAGGTTTTTCATCGTGAACCAATCAGCGTAGCGGAGGTTGAAAGATGCATTGCCGAGACTGCCCCGCAATCCAGTCCGAGAATCGTCGGTCGATTTCGACGCGGCAAGATTGTAGCAACAATATTTGTCCAAACAACTATTCACCGCCTTGGTTCGCCCTTGCCAAACCGTGTTGGAACCAGCGCCGAGGCAGCCTCAAGCCTAGTTTTCAGGCAAGCCGGACGGGCTGCCGAAGGGGTGTCCAAGGATTTTTTTTGCGGCGAGCAATACGCCCTAGAACGATTCGGCAGGAGGGTGGCGGCCCCTCGAAGACGGTCGAACGAGAGGTCCTCTTCAGCAGAAAGGACAGCTCCGGCACGGCCGTCGGTTTTGAAGCACCGGTGCAATGGTGTGATCCGCCACCCTTATCCGGAGAGTTGGCCATGCTCCCATCCATTGAACACTTCGCTCGCAACGCAAACTGTCCATGCTGTCGGTTTTCCATGCATGCAATTCAGGCTTTGCGAGCGGAGTGGCTCCCGCCCTCGAACGAACTCGTCACAAGCCCACCCTTAATGCGGGAATGTACGTCGTTGCGACCATCGATTCGAAACGCTTGATCAATTGGCACGAAAAACGCATTCCAGAAGAGGTGAGTCGGCAGGCCGCAGGTGGCTGCCGCATTGCTTAACCCGTATTCCTAGGAGGCAAGAACGATGAGCCATGGACTCCACGCCTACGAAAGCGCCTCTCGCCGTGTTTCGATCGATTTGCGAACTGTTCTCTCGCGTCCTCTCTCTGCCCTTGCCGGTGCTTGGGTTCCAACACCCGCGCCGCACCGCCACTCCTCCTCCAATGCATTCGCCCAATTCGGCTGGTTCCTCGCTTCTCGAGCCATCACGCCGATCTACCTTTTCATCATCGCTGCGGTCTCGATTTACGACATGCTGCTAACGATCCGTTATGCAGACACGCTCAAGTCCCTCGAGCAGAACCCGCTCGGTCGCTGGATGATGCGACTCGACGAAATCGAGCACGGCATTTCGCCCGACTTGACGCTGTTCTTGTCCGTCAAGTCGATCGGTACCATCTTGGTCATGCTGGCATTGCTGGCTTTGGTGCGCTATCGAGCCCGTCTCGGACATCCCGTCGGCCTCGGCGTTGCGATGTGCCAACTGGTTCTGTTGTGGTACTTGACCCTCGGTGAGACTTGATCTCGCCCATCGAGCTGGTGCGCGACTCCATGGAATTTGCTAGCAGACATCAAGAGATGCCCGAATCCGTGGAGTCGCCCGACGCGGCAGCCTTGCTCACCGCAAGGTGCCGCCCGATAGCCCAATGCCGATAGCCCACCGCCGAGCCCAAAACCGCTCTAGGTAATTCTCTTTGGAACTGCTATGGTTCCCGTTGTGTATCGCGCGTGCCCCGTACGGAAGCGGGAGTACTCTGGTTTCATCGCGATGTATCATCCGCAAGGCCACTCACGGACGAGTTGTTCACGATGCGTCAATCGTATGCTCATTGGAAACGCTGCTGTCGTTTCGCAGTTGTCGCCGTCACCTTCCTGCCCGCGCTGCATGCATCCGCGCAAACGCAGCCCGCTCGTCCTGGAGTTCAGCCTCGCGCGCCCGGGTATGGATCGGCCGCTCCGGCCAATACGCCGCAGAACGTCGTCCCCGGTAATCCCAACAATCCAACCGGAGCGCCGCTTCAAGTCGGCACTCCCGCGAATCCGCAACTCAACCCCCAGCTCAATCCGCAACTCAACCCACAACTCAATCCGAATGTGCAAAGCAAGATTGAGCAAGCGGTCCGCGACGGACGCGAGTGGCAGTTGCAGGGCCCCAACAACGGCGGCGATGTCATCACCGAACCACCCTTCCCGCCGCTGACGCCGCAGGAACAAGCCACCATCGATCAGATCCTGGCTTACTGGGAACAAGAGACCGCCAAGATCGAGCGATTCAGTTGCGAATTCACGCGATGGGAATACGACTCCCAAGCTCCCGGCGTCCCCGAACTGGCCAGACGGATCGGCAGCAACAACATCACCGTGGCTGCAGGCCAAGGGGTTATTCGATTCCAAAAGCCGGACCGTGGTTTGTTCAAGACCGAAGTCTACGCCAAGATGACCGGCCAGCTCACGGACAAGGGACAAGTCGAACTCAAAAACGACGACAAGAACTTTGGCGAGTGGGTTGTCTGCGATGGCAAGAACGTTTGGGAATACGACCGACAAGAGAAAATCCGCACCCGCGTGGAACTCCCTCCCGAAATGCAAGGCCTTGGGATTATGAACTCCCCATTGCCGTTCCTCTTTGGCGTCAAAGCGGATGAGATCAAGTCCCGCTACTGGGTGCGCGCCATCTCCCCCGGAATGGAAAACGGCAAACCCGTGCAAGACAAGTACGCAGTCGAAGCGTATCCCAAATATCCGGTCGATGCCGTCAACTACCATCACGTTCAAATCGTTTTGGATCGCGAAATGTTCCTGCCGGTCCTCATGATCCTCTACATGCCCGAATGGACCGACAAAGCGAGCAACCAAAACGGCGTCGTCATCGAACCGCGCGACAAACGCATGGTCTACCAATTCGCCAATCGGCAAGCGAACGCGAACATCTTCCAAAAGCTCAGCGAAACCTTGTTCCTAAAGGAATTCATCCCCGTCGATCCGGGGGCAGGATGGAAGACCAACGAGATTCCGTATCTGCCCGGTCCGAGCACGGCACAGCGACCAGTTGAGAATCCTCCGCGTACGGCCAATCAAGGCGTGCCCGGCGGTCCTGCCAATCCGCGCGCCAAGTAACGTCCAGATCCTCTCGGAATCGTTCTATGAACCGCCCGACGATCGGTCCGTTGACATACGCGTGCGCGATCGCTGTGGCCGTCGCAATCTGCGGTTGCTCGGGGTGGCTACCAGTGCAACCCGAACCACCGCCGATCGAGCGAACGTTCGGCAAAGTCGAATTGCCTCGCGATACCGTCGGGATCGAATCGATCGTCATCCGCTTGAATGCCAACCAAGCCGCACGACTCTCGGAAGTTTGGGGGGCGTTGGATGAACAAGTTGTTGCACCCGAAGTCCGACTCGCGTTGGATCGCAACGGAATGCGAGTCGGCAAGGCGGCCAGGCTCTTGCCGGCCACCCTCGAAGAATGGGTGCGATCCAACGAACGTCGACGCGACGAAGACGCGCTCGAGCAAGTCGGATTGGCTGCGGATGTGTCGACATTTGCCCAGCTTTGGCGATGCCGCCCGGACTCTCGCAAAGAACTGACGGTTCGCAAACTGATGCAAGAAGACGCCACGGTCTTTTTCTACGATGGGGCTCCCAAAGGGGGCAACTACCGCGCACCACACTTTTTGGTTTCGCTGCAAACGGTCCCTTATGGCGATGCATCAGCAACGGTGAAGCTGGTTCCGGAACTGCAGCATGGCGACGCGCGTCGCGTTGTGGTCGCCAAAGACTCGGCGATACGCACCGACGAACGCAGGGATTCAATCATCTGGGACTCCTTGGCGGTCGAAATGCGATTGCAACGGGGCGATTGCATCGTCATGGGCGCGACGCCTGAAGTTCGAGCTCTGGGTGAGCATTTCTTTCAAACGCGGACCAAAGACGGAGAGATGCAACAAGTGCTGTTGCTGGTAAGACTTTCCGAAACGCGAGCGGATGATGCGTTTACGAATGCGGAATCGGTGAAGCCGCAGCGACCCATCGATCCTTGATAAACACTCTGCTGGCGTCTCGACCACGCAGGCTGCGCGTCGCTGTAGCGAGTACACTGGTTGGCATTCCGTGGCGTTGCATCTGTCGGGTGCATCGCGATGGGCTCGCAACAACCTTTGATTCTTGGTCGCATCTCTCCCAGCCATGAAAACAGTCACCCTGTTAGCAGGCCCCGTCGCGGGCATCGCGATGTTCTTCTGCTTGCGATCCAGCGTCGACATGGAATTGCCTGCGGCGGCCGTCGCCATGCTGTGTGTCTGGATGGCAACGTGGTGGATCACCGAAGCGGTTCCGCTCGAGTTGACCGCCTTGCTACCGATGCTGGTCCTGCCCTTAACAGGCTTGTATCCCAAAGATGCCATGCTCAAGGCGTGCGCTCCCTACGCGCATGAAAATGTCTACTTCTTCCTGGGTGGATTTGGCCTGGGACTCGCCATCGAGAAAACCCTGCTGCATCGCCGTGGAGCCTTATTGCTGCTGCGGTTTGCTGGCTCGAACGCCAGCATGGTTGTAGCTGCCTTTATGGTCGCCACTGCGATGTTGAGCATGTGGATGAACAACACCGCCACCACCATGCTGATGCTGCCGCTCGCGATGAGCGTCATCGCCACCCAAGAAGATCGTCGCTTTGCAACGTCGCTGTTGATCGGAGTCGCGTACGCCGCCAGCATCGGCGGGATGTCCACGCTGGTGGGGACGGCGCCCAACATCTACTTCACAGGGTTCCTCAAGGACAACGCGATCGAGATCGGGTTTTTGCAATGGATGGCGATAGCCCTTCCGATCGCCATCTTCATGCTCATCGGATGTTGGATTTGGATGGTGAGAATTCTTTGGCCGATGCCTGGATTGACCGTGGCCGTACCGCCGAGTTGGATCGAGGAGTGGAACGATGCTCCGAATCTCTCCGCATCGCAGAAAACGACCTTGATCGTGTTCAGCATTGCAGCGGGGATGTGGATGCTGCGCGATCCGCTTCTATATCTTCTCAAAGGCACGGCGGTGCATGGTTACTTAAACGCGATCAACGATCCTTGGATCGCGATGGCATCGCTGGCCGCGCTGCTTATCTTTCCGCTGCACACGCCTGTGCTGCAATGGCAAGATGTCGAACGCATTCCTTGGGGCGTGCTGCTGTTGTTCGGCGGGGGGATGAGTTTGTCCTCCGCGATCAGCGCATCGGGGCTGGATCATCACATCGCCAATGCGGCGTTGCTCTTTCGCGGGATTCCGCCGTGGTTGATCATCGTCGGGGTCGTATTGTTGGTCATCGCCATTTCCGAAATCGCCAGCAACTTGGCAACGGCAACCACCATGATTCCGATCCTCTACAGTGCGAGCGACGCCATGGGCATCGATGCGTTGACATTGCTCAGCGCGACGGTGCTGGCTAGCAGTTGTGGGTTCATGCTGCCGATTGCAACGCCGCCCAACACACTGGTGTTCGCCCAAAAGCGATTTCCGGTGGGAGATATGCTGCGTGCAGGATTCGGGGTGAACCTCCTCGGGGCCATCGCCATCCCGATCTTTGTGTTGTGGATCAAGCCCTGGGTGATCCTTTAGCCGGCATCCCGTCCACGAACTGAATCGAATATCGCCACCGGGTAACATCCTCACCGGTTCACTTCGCCACCGGGAGGGCGAGGCTCCTGCCGAGCTTCACCTCCACAATGAGACCCAAGCCAATGCCCGAAAACCACGCATGCACAGGCTCGG
>JBKCUI010000336.1:0-5368 GCA_046318495.1 Pirellula sp. | reverse complement strand
TTGGCGTCTGTCGTTACCTTCGGTGTGGACTGGAATTCGCTGTCGGGTAATAGATCGTTTCCAATTGTTAGATGATTCGTCTGGAGTTCTAAATAAGATCAAATACCTCTTCAAGAAGATGTAAAGCGTCGCATACAGGATGCCATAGATGTGCACGTCATACGCGACGTTGCCGTTGGGCTGCATCACCAAATTGGTGAGCACAAAGATCACCCCGAGCACCCAAGCGGGCATAGGGAAGACGATGAAGTAAATCGTGGCAAACGGGTAGTTGAATACGAACAGCATCGAAATGCAGAGCACCGCTCCCGAAGCACCGCGCACAACACCTTCCGTTCCGGTCAGTGCGTGGACGATCAACCACAAGACCCCGCACAACACGGCACAGCTCAGGTAGATTCGAAAGAACTCCGCCCGTCCGTACCGCTGTTCCACCGCTCGGCCCATGAAGTACAGGCTAAGCATGTTGAAAAAGATGTGCGTGATGTTGCCGGAATTGTGAACGAACGCGTAGCTGAGCGTTCGCCACCACATCCACGGATGCACTGCATCCTGAGAATGCAACTGGAGAATGTCGTTGATCCAACCCTGGGCCATGGCAGTCGGCCTGCCAAAGAGTAAGTTGGCAACGAAGATGACGACGTTGACGATGATCAGCACCGAAACGGCGGACCGCTGATCCCAATCCGGTCGCATGTCGAGGTTGGAACTGTCTTGGTAGTAGCCTCGATCGTAAAGCGCCATGTTGGATAGTTCGCCGTTCCGTGTCACCGAACTCTTGGAAAGAGCGACTCATGGAGAATCGCTCAACGCGTGTCACTCGGGGTTTTCTAGACGGGGAGGCCGAGTTGGCGAAGATGCCGACGGAGCATCGACGTCCGAAGCCTTGGTTGGCTGAGGCTGCGGGGCTGGATTCGAGGTAGCAGGCTGATCGCTAGGCTCTTTGTCGGACCCTGCGTCCGCCGGTTGCTTCGGTGCAGCCGGTTGCTTTTGAGCGTCCCCTTGGATGCCGTAAGCCTCGGCGAGAGGTGTGTTGAAGAAGTCTTCGGGGCTGCCGAATTCCTCAATCCGCGATCGCCAATCCGACAGCGTTTTTTCGACGTTGAAATCCAAGTAGTCGGCATCGTAGGCGCGACGGAATTGCATGAACTCGAATAGCACGAAGCGTTCATCGAGCTCTTCGTCGATCAATTTCTTGTAGCGATTGATCGACTTCAAAACTTCTTCCCCGACGTCTTCGGTCATGACGACTGGGTAGTACCGGAAGACTTTATCCCAGCGAACAAACGCCGCCTCGTACTTCTCGGTCGCACCCTTGATGTCCGCCACATCGATGAGTTTGTTTGCTTCGAACAGCAGTCGGCGAGCTTCCACCATCATCGATTGCTGTTCGGCTTGTGCACGCACTTCCCAGTACGCATAGTTGACTTGGTCTCGCAACGAATTGGTGTCTTTCGCGCGGGCTTCTGCTGCCGCGAGATCGTTTGCCAATTCCAGCGCGCGGATTTGCTGAGCCCGAGGCAAACGCGCGGCCAACTCTTGGTAGGTCGGCTCGATGGCAGTTGCCACTTCGGCGGCATACATGCGGTCCTGCACGTTGCGTTCCGCATCCGGTTTGTCGTAGCTAGCAAGTTTGGTAGGAGGAACGTTCTTCTTCTTTTCCTCCATGACTTGATCCCGCACGCTTGCGGTCAACTCACCGAATTGGCGACGCAACGTAAAGACTTCTTCCTTGGCGAACTCGAGACTGCGCAATGTGACCGCCGATGCATTGGTGCCACCCAGTTCACGATTGCCGAACTCTTTCCATTCGCGGCCCGCACGTTCCCACACAAATCGCGCGCGCTCGTCGAGAACCCCTTCATCCTCGATGGCTTCGCCGTGGTACATCTGCCACAGCGGGGCATAGCTGTAAAGCAAGTGGGCCGACTTCTTGATGGGGTTCCCCGCTGCCACCAATTGGTAAGCCGCTTCGAACCAGAGTTTGCCCACCAACCAGTTGTCGGGCTTTCGGTCCGGCCCCATGGCGTCATCGGAGACGGCGTTCAGTCCCTTCTCGACGAAGTATTGATGGAAGTCGTTATCGTTGCGGAATAGATCGCGGTACTGAGCCTTTTCATCGGCCTTGCCCAGCTTGTTCCCAACGTAATGGCCGAGCTCGTATTGGAGGATCGGTTTCCGCGTATTGAACTTGGTCCCCTTCACGAGGTAGTCGATCCCCTTCTTGACCCACTCGTATCGCTGACGATAGTCCTCAAATTCGGGGGAGACGTTGTAGCTGAGGTTGTGGGCTTGATGCTGCCACACGCTGATGAAGTGCGGTTGCAACAGCGCGATCTGATTGAGTGTGGCCGAGAAGCGATCGAAGTACTTCTCTTCTTTGTAGTAGTCCGCTCGCAACCAAAGGATGGTCGACGCGATTCCGCGCATCCCTAGCGTGGCGAGCTTCATGCTCTCACTGGTCGGGTCGAGCTTGCCCAAATCGGCTTGGCCAATCCGATAGCGACTGCGCAGTTCGGAGATTTTGCCCGAACCTTTGGTTGCTGGTCGACCGAGGAAGTAAAGGGGCAACAGCAGACCGACGATGGCCAAGATGTAAACGATCTTTCGAACCAAGCTGCGATTGTTCACGCTGCCATCTCCCGCGTCTTGAGGAAGAAGTAACTCACCAAGGCCGTCAGCACAAAATAACCAAACGCGATGGTTAAGTGCCGACCAAGCAATCCACCAAACAAGTTGACTCCGTAGGCCACAAAGTCCGCCGTCCCCAGTTGGTCAAAGTTGGGCACAGCGTTCTTGAGCTGAACCACCCCTCGAAGCAACTGATAATCGACCAATTGAATGGCTCTCTCAAGCGTAGGATTCCCCAGGTCCAGTTCGATCATGGATCCGCTCTGCAGCGGAATGCGAATCAACGCTTCGATCGGCCCACCACCCTTGGAGGTCGTCTCTTGGATTTGGTCGACAAAGAACCCAAAGAATCCGAGGACGATAGCCGAAATCGTAGCGATCACTGCGACCGGCCCCGAAAGGAAAGTCGAGAACATCACGCCAAAGCAGATCACAATGAACATCTGAATCCAAATGCTCACGTAGCCCTTGAAGAAGTTCCAACCGAAGAGCAAGTCGTTGGGACGCAGATAAACGTCAGCAGCCGACATACCCAAATACTGACCGCGGTCCTGGCAGCCGATGACGACTTCAAAGCTGCCGTTCGGGGCGATGTCCTTGAAGAAATCGAGCTCCGCCGGTTGGCCATTCTTGAAGCCCTTTAGCTTCAGAGGAATCGTCCGGCGGTCGACTTGAAACTCTTTCACCTTGAAGGTTTCACGTTCGGACACGACACGCTTGGACTCATCCAGTTTGTCGAAACTTCCATCGTCCCCTGCAACGCTTCGGAAGTAAATGAATCCACCGACCGGCGTGACGATGTCCCCTTTGTAGGTTCGAAACGCCGAGATGGTCATGTCGTAGCTGATGACCTTATCGAAGGTTGAAGGCGACACACCATCGAATCGCCAGATGGCTCTGGAAAGCGAATCCCCTTCGATGTACTTTTGGTACTCGGACATGTAGCCGACGTTGTAGCCGGTATTGTTCTCGCCATCGCGGCCGGTAAACGAAAGGCCTTTGGCATAGATGGGGACTCGGGCGGTCAAGTCATCGATCGGATCCTTGATGACGATCTTGTCTCCGACCTTTTCGACCAAGTGGCGGTGGCCCTTGTTTTCGTTGGTCGAACCGCGTCCGGAATCGTTCAAGGTGAATTTGTGGCGATGGCGGTTCGACAGCGTCGTCTCGCCCGATAGTCCGTCGGCGGAAGTGGTGGCGATTTCGTGCGTGTGATGCAGCCCGCGGACGACGAACACATAGCTCAGCAATCCCATGGTCGCTAGCACGAGCGTGCCGATAGCGGTGAAGCCAAACACGCGTCCTAGAAACAACTCGAGCGGACGCACCGGTTTGGTCACGATCGTGTAGATCGTGCGGCTCTTGATGTCTGCGGGGAGACTAAAGCAACTGATGAAAAGCCCCAGCAGGATGACCATGTAGTTGGTGACGGTCAACACGAAGGAGATATACAGACGCGCAGGGTATTCGGCGTTCTCATCCAGGTACCAACCGGCGAACATCATGGCCACGATGAAGATGCCGATGACGACCAAGATCTTCTTGCGAATCGATTCTTTCACCGCCAGTTTGGCGATCGCAAAGATGCGTCGAAACGACATCTTCGGAAGGTCGACGGTGAACAGTTGCCCGATGATCCGAGCAACTTGCAAAAAGCCTTCGCCCGGACCGTGCTTGATCACCGCGACGATGTACCCGATCAAAAACCCGAGAATCGCGAGCACCAACGCTAGCAGGAGGCCATCCCGCAATCCGTTGTGCTGGAAAAGCCATTCGTTGTAGGTCCAAAACTGTTCTGGTGAAAGACGCATGATCGATAGATTGACTCAACCTCGAAGCGGTGGGCTAGAGCAGTCGGCCCACCGGGAAAGGACGGGATGGGGTTACGCCTTGCCGCCGCGGCGACCTGGGCGCTGTTCGCTTTCGCGAACGATGTCGAGGAAGAGTTCTTCCATCGTCGTGGTCGGGTTGTCGAAACGCTTGAGTTCGCCACCCGATTTTTCGATGATCTGACGGATCTCTCGCTTGGCTTCCTCGGACAAACCGGCAGCGTGGATCTCGGTGACGTCTTGGACTTTCAACAAACTGTCCACGCGTCCGAGTTCCTTGAGCTCTCCTTGGTGGAGAATCGCGACCCGATCGCAGACGTCTTGAACGTCCGCCAATTGGTGGGAGCACAGCAAAATGGTTTTGCCTTGCTCGCGCAGTCGCAGGATCAAATCCTTCATCTCGCGGGTACCGATCGGATCCAAACCGGTCGTCGGTTCGTCCAAAACCAAAAACTCCGGCTCGTTGATCAATGCTTGTGCCAAGCCGATACGACGGGTCATCCCTTTGGAGTATTCCTTCAACTGACGGCGGCGTGCGCGCTGCAAGCCAACCATCTGGATCAGTTGCTCGGTCCGTTCGCGGCGGACTTCAGCGGACATGTCGAACAACCGTCCGTAGAAATCGAGGGTCTCTTCGGCGTTGAGGAACTTGTAGAGGTAGGACTCTTCGGGCAAGTAACCGATGCGTTCATTCTTGGTCACGTCGGACGCTTCTTTGCCGAACACGAACACGCGGCCCGCAGTCGGAAACAGCAATCCGAGCATCAGTTTGATGGTCGTCGACTTTCCAGAACCGTTGGGACCGAGCAAGCCGAAGATCTCGCCGCGCCGGACTTCCAAGTCCAACGACTTCAGGGCGTGCACTTTCTTGCGGCCCCAAAAATCTCGGTAAATCTTTCCGAGATTCC
>JBKCUI010000335.1:0-14935 GCA_046318495.1 Pirellula sp. | reverse complement strand
CCAAGTACGCTGCAGCCGCACCAGGAACGTTGCTGTCGCAAAGCGTCGAGACCTCGCTGCTCAAGAGCCTTTCCATTCTGACCGAGGGTGGAGCCAAGGCATTGACCGGCGGCAGCAAATTGCCCGGAGCGCGATGCGCGGTGGCCAACACCGTGTTGCGCATCAGCGGCTCGCAGATGCTGTCCGATCCGCATCTGTTCCAAACCGAAGCCTTCGGCAATGCAGTGTTGATCGCGGTCTGCGATTCGATCGATCAAATCGTGCAAGTCCTCGATGCTCTCGAAGGAAATCTGACCGGCACGATCTACAGCGATACGCGCGGTAGCGATGAAGCATCGTATGCCGTGGTGGCCGATGCGCTCGAGCAGCGCGTGGGCCGCGTGCTCAATGACAAGATGCCTACCGGAGTCGCCGTGAGTCCTGCCATGAATCACGGAGGTCCTTATCCAGCGACCAGCCATCCCGGCTTCACCGCCGTGGGTATCCCGGCCAGCATGTTGCGGTTTGCCAAGCTCACCTGTTATGACGCGGTTCGTGAGTCGCGTTTGCCTGCGGTTCTTCGCAATGCCAATCCCACCGGAGCGACGTGGCGTTCGATCGATGGTCGATGGACCACCGAAGCGATCAACGGTTAGTCGCCCGATGGCGATGGTTGTAGATCGTCAGCGCGACTGTTTGCGATAGAGTTCGATTTCGTAGGGGCCGAGGAAGACCAGCAGCAATGCTTCGTCGGCCGCGGTTCGGCGAAAGACTTCTTTGAGGAACGTGTCTTCGCCTGGCCACGGGTAGGCGAAGACGATGGCAAAGTCATCGATATCCAGATCGCGATCCGCGTAGGCGCTCGGGATGCGATGGAAGAGCGATGCGTGGTTGGCTTGATGCTTGGCCCAGCGTTCGGCTCCGGGAGGCAGGAAGTTGCCGTGCCAGATTTCACCGGGGAGTTTTTCGGCGGTGAGAAACCGGCGGGCTTGATCGACCAAGAACTCTTCCGCTTCGATCCCGATGGCTTCCCATCCGAGGATGGAGGCCATTGCGGTGACGACCCCGAATCCGCACCCCCATTCGCAAAAGAGTTTTCCGGGCGCCAATTGCAGCGTTTGCACCGCTTTCATGGCCCGCCAAACGTCTCGGAAATCGCAGGCCACGTATTGCTCGATCGGCTTGCGATGCCAGGAATCCCAGTAGGCTTGGAGGAGCTCATCCGCCCGGAGCAGCAACTGCGACACCCGCTCGGGAATGGCTTCTTCGGGTTCCCAATCTAAGGGAATCGCAACCAATTCCGAGCGATCCGAATCGTCCTTGGAGTTTCTGTGATTCATGGTGCTTTTTTCATTCGGTGGCAGTGGATTGCTTGCCCATGTTCGGCGGCCAAAATAAAATCGGGCCAGATAGACTAGCATGCATTCGCTCGATAGAAGGGGGAGATTCGCCCGATCTGCGAAGGCGTGCGACAGCCCCCTACCGTCCGTCCATCCCGCTCGATCCCGTCCAATCGTTACCTCGATTCTCTGCAACCCTCCACCCTGTTACCTATGCAAACCACCACCAGCCGTCGTCATTTCCTAGCCACGAGCGCGATTGCTGCGGCAACCGTCGCTGCAGGTCGCACCGCTTCTTCGTTGGGCAACTTCGCCGCCCCTCGTCCCGCCGAATCCTTCAAGATCTCCTTGGCTCAGTGGTCGCTGCACAAACCTCTGTTCGACAAGAAGATCGACAATCTTGACTTCGCCAAAGTCGCCAAAGAACAGTTTGGCATCGAAGCCGTCGAATACGTCAATCAGTTCTTCAAGGACAAGGCTAAAGATGGTAAGTACCTTGAGGAAATGAAGAAGCGCACCAGCGATTTGGGCGTCACCAACGTCTTGATCATGGTCGATGGCGAAGGCGGACTCGGCAATAGCGATCCGGCCAAGCGATCGACGGCCGTTGAGAACCATTACAAGTGGGTCGATGCAGCCAAGTTCCTCGGATGCCACTCCATCCGCGTGAATGCCGAGACCGACAAGCCTTACGAAGAAGGTTCGAAGCTGGCGGCCGACGGTCTGCGTCGTCTCTCCGAGTATGCCAAGCCGCTGGGCATCAACGTCATCGTGGAAAACCACGGCGGTCTTTCCTCCAACGGAAAGTGGCTGGCTGAAACGATTCGCGCGACTGGCATGGACAACTGCGGAACGCTTCCCGACTTTGGGAACTTTTATGAATACGATCGGTACCAAGGCGTCACCGACTTGATGCCGCTCGCCAAAGCCGTCTCCGCAAAGAGCTACGATTTCGACGAGCAAGGCAACGAGACGAAGATCGACTTTGCAAAGATGATGAAGATCGTTCTGGAAGCGGGGTATCACGGCTGGGTTGGCATCGAGTACGAAGGCTCGCGATTGAGCCCAGAAGATGGCATCCGCGCTACCAAGAAGCTGCTGGAAAAGATTCGAGGCAGCTAATGCGAAGGTGCTTTCCTTCGTAACCGACGATTGCAAAAAGCCAGGAGCGAATCGAATGCCTCCTGGCTTTTTTTGTGGTGCTCTCGAAGTGTTGATGGCGATCCCTCCCACGCCGCAGCACGGAGACTTCGATTGAATTTTGGATTCAAGGTTTTTTGAAGTAGCGCCGTTCGAGTCTCATTCCCTTTCACTTCGCGATTTCCCCTGTTTTTCGTACTCGTACTCCGCGTTAGCAGTACTCGTACTCGTGCTCGATGATACGGCAACCCGTACGAGTACCATTTCATTGAGTACGAGTACTAGGGGAACCCACAGTGCGCAACTTCAAAATCTAAACTGGAGGGGCCGAGTATGAAGGTGGATGTCGCGATTGTCGGCGGTGGTCCAGGTGGATCGACGGTGGCGTCGTTCTTGAAGAAACATCAGCCCTCGCTCGACGTGGCCATCCTCGAACGGGATTCCTTTCCTCGCGATCACGTAGGCGAAAGCCAGCTACCTCCGACATCGCAAGTGCTTCACGACCTCGGAGCGTGGGACAAGATCGAGGCCGAGCGGTTTCCGATCAAGATCGGGGCCAGTTACACCTGGGGAAAAACCACCGAACCCTGGGTTTTCGGGTTCATTCCCGAATCCGAGATCGGAGATACGACGCGACCTGGAAAGTACGAAGGCTGGAGACGTCGAGTGGCGCTCCAAGTGGACCGGTCGCGCTACGATCAAGTGTTGCTGCAACACGCCGCGAGCCTCGGAGTACACGTGCTTCAACCGTCGCGCGTCACACAAGTCCTAAGCGATGGTGCTTCGCCCGACTCCCACATCACCGGATTGGTGCTTGAAGATGGTCGGCGCATCGAGGCTCGCTACTACATCGATGCCAGCGGCAATGCGGCCGTGATTCGAAGGGAACTAGACATCCCGGTCGAAGTCCCGACCCTTTTGAAGAATGTCGCCTTTTGGGATTATTGGACCGCACCGGGACTCAATCGTGAACTGCTGACGAACAACACCGTCCGCGTATTGATTCGCAGCGTCCCCTTCGGTTGGTTGTGGTATATCGCACTCTCAGACGATCGCACGAGCGTTGGCTTGGTGTGCAATGCAGCCTACTACAAAGGTCAATCCGAATCGCCCGAGCAATTGTATCACCGCGCAATACAACTAGAGCCGCAGATTGCCGGGTTGTTGGCCACGGCCCAATCTCGAGGCAGCGTGTCGACGACCACCGACTGGTCGTATGTCGCATCCCGAGCCAGCGGTTCCAATTGGTTTTTGGTCGGTGAGTCCCTGGGATTTGCCGATCCAATCCTGGCAGCTGGACTGACGTTGACCCACACCTGCGCCGAGCATTGCGCCTTTACGTTGCTAGAGTTGGAGCGAGGCCAGCACGATGCGGATTGGTTGCGTGCGCAGTATGCAGAGACTCAGATGCGGCGAGTGCGTCAGCACATCAAGTTCGCCGAGTATTGGTATTCGGGTAACGGCTTGTTCACCGATGTGCTAAGCAACTGCGCTGCCATTGCCCAGCAGTCGGGATTGACCATGACACCCCAAGAGGCTTTTCGATGGTTGAGCCATGGCGGAGTCGAAGACATTCCAGGGCAGTTCGTCTTGGGCGGATTGGGATTGTCCGGGGTCAAGTCCGTCCAGCAACGCTTTGCGCATGCAGACGGCGAAGAGAGTGTTGCGTATCTAGCCGATGGCATGAACACGTTCGATCTAGACCTGCGCGATGCCGCTGTGTCGTGGATGGGGCTGCCGAACCATGGGCGGATCGATCGCGTGGAAGTCCTGACGCGCGGGGCCAGTCGGTTGCCCAAGACGGGCATTTATCAAATGGTCTTCGAGGTTCTCGAGCAGCATCGAACCGTGGAGCCGATCGTGCGAGCGCTGCAGACTCGGATCGCGATGTCGATCCCCGACAACACCAATCGCAAAGTTGCATTTCAGCAAGCGATCTTCTGTTTGGAGTCGATGATTTCGCAAGGTTGGGTGCGGGCTTCGCACACACCCGGCATGCCGGCTCTGTCTCTCAAGACACCCATCGAGGGAGAGATCGTCTATACCGAAAAGCTCGGTCCCAATGCGCCGCGGCCAACTGCGCGATCCTCACAACAACACTGATGCGGAATCGCGGTCTCGAATGGAAGCGTATCGAACGCATCAGCCGGGTAGATTCGGAGGGCCCGTGGTCGCTGGGGGTTGCGGCACTCCGCTTGGCAATCCCGGAACTGCGGCTCCAGGAGCAGCAGCACCGGGAGCTGCGGTCGCAGGTACGGCAGGCGCGCCCCCACCAAAGCCTGGAATGCCTAAGTTAGGCAGCGGCAACTGAGGCAGGTTCTGTTGCACGCCCTGTTGCATTTGCTGCACTCCTTGTTGCATGCCTTGTTGGATCGGCGCCAACTGATTGGACAACGGTCCCAACAACTTGTTGAGTCCGCGATCGATCTGCTTTTGAGCTGCGCCTTGCAAGGCACTAGTTGCCAACTGCTGTCCGATGCTGGCGAAGCTGGACATGTCGAGTTGAGGCCGTTGGATCGTCCCTCGAATCGGAATCTGGATTTGCTGCCCCGCCAAACTTTGAAGGGCCGGTGTCTTGTCTACCCAATCCTTTTGGATCGGCACCGATGCGAACAGTTCCAACGATCCATCCACGCCTACCGAGCCGGACGTCGTGATCAACACATCGCCCGCTTGGATTTGCATGTCGCGATGCATCACGCGTCCTTGTTCGACGGCAAAGCCGATGTTCTGCTCGGGCAATTGCAACCAACTGGTGGGTTGGCCTCCGCCATCGCTGGCACCGGCCCCGCGGCGAAGATTGCGAACTTGCTGAACGAGCCCCAAGAGTTGGTCTGCCAAGGGGCCTGGACCGACGGCGGCTCCGTGCACATGGAGTTTTCCGGCCACCGTTTGCTTAGTCAAATCGGTGGGGGTGATCTCCGCGCGATCGATATCCAGCGTCAAGTTGCCTTGAATGCTCGTCACATCCGCCAGCAGCGGTGCGACGTACTTCAGCCAACCTTGGCACATCTGTCGCGTGATGGCCACATTCTCGATCACGCGCTGCGGCGCTTGACGAATCAAGATGGGATCAGACGTGAGATCGCCTTGGAGATCCCAACGCAGCGTCCCCTGCGATACCGGAAAGGATGCTTTCGAAGCGAACTTGCCATCGATGATCTCGACCGGCACATCGGCCTTACCAATGTCGATCCCAATGACGTTGGCTCGGTCCCAGCCCAAGCTCGATTTGGCTTGCAATGCATCTGCAAAGCTTCCACTAGTCGACGATTTCCAAGAGACATTGAGCGGCTCGGTGCGCTGGCCTTCTACGGCGACCATGCCGCCGGTGTAGTTGCGCAGTCGATACGCGACGGTGGCTGCGTCGTAGGTGACTTGCCCCTCGGAGTTGAATTGGGTGCCGGATGCATCTTGAGCCATCGCGGCCCGCCCGCCGTACGCCAACCATTCGGTTTGCAGTTGCAGACTGGGCAAACTGAGTTTGCCGTTGCTGATTTCATATTGACCATCGACGCTCAAGCGGACTTGGGGTTCTTCCCATAGCACCGAGTCGTTGTTGGCAGCGGTGGCTCCCGTGCTGACCAACTGCGCGGTGGGCCGCTGTGGCCCGGGTTGGCTGATCTTTAGATTGACGGCATCGGATACGAGTTTCCATACGACTTGCTGTGGATCGACCGTCCAAGCGACTTGGCCGGTGACGTCGCCTTGCACCAACACAGGTGTGGATGCAGCGGCGCCAGGAGCGCTGGGTGCCGTCTGCATCGACGACATCATGCGGCTGGGATCGATGCGAAAGGCTGCTTTGCCTTCGCGAGCGGACGGGTTGTTGGCTGCCACGGCATCTTGGGCTTGCAAGGCAAACGACTCCGACTGCACCAACAGGTCATCCACTTTCAGGCGAGCGATGTTCTGCGTATCCACGCGGCCAGCGAACCGACCGAGCATGCGAGCTTCTTGCAACGTCATCCCTTGCGTGGTGACGCGGAACGGTTCGGTCGTCCAATCGACGCGGGTGATTTCAAGGTGATTGGCATCGATCCCGCCCGTGGCTTCCAGGACGCACTTGCCGGAGACTTGAACCCCAGGGTCGATGGCTGCGATCAATTGGCCACGGCGTTGCCATTTATCGAGTTCGCCGACCAGCTTGACATTCAATCCTGCCGGAGCAGCGGGCCCCAGGTTGGGGTCGCTGGTGGTGAGCGAAACCGGTTCTAGGACTTGAACGGTCAGCGATTCCTCCGCCGAGCGCAACGAGAGTTGGCCGCGATCCAGTTGCAAGACCGATCCGCCATCGACGCGGGCGACGGTGCTGAATTCTCCGTCCCAGGCAGGTTCATCCAATCGTCCATTGCGATGGACGATGCGGACCGGCGTGGTGCGGAGCGAACCGTTGGCAGCCAGCCGACTTCCTTCGTCGAGTTTCCATGCTACGGAGGCTTGAGCCGATCCGCTCAGGCTTTCCAATGGCAGTACGAACCATTGCGAGAGCCGTTGTTCCAATTTGTCGAGGTCCATTTGCGCCGTGATGCGTCCATCTTGCAAGTCGCCCGAGCCGGCCACTTGGCAGAACTCCGAGTTGCAGTCGACTTTGAAGCTAGGCAACCCGTTTTGATTGCCCAGAACATCGACGCTGGCTTGCAAGGCTTGGTCCCAGCGAATCAATCGCCCTTGCATGTTGGCTGCGAGATTGCCGAGGGAGAGCTGGTAGTTACAAGTCGGTGGAGCGGGCAACGATGCCGCCAATCCGTTGGCATCGTCGCTGCGTCGCGAGCGCTTTTGCATCACGCTGAGGGTGGCCGATCCCGATTGGAGTTGGACTTGATCCTGCATCTTGATCAGATCAGGTGCAACGTTGGCCAACCGCGGCAAGTCGAGGGTGCCTTGGATATCGATGTCGGAGTCTTCGAGCCATGGCCTCGCAATCGATGGCAGCGTCGACGGCATGGCGATATCGGCTTTGGCAAAGAGCGAACCCACATCGCAATCGAGTTTCGCGCCGCGCGTGCTGATTCGGTTTTGGAAGAGGTTGAAATCCCCGCTGAGTCGAATCTGTTGCATGGCAGCACCTCGCTCGCCGAGCAAGGCCGGAGCCACCAACTGCAGGTGATCGATTTGAGCCGTTTGCACGACGGCCATCATGGCATTGCTGCCGGTGTATTCCACGTCGGCTTGCACGGTCGCTTGCCCGACCACGCGATCGATGGGGAGTTCCGGGAGACGGCGTTTGACGAGGCTGAGCCAATGCAATGGCATGCCAGTGGTGGCAACGTTCATGCGCAAGGCAGGTGCGCTGGAACCGATGTTGGCTTCGCTGGCGATCGGTTGGGTGCGCAGGGTGAACTGCCCCCAAGCTGGGGCTTCACCAGGTGGGACAGCGGTTTGAGCAAGGACGCCGACGAGGGTCATCGGTGGGATCGGTTGTTCGGCGGTGGGCAACGGAACGTCGGCTTCCGTGATCTTGACGTCCCACGCGGTCAGATCGACGCTGTCCCGCGCATGGACGATGGCTTCGGCGATGCGAATGCGCCCCGTCATGTTGGGACCGGATGCGGCGGGTTTGGCAGCGCTGGCAGGGGTCGATTGGGCCAACCAAGGCTTGATGGCTTCTTCGATATTGGTGGTGCCCGGTTGCACATCCAGATGCACTTCTGCATTGCGGACGGTAATGGTTCGCAGGTTGCGGTAGTTCGTGATCAGCGAAACCAAGGTCAATTCGGTTTCCACTTCGGCGATTTGAACCAACTCCGCGCCGCGGTCGTCGATCAAGCGGAGGCCTTGGACTTTGAAGGGGCGAAACCATCCCCCCGAGATCCCTGCCAAATCGACTCGCATGGGAGCCAAGCCTGCGTTTTGATTGATCAATCGCACGACTAAGCCGCGATTTTGAATGACCAATGGCACCGCCACGAAGACGGCGACCATCAGGGTTGCAAGGACGGCGAGCGCGATCTGCCACACCTTGAATCGTCGCGATTTGACTTTGGTGTAGTTCGAGTCGCGGTTGCGAGTGTTGGTTTGACGTGAACTGGTCATGACCGATGCATCCTATGCTTGTTTCCAACAACGCTTGCATTTCCATGCAAACGCGATCCGGTCTTTGGGACCGCATCGAAGGGATTCGATGTCCGTGAAACGCATGCCCACAGACAGGGGATTGCGACAGCGATGGCGGAGTGTAGTAAATGTCGCAAAGCAAGGTCGAGATCATTCAATTCGATCTTTTTTGCACGCCGGAAAACTGTTACAGTCCATGGTGCGGTAACCAGAAATCCCGCCTAGTGAATTCAGACCCTGGAAGTACCACAATTGGAGTTGCGAGCATGGATGCAGCATCCCTCATGGAAGTGATCAAGTCGGCTGCGATGATGGCCGCTTGGTTGACGAGCTCGGTTGCGATGGATGATTCGCCCGAGTGCCCATTGAAGTGCAAGACTCAATGCGAGTCCTGCGCGACCACCGCCACCACCGAAGTCACCGCACCTGCGGACTCGTGTCCAACCGCTGCTTGTCAAACTGCCTCTTGCAAAACCGGCAAGGCAACGAGCGAAGGATGTCCACTCACTGCCGCAACGTGCCCGGCAGGGGCAACGGATGGCTGTCCTGCGTGCCCCACCGCATGCGATAGCGACAGCTCGGTAGTTTGCTTGACCGTGGAGGGGGATCTGAAATCCGCGCCTCCTCACGCCGTGATCTATCTGATTCGCACGTCGCAAGCGGCGCCTAGTGAATCGGATTGCACCGATTGCCTCACGGCACGCACCCTTACGGTGAGTGCTATGCCCGTCAGTGCAACGACGTCGCCGGTCAACTCGTGCTGCGAGGACGAGAAGAAGAGCGAAGGTATTGTGCTGCGGAAAGATTGCGCGCATCGCTATGGACGTATCGAAGCGACGGCGGCCTGCGGCGATTGCTCCACCGAAAAATTCGTCGAGACCAACGGAGTGGAACTCCTCGGTCGATGGATGGCCGAGTTGATTTCCGGCAAGCCCAAGGTCACGGCTCGCGTGGCCGTACATAGCGTCGCGCCCGAAATCTACTTACCCGCAACCGAAGTCGGCCACAAGAAAATCTGCGCCGGGGGCAAGTGCTATGAAGTCGACGAAGCCACCGTCGAAGGCAAGACTTGCGATCAGCCCAAAGTCGAGGAGATCGAGGAAGAAGAACCGATCATGGCTGCTCCGGTTCCCCCGCCCTTGCCCACCAGCTACCAGTTCACGGACAATCCAGCCATCGGCTATGGACAGGTTGTCGCCGGAAGATTCGTGAAGACCGAGGACGTTGGAATCGAGTAGCTGTGCCGTTCGGATGCCACCGTGCCGGCTGGTGTTTTTGTTCGGCTGATGGTCGAACATGTCGAAGCGAAGACCAAATTGGAAATGACACAAGCGTTGATGGAAGAGCGATCGGCTGTGATGGAACACGTGATGGCGTTGATGGAACGCAATGCACAGTTGCAAACCCAGATCGCGGTGATGGAATCGCGCCAGCACATGTCGGATGCGATTTCAGCCAGCGTTGCAGAGCGATTGGACGCAGCCCTTCGAACGGCACCGCAAATGGAGTCGAGCGAGTGGGCCGCTGAAGAAGCAACCGCGGACGGTCGCAACCAAATCGACACCATCCAAGAAGACCTCGCCAACATTCGCCGTCAGATCGCGATCATCAAACGCAATCAGCCGGTACCGTTCGCTCCTAGCTACGTCGGCACTCCAGCCGCCGCAACCTCGAATCCATGGAGAACGGCGCGCGTGACGCCTTATGTTCCCATCGTGGCACCACTGCCCGTTGCGAAAGAAGTCTGCACCGATCCTGCTTGCACCGGCGCCGGTTGCAACAAATAATTCGATCCCATCGCCAGATCGATTCTAGATCCACAAACGGGCAATGCATTTTCGAATGCGTTGCCCGTTTTCGTTTCTCGTCGCGGAGACTGCGGTCGGGTAGAGGCAGCGATCCATCTACTCCGGATCGACCTAGGCGCGGCATGCAGCGATGGCGCCGGCAATCGTCTCCGGATCGACACCGCGCACGGTTTCGACGTGCCCCAAACGGGTGGGCAGAATCAGATTCAATTGCCCGTGCTCCGTCTTCTTGTCCGATTGCATGGCTTGAAGAACGCTTTGGGGATCGCAAGGAATCGCCGCGGTCCCCGATACGCGCGTGGGCAAATGCAATCGTTCGAGCAGTTCGGTTTGTCGAGCAAGCAGTTCGGTGGGCCATCGTCCGAGGGTGGCTGCGAGATGAGCCGCCATCGTCATGCCGATCGAGACCGCTTCGCCATGAAGCAAAGTCCCATATCCGGTGAGCGCTTCGAGAGCATGGCCAAAGGTATGACCATAATTCAAGATCGCCCGCAGTCCGGTGGTTTCGAATTCATCTTCGGCGACGACTTGGGCCTTGAGTTCACACGAGCGTTGCACGATGAATGCAACGGCTTCAGGATCGCGAGCTAAGATCCGATCCGTGTTGGATTCGAGCATAGCGAACAAGTGCGGATCGAGAATGACGCCGTATTTGACCACCTCCGCCAATCCGCTGCGATACTCGCGGTCGGGGAGTGTAGAGAGCGCCGTCAGGTCGGCCCAAACCAAGTGCGGTTGCCAGAACGCGCCGACGATGTTCTTTGCCGTTGGCAGATTGATCCCGGTCTTACCCCCGACACTGCTATCGACCATGGCGAGGAGAGTCGTTGGGATTTGGACGAACCGCACGCCTCGGTTCCAGGTCGCGGCTAGAAAGCCGGCCAGATCCCCTAGAACGCCGCCACCCACGGCGACGACGACCGCTTTGCGATCGGCCCGCAATTGGGCCAACTGCATCCAGAGCGCAACGAGTTGTTCCGGAGATTTGCTTTCCTCGCCGCTGGGCACAGGCAGTCGCGTCACGGGGACTTCATCGGGCAAACCAGCCGCGATGCGTTCTGCAAAGTCCGAGATCCGGGTGTCGTACACGACAATCCACTGCGAGGCTTTCGTTACGGTCGTACGCAGTTTCGAGCCCAACAGATCCGGCGAGGACGGGATGCCCATGAAGATCGGGTAGCTGCGTTGGCCGAGAGAAACTTGGATCGATTGCATGCTGGGCAGATCTAGAGATCGAATAGTTGAATATAGGTCCGAGACGGTTTGCTCATGAAATGGAAACGCCGATCTGTGATCCGCGACCAGCCGCTCACGGCTTGCGATGGGCTAAGGCTTGTTGACCTCGAGGACGACTTGCGAATGGCATAGAAAGTCATGCATGGCTTTGCGTCCACGAAGCAGGAATAGCGTGATGGTGTTCATGGCCATAAAGCCGATCAGAGCGAACTCGATGATTTGGGATAGCCCTTCCGATTGCAGCGAGACGTAGAGCGCCAGCGGGAAGCACCATGCGAAGGCGTTGCGAAGGACTTCGCGTGGTACGAGCTGTTCGCGTCGCGGTGGCAACCCGTGTTCCTCCACGATCCGCAGTTGGAACAAGTACCTACCGAAGGATGGCCAACCGCGATAGATCGTGAGCAAGTAAAGGGCCGGAACGATCAACGAGGCAAACGCGATGATTGGAATCAGCCACTGCAGATTGACGGTGCGAACGGCGCTGCCCCCCGAGAGGGCAAAGATCAACACCGCAAACGGAGCGATCGCCAACAGCAGCAGCAATTGATCGACCACGTACGCCATGGCGCGCGGGGCAAAGCCGGCTGGCGTGGTGCTCACCGGCGCGATTGATTGCAACTCGGCTAGGAGTTCATCGTAATCGGCGAAGCGAGCGTCCGGTGTCTTGGCCAACAGGCGTTCGATCAGTCCTTTGAATTCCCGTGGGATGTGGTTGGGCCATGGGGTTGGAAAGTCGATCGCGGCATGCAAGTGCGTGCTGACCCGTTCTCGAATCGTGTTTCCCTTCAATTCGAACGGCGTGCGACCGAACACCAACTCGAACAACGTAACGCCCAGAGCGTACATATCCGATTGGATGCTAAACCCAGCCCCGGAGATCAATTCCGGAGCGACATACGATGGGGTGCCAGCGATCGGAGCATCGGCATCGGCGTCGGTGCGATTGCGGGACAAGCCAAAGTCGGAGAGTTTGATGCGGCCGTCCCCTGCCATGATCAAGTTGGCCGGCTTGATGTCCGCATGCACGATGTCGAAGAGCGCCGCATGCTTGAGAGCCGAGGCGACTTGAATGCCATAGCGGATGGCTTCAGCGTAAGGGAGGGTGCCTTCGGTCTTCAAACGTTCGGCGAGGGTGGGCCCCGGCAGCAGTTCCATCGCCAGGAACGGCTCGTCTTCTTGGCGGCCGACGTAGTAGATCGTCACGACGTTGGGGTGATTGAGGCGGCCTTGCGCGACCGCCTCGCGCAGGATCGCCTTCAACCGGCTATCTCCGCAGAGGTTTCGGTTCTGCATGACCTTGACCGCCACATAGCGTTGCAGCGACATATCGAGCGCCCGGTAAACCGCTCCCATGCCCCCGCCTCCCAATCGACGCTCCAAGCGAAAATGCCCGAAAACTTGATTGGTCAATCCATCATCGGGTTCGATTTCGAAGTGGTGGATACGCTTTTCGTCTTTGATATCGGCGATGCTGACCGTAGCATGGATAGCGTTCTGGATGGCTTCTCCAGAGACGCGGCGTTGGCAGGACGGGCACTGGCCACCCATGTGAAAGTCGACAGGAAACGCATACCCGCAGACACAATGGTAGATGTGTCCGGGTTTGGGATCGTCGACGAGTTCCGTGGATGCGGTCGGTGGCCTGGATTGCATAGCCGCGATTGTACACACTGACCTCCTAAATCGCAGGGCATCTTCGTCGGATTGCGGCCGCACGCCGGGTGTCGTGGCGTGGCAGCAGACCTGCATCTTCCTCTCGAAAGAAAGCATTTCCATCCTATGGATTGGCCTACCTTGCCGGATGACCATCCCACACCGAGTTTGGTCGTCCATGCGCCCCGGGTCCGGCGCAATCTCGAACGGATGCAGACGTATTGTCGCGATCATGGGCTTCGATTGCGCCCTCATACCAAGACGCACAAATCGCGGATCATGGCCGGATGGCAATTGGACCAGGGTGCGTCCGGATTGACGGTAGCCAAGATCGGGGAGGCCGAGTGCATGAGCGATCGGTGTTCGGATCTGTTTGTGGCTTACCCGGCGGTGGGGCGACAACGATTGGAGCGGCTGGGGCAGTTGGCCCGAACCCATCGCCTTTCGGTCGGGATCGACTCGATGGAGGCATTGGAAGCGATCGACGCGACGGCACGCGCCCACTCCGCGAAGATCGGCATTTTGGTCGATCTGGACGTCGGGTTTCACCGAACGGGGCTCGCCGACGCGAGCCAGGCGATCGCGTTGTGCCAATCGGCATCCCAGCGATCGCACGTCGAACTGCGAGGGGTAATGTGTTTTCCAGGGCATTTGCCCGTCGACGCCCCGGAGCCGTTGTGGCAAGACTACGAAGCCTCCATCCGAGCGGTCGTAGAACCGCTGGAACGCTCCGGCATCGCCATCGAGACGATTTCTGGCGGCTCCACCCCGACGGCGATGCACTCGCATCGCAACCGATTGCTGAACGAAATTCGACCGGGAACGTATATCTACAACGACTGGAACGAAGTCCGATTGGGAGTGGCCACGCCCGAGGATTGTGCGGCGCGGGTAATTGCCACGGTGGTCAGCATGCCATCGCGTCATCGATGGGTGGTCGATGCGGGGAGCAAGACCCTGTCGAGCGATCGCAATGCCGCCGATCCGGATTCCGGGTTCGGGCACGTGGTGGGCTATCCCGAAGCCAAGATCGTGCGTTTGAGTGAAGAGCACGGGGAAATCACCGTGCCTGAATCGTCCCAACTACCTCCTCCCGAGATTGGACAATCGCTTTGGATCATCCCCAATCACATCTGCGTCTGCGTGAACTTGCAAAACCAGTTCTTGCTCGTCGACGACGGCACCTCGCAATGGTTGCCGGTCGATGCGCGGGGCATGTTGGTTTGAGGCAGACGGGTTGGAAGCAATCAGACGCCATGGGTTGCAATGGGAGTCGGTCATGAAGGTATCGGTCTTGGTGCCAGCCTACAACGAGCAAGAGACCATCGGCAAAGTCCTGCGCAAGTTGCTCGCGTTGCCCATCGAATCGATGGAGATACTCGTCGTCGACGATGGCTCCATCGATCGCACCGCCGATGAAGTGCTCGCCGTCGCAAGCGAGACGCCCCGAGTTCGACTGTTTCGCCAACCGAAAAATCTGGGCAAGACGGCTGCCATCGCGCGGGCCATCGCCGAGTCGACCGGCGAGATCTTGATCGTTCAAGATGCCGATCTGGAATACGATCCCGACGAGATCCCCGATGTGATCGCACCGATCGTCGACGACGTGGCGGATGTGGTGTATGGCAGCCGCTTTCTGGTGAAGAAGGCTTCTCGCGTTCTGTACTTCTACCATTACTTGGCCAACAAGTTCCTCACGTTCCTTTCGAACATGTTGACCAA
>JBKCUI010000334.1:0-3030 GCA_046318495.1 Pirellula sp. | reverse complement strand
GCCCGCACCACGCCGGATTTGCGAAGCGGTCCGACCAACGTTTCGACGGAGACCTTCAATTCCTTGGCAACCGCTTTTGCAATCTCATGCAGCGACACCTTGGGGGTAGCAGCGCCCAACATTCGCGATGAAGCTTTGCCTGCTCCTGCAGGGGTCGCATCGGCGCGACGTTGATGGGTCCAGCGGAGCAAATACCCCTTCAATTGCACCATGGTCTGATGGTCGGGGATTTCGCGGCTCAGCGCGTCGATTGGATCCCCGAGCAGCGAAGGCGCGAGCTGTTCGGCCAGCAGTTGAAGGGCGCGGCGTTTCACTTCCCCGCATAGCGGCTTCATCGGTACCGAGTGCCCCGCGTTGAGGCGACTGACCAGCGCGATCTCTAAACCGGACAGCAACGAGGGAAGCTCTGGCGAAGTGACCAGGACGACCTTGCCATGGGCCGTAAGGTGATCGATGGTGGCAATGCATTCTTCCTGAGCGCTGGGCTTACCCGCAAACTCATGGATGTTGTCCAGAATCCAGCAATCGCAATCGCGATTGACTTGGCGGAAGCGAGGCATGTCGTCGGCCTTGATGGCGCGGACCAAGGAGCGACTGAACTCGGTGGCGCTGGTAAACGTCATCCGACGCTGGGGATCTTCGTTGAGCCACAGGCTCGCGAGCGTCGCTGCGATGGTGGTCTTGCCCGTGCCGCTCGGCCCGCACAGCACGATCGGGCTGCGCGTCTCCAACAAGCCCAGCGCATCGGGATGGCAGCATTCGAGCACCGGTGCATTCTCCGGTCCGCAAACGAAGTACGGCACGATCGGATTGGGGCAAGTGATGAAGCTGAACGAACCCTTGCGAAGCGAGGGTTGCAGCAAGCCGATCAGGCGAAGATTGGATTCGGAAGCGAGCGTGTCGATCACCAGACGAGGAAACCTAGGGGCTGGAACGGGACCGTCAGACGGCCCCTAGTTTACTCGCTGACTCGCGAAATCGGAAACTGCTTCGCCGAGAATGCCATGAAGAGCTCTTGGAGTCGCGGCAGAGCCGATTCGCCGAATGGCTATTCCGCCGTATCCAGGTATGGGTCTTGGCCCATTTCGCGCTGGATCTTGTTGCGTTCCTTTTCGTGGTACAGCAACGTCATCCGATCTCGGAAGTGCTTGCGTTCGACTTTGGCCTGCGCCTTGCGAAACAGCTTGGCCATGGAATCATCGCATTGCCCGCGAGCTCCCATGGCTTTGTAGCGTTCGGCGGCCTTCATGCCGAATCCATTCCGCAGGATCTCATCATCCATGCCCAAGTACTGTCGGTAGGTCCCCGGATCCCCTTGCCGACCGCATCGCCCGATCAATTGGCGGTCGATGCGGGCCGCGTCGTGCAGTTCCGTGCAGATGACCATCATCCCCCCGATTTCGCGAATCTCGTCTTCGAGCTTGATGTCCGTACCGCGACCGGCCATGTTGGTGGCGACGGTGATTTGCCCGCGCTGTCCGGCCATAGACACGATCTCCGCTTCCCGCTCGATCTCGTTGGCGTTGAGGACTTGGACTTGCAAGCCCTCTTTACGCAACATATCCGCCAAGATGTTCGACTTGTCGATGGACCGTGTACCGATCAGCACTGGACGTCCCACCGCGTGGACTTGCTTGACTTCATCGACGATGCGACGGAACTTGTCCATCATGTCCGTGCAAACGATGTCCGCCAGCTTCTTGCGTTGCGGGGGGCGGTTGGTGGGAACCTGAATCACCGGGGACTTGTAGATGCGTCGCAGTTCGCCAGCGCTGGTAGCAGCCGTTCCCGTCATGCCCGCGAGAGCCTTGTAACGCAAGAATAGATCTTGCACGGTGATGCGGGCGGCTTGTCCGGTCGGCACCGAGATCTCGACGCCGGCTTGAGCTTCCACCGCTTGATGGATTCCATCGCGCCATTTGCGGCCTTCCGCCAATCGGCCTGTGAACTCATCGACGATCACGATCTCACCATCGCGCACAACGTATTGGCGATCGAGGTGGAAGTCGCGAAGGACTTTGACGGATCGCTCGATGTACTCATACAGATCGACCAGGGCGACGCTTTGCATTTCGTCCGGGCGGGGGAGCGATCGCACCCGTTGACGCCCTCGCGCGGTCAGTTCGATTTTGCGCGAGTCTTCTTCGATGGTGAAATCGTCTTCGATGGTGAAGTGCGACGCATGTTCGGATGCCCAGCGGAAACTGGCGATCACCGCTTCACGCGCTTCATCGCCCAGCGAGCCAATGATCAGCGGCGTGCGGGCTTCGTCGATCAAAATGCTGTCGGCTTCGTCGACCAGCACGAATTGCATCCCGCGCTGCACCGGTTGATCGCCGGTGGCGCTCCAGCGTTGGTCGGAACCCTCGCCGAGAAAGTCGTCGATCGCGCGGCCTTGGGCTCGCATCAGCAATCGATCTCGCAAGAAATCGAACCCGAACTCTTTGGCGGTGCCATAAGTCACATCGGCCGCATAATTCTGACGTCGCATTTCTTGGTCGTGGTCGGTCAAAATGATTCCGACCTTCAATCCCAGCGCTTCATACAGCGGCTTCATCCACTCCGCATCGCGCTGCGCCAAGTAGTCGTTGACCGTGGCCAGGTGCGCCCCTTTGCCTTGAAGGGCGTGCAAGATCAACGGGAGCGTTGCGGTGAGCGTCTTGCCTTCCCCCGTTTGCATCTCCGCGATGCAACCGTTGAACAAGCAGATACCGCCGAAGATCTGCACATCGTAGTGCCGCATCCCCATGCGGCGCCGACCCGCTTCTCGAATCAACGAATAGGTTTCGGGCAGCAGACTGCTCAACGACTCGCCACTCTTGGCACGATAGACGAGAGACAGTGCTTCTTTGCGGAGCTGCGGATCGGAAAGCTGCTTGCGATTCTCCTCGAGGGCATTGACGGCGCGGGCTTGCTCCATCCATTGATTGATCTTGTAGCGTCCAACCCCGGGGATCTTCCAACCTGCGGCGACGAACGGCCGGTAGGGCAATTGCAAATCCCCGACGCGTTTGGCCAGCGGTTTGGGAT
>JBKCUI010000333.1:0-14053 GCA_046318495.1 Pirellula sp. | reverse complement strand
GCGACAAGGCTGCCGATTTCTACACCAAAGCCGAGTACACCGCGCTGCTCAATTCGTTGTCCACTGCCGTCGACGCCACCCTCGACAAAGTCACCGAAGCCGAACTCGATCGCCCCAGCCCCGAAGGCTACCGCTCCATGTTCCCAACCTACGGAAACATGTTCGTGCTGATCGTTTCGCACGCCCTCATGCACGCAGGCCAATGGGTTCCCGTCCGCCGCAATCTCGGAAAGCCCTACGTCATCTAGACGGATGGAACGGTTTGTCGGGGATCGGATCGATTCGGCCGCTCGAATCGGCGCGAACTCAAGGCATCCCCTCTGTTGCCTTCGTTCTTTCGGCGTTACCGCTCACGAGCGGTGCGCCGTGGCCATCCCAACGCTCGTTGCATTGTCAATCTATGACGATTGCCCAAGGTCTTCCGCGACCGCGGTGAGTCGGTTCTACCAACTTTGTCACCTTTTAGGATTTCTCTCGAAGATCCCATTTTTCCAATTCCGATACTTTCCGACATAACGGCTCAAGGCACACCCGGTGATGCCAACCTTTACACGGAATACGGATCATGAAATGGGGCGGACTTCTCGTCGTGGCATGTTGCTTGTTCACTAGTGCAATCGCTTGCACGCCCAGGGTTCGGGTCCTCGCCAACCCCACTCCGCACGACAAAGGCATTCGCTACTACCGCCCAAAACCCTATCTCTTGGTAAGTTCCGGGGTCGCCGAAGTCGCCGTCTCAGAAAAAGAGAAAACGGTCACGACCAAGTCCACACCCGATCCTCGGTACGTAAATATTCAGTTGGTCTATCTGCCCGACTTTGAAGAAGAGTACGCGATCGACGTTCGTTCCGGCTTTGGAACCGCCGATGTCGCGATCAAACTCGAAGACGGTTGGAATCTGACGGAACTGAATCAAAAGCTCGACTCGCAAACGGATGAAAACCTCAAAGCCATTTCCGAGCTCGTGGGGGCCATCGGCAAACTTCCGACTCCGACAGCCCAAGGAGAATCGAACTCGAAAAGCCTGACGGATGCCACACCATCGTGCACCGTGCGCGCCAGCAACGTCCCACTCGGATACTACGAGTCTGTCTTGGGTCGCGACGCTCGGGGGCGCAAACGGCTCTACGGATTCCGATATGTCGGTTTTCTGCCTTACGCGAACTGCCCGCAGTCGATGGCCGGGTTTGAATGCAACACATGCGAAACCGCAGATCTGTACGGATTGGTCTTTGAAAACGAAGCGATGGTGTTTCGCCGCTTGAGCGACATCCAGAACCTCCCGCCAGAAGCCCAGTTTGCCTCCGCTGCATCCAAAGCGACCGAAACACCCCAAGCCCAAGTCACTCGCAACATCGAATACAATTCCAAGGGAGAAGTCGCCAAAGCGACCGTTTCGATCGTCGATACGTTTTCGGTTCCATCGACGCGCGACAGACCGATCCAGGTGCCACTGCCGACGCTGAAGAATCCGACGGACGCCTCGCACGCAGAACCGCTCCCCGCTCGCCAACCTTAGTCCTCTCCTCGCCCTCCTCCAGGCAACACAGCGATGTCCGGCGAATCGCTCACTCAGCGAATCCAAAACCTCCGAGGCAAACGCCTCGATGCCCCCGAAGCTGTGGGGCTGTGGCAGGAGTTGCATGCATCGCTGTCCGACGATTCCACCACCCTGACTGCGGATCAGGCCACAGAGTCAACGGAACGATGGCCTCGACAGCAACGCGATGCGGCTCCCGGATCGCTCGGGGAATGGGTGCAAGTCAATCGAACCTTGCGCGGAGCACCTGCAGAAGCCATCGCGCGCGATCATCTCGACCAGCGCGATCTCGACGCGTTAGAACAACCTCGTTGCGGATTATGGCGGGTCGCGCGCGATCTGGTTCCTGCCGAAATAGAACAACGTCTCGGGCGCAGAGAATGGTTCGGTGCCAAGGAAAAGGGATGGGACCGTACCAAGCTGCATCTGGCCATCCATTCCAACTCCCATCCGCCGCCCGATGTTCCCATCCAGCAGTATCATCAAGCCGTCGACCGAGCCATCTCATCCTGGAATCGCGCCGAGGTTGGCATCTCGATCGAACGCGTCGAACGCATCGCAGACATCGAAATCCTCGTGCAATGGAGCACGCCGGCCCTCGACGCCCATCGTTTGCTTTCACAAGCCGTTTTGGCTCATGCGGACTATCCGCCCCCCAACATGCATTTGGTAACCGCACCCCCGCTCCCTATCTGCCTCAACAAAGCTACCTTTTGGGCACCGGAGGATGCAGGCGGGGCCGTGATTGCTTCGCGCTACGACATCGAGAGCTTTATCCTTCACGAACTTGGGCACTGTTTGGGCCTGTTCCATCGATCCGAAGGAAGCGTGATGTATGAAGTCGTCAAGAAAGGACGTCACCGTACCCTGGATCCAGGCTCGATCCTCGCAGCCAGGGAGCTTTACGCATCTGGATCAGACCGTATTGCATGAGTCGAGCGAGCCGTCCGTTCTCGATCAAGCCTTGAGAATATCCTGCAACACATGGGCCGGGTCGACCCCGGTGAGCCGCGCATCGAGCCCTTGAAACTTCGCGGTAAAGCGCTCGTGATCGATGCCAAGCAAGTGCAAAAGCGTCGCATGAAAATCCCGAACGTGCACGGGGCGATCGACGACGTTGTAGCCAAATGGACACGTCTCTCCATAGGTGACTCCGCCTTGAACGCCTCCACCCGCCATCCACATCGAAAAGCATCGCGGATGGTGATCGCGACCGTAATTGTCGGCCGTTAGCTTTCCTTGAGAGTAGTTCGTGCGCCCGAACTCCCCACCCCAAATCACCAGCGTATCTTCGAGCAGTCCACGGTCTTTCAAGTCCTGAAGCAACGCGCCGGTCGGTTGATCGGTCTCTTTGCACTGCGTCCGCATGCCCCCCGGAACGCCTCCATGATGATCCCAGCCTTGATGATACAACTGGATGAACTTCACGCCCCGTTCGGCAAGACGGCGTGCCAGCAAGCAGTTGGCTGCAAACGTGCCAGGCGTCTTGACGGACTCGCCATAGCGTTCGAGCGTCGATTCGGATTCGCTCGACAGATCGGTCACTTCAGGCACACTCGATTGCATGCGAAACGCCATTTCATACTGCGCGATGCGGGCCGAGAGCTCGGCGTCTTGCGTGCGGGCCGCTTGCACGTGATGCAACTCCTGCAAACGATCCAGCATCTTGCGACGGCTCTCCGAATCGATGCCGGCCGGATTGGTCAAGTAGAGCACGGGCTCCTTGCCCGAGCGGAACTGGACCCCTTGGTAACGAGCCGGCAGAAAGCCCGCTCCCCACAACCGCGAGTAAAGGGGTTGATCGACTTTGCCTTTGGTAATGAGGACGACAAAGCTCGGAAGATTGTCGTTATCGCTGCCCAATCCATAGTTGAGCCACGCGCCGATGCTCGGCCTGCCGGAAACTTGATTGCCCGTCTGCAGAAATGTGATGGCCGGATCGTGGTTGATGGCTTCGGTCGTCATCGAGCGCACGATCGCCATATCATCGACGTGCTTGGCGGTATGGGGCAACAGTTCGCTGACCCAAGCACCGCACTGCCCGTGCTGCGCAAAGCGAAAGATCGAACCCGCCAATGGTAGAACCGCTTGATTTCCCGACATGCCCGTTAAACGCTGGCCTTGCCGAACAGAATCGGGCAAGGGTTGTCCTTGCTTCTCGTTCAACAGCGGCTTGTAGTCAAATGTCTCAAGCTGCGATGGACCACCTGCCATGAACAAGTAGATGACTCGTTTGGCTTTCGGCAAGTGGTGCGTCGGATTGAGGACCCCATGGCTCGGCACCCCTCGCGATGCGCTCGCGTCGGTCGGACCTGGAAGGGGCCCCGCATACCCCCGATTCATACGGCCTACCATGTCGGCCAGAGCGATGGAGCCGAGTCCCATTCCCGCGCGGGTCAGCCATTCGCGTCGAGCTTGCAATTGGTCGAGAGGCATTGCGTGTTCTCCGGAGTATCGATCTGGCGTAGGACTATGGAATCGCGACAACGAACAGGGGACAGGATGACGTTTCGTCAAGCTCTAGCGCTTCATGACAAAGTCGTCGAAGCAAATTAGCGTCAACGCGACCACGCTGGTGGCCGCGAGCTCTTCGGCGGGCAACGATGCATTGCATGGCCGATCTCCAATCGCCAGAAATGCCTTGGCGGTTCCTTCATGCGACTGAAAGTACCCGAACTGCTCCGTGAACGACGCTTCCAAAATCCGAAGTTCTTCATCGGAAAGCGGACGCTGCAGCAATCGCAGCCCCAGTTCGCGCCAACGAAGGGATCGGTCCGACGGATGCGTGCTCTGCACGGTCTCGGCGATGGCCCGCGCGGCTTCGATGGTTTGCGGGTCGTTGAGCAACGCCAAAGCCTGCAGCGGGGTGGTCGTCGACTCGCGTTTGGCGGTGCACGTTTCGCGACTGGTCGCATCGAATGCCAACATCGTCGGAGGAGGAGCGGTCCGCCTCCAAAAGGTGTACATGCTTCGACGATAGAGCCCATCCCCTTGTGCTTGCTGGTACGACTTTCCGGTTCCCGCTTCTTCCCAAAGTCCTGGAGGCTGATAAGGCATCACGCTCGGTCCACCCACATGCTGGACCAGCAATCCACTCGCGGCCAACACGCCATCGCGGATTTGCTCTGCGGACAAGCGATGCCGCGGCCCTCGCGCTAACCATTGGTTGCTGGGATCGAGCGCATCCCAATCGGCCTGCGCGTGTCGCGATTCCTGGCGATAGGTTGCCGATAGAACGATCTGCTTGCACAAGTGATGCACGTTCCAATGGTGATGGATGAAGTCGCGTGCCAACCAATCCAGTAGTTCCGGGTGCGAGGGAACGGTTCCTTGGCTGCCGAAATCCTCCAAACTGGCAACGATTCCGCGACCAAAGAAGAGAGACCAAAAACGATTCACCGCCACACGGCTGGTAAGCGGATGGTCGGGCGAAATCAACCACTTTGCCAACTCCAATCGCGACGCGCGGGTTTCGCCCGCCGCTGCATCCTTCTGCGGCGATCGTCCAAAGGTCGGCATCGCAGGCTCTACCGCATCGCGCGGTGCATCGTACGCACCGCGTTCCAAGATGTACGTCGCGCGTGGCTTCTTGGCTGGCTGCATGGCCATGATCTGCCGCACGCGGGTCACGAGATCATTTTCTTGTCGGCGGAGATTTATCAGTTCGTTGAAAAGCGCTTCATACTCTGGCGCATTGCGCAGCGTCAGAGGATCCCACGGTGCATTGGCAACCAAGGATTGCTTTGCTTCGTCCTGGACCGAAGGCGCTGCCGCGAAGCATGCTGCCATCTCCAACTTCGACAACGCGCGATCGTAGACGCGCAACTCATCGACGCATCCATCGCGAAAACCGATATCTCGGAATCGGGCTCCGAGCGAAAACTGGACGGTGTTGGCATTCGAATCCCCCCACTCGGCGAGATAGCGTATGTCGCGTGTGAGTTGGTCGCGAAGCACCTGAACGGGAACCTCGCGTCCGTTTACGAACAACTGCAATCCGTCCGCGCGACTGCTGCCATCGTACACCACGCCCAAGTGAGTCCATGCATTCACCGGAATCGCTTCCATGGCCTCGATGCGGATGGCATCCCCGGGCCAAAAGTGAATCAGCGACACCTGCGGCTTGCCATGCTCCAACACCCATTGAAAGCCGCGAAACGCAGCATCTTCGGCGGCAACACTCTGATGCGCCACCACCACGCGAGCAGCGTGCTCGTGCGGCTGTACCCACAGACTCACCGAAAACGCTTCCGGTCGAGAGAGTTGGTATTGCAGGGGTTTGTTGCTATCGGCTGGATTGGGCCGTGTCAACGAAAAGGAAACCGCATCGTCCCCGTTGAACTTGGTCGCCATCCCCAACGCTCCCGGCTCGGTTCCCTCCAATGGAAAATACCAAGGTGTTTCGGGGACCGCGGGCAGTGCATCCGCCTGGCTTCGCTTCTCGGGTTGGGATGCGATCCAATCGGACAGCTTCTTCTCGGCAGACGCAATCGCCTCGCGGAGCATTGCGTGCTGCTGCTTTTGTTCTGCGGAATATAGAGCCAATGCCGGGGTCGGAACGGCCCGGGTGAAGTGCGAGTAGAGCCCATGTTCGTCGATGTCCGCAAAGAATGCCGCGAGCGAATAGAAATCGCGTTGCGAGATCGGATCGTATTTGTGATCGTGGCATCGGGAGCATTCCAACGTCAACCCGAGGAACGCCGTCCCAGCCGTAACAGTGCGATCGGCCAAGTAAACCTGTCGAAACTCCTCTTCGATGCTTCCCCCTTCGTTCGTCTGGCGATGAAGCCGGTTAAACGTCGTCGCAAGTTGCTGCTGTTCCGTTGCATTCGGGAGCAAATCGCCCGCTAATTGCCAAAGGATGAATTGGTCGTAGGGCACGTTCTCTTGGAACGCGCGGATCAACCAATCTCGCCACGGCCAAACCTCCATGTTGACGTCGGCTTGATAGCCAAACGTGTCCGCATAGCGCGCGACATCCAACCACATGTTGGCCATGCGCTCCGCATATGCATCGGACGCCAACCATCGATCGACCATCCGCTCGCGGGCTGCCTCGGAGGCATCTGCGGAGATCGCCTCGATCTCGTCAAGCGTGGGCGGCAATCCGGTCAAGTCCAAGCGGGCGCGGCGCAGCCATCGGACAGGTTCCACTTCCGGTGCCGGCGTGAACCCAGCTCGCTGCATACGATCCACTGCAAAGCGATCGATGTCATTGCGAATCCAATCCTTGTACCGACCTTGGACGGAGGGAGGCGCAACCGCTGCGGGCAACGGCTCAAACGCCCAGTGGGATTGGTACTCGGCACCGGAATCGATCCATCGACGCAGCAATGCGATTTGCTCTTCGGTCAGTTTCTTGCCCGTCTTCGGAGGGGGCATGACCAAGTCCGGATCGTCCGAAAGGATCCGCTCGAGTATCGAACTAGCCGCCGCATCTCCCGCGACGATGGCCCCGTGCTCGATGGCCGCGGTCCGATCGTCCAATCTCAATTCGGCTTGCCGTGCATGCTTGTCCGGACCATGGCACGCAAAGCAAGCGTCCGAAAGGATGGGACGAATATCCCGATTGAAGGTTATCTGCGAGTCCTGGGCGTACGCCTTGGAATCGCCACAGTATGTAGCCAATGCTACAATTGAGCAGCATTGCAACGCGACGCGCCAGCGAACCCTCGCACCGAGTATGGAGACCGCGAAAACACATATGCGTTGAACAAGCCATCGGAGACGATGGTGCATGATAGAACTGGGCATGAATGGAGGTTGGTTTGGGTGATGCGAGAGAGCATCCTGGTGGGAAGTGCATTATATCCAAACACCTCTCCTGCTTCTACCGCCTCGGGGCCTCGAAACACAACCATCGCCTTTCGAAGGCAGGAAGATTTCACGAAGATTGGCAACGAGGACAATAGAAGGTGCTGCGTTGGGACTGCACGATGCGAACGATTTTCTGCTTGCGGCAGCGCACACACATGGCATCCGCTCGATCGTACACCGCATGCTGCGCTTGGTATTGGCCCTCACCGTTCACCGCGTTGCGGTAGGTACCGTCCTTGAGGGTCGAGCCTTGGTTCTCGATCGCGGCCCTCAAGATGTCCAACATCGCCGTATGCATGCGTTTCCATTGCGCATGAGTCAGTTCGTTGCATGGACGATCCGGCGCGATGCGGGCGCGGAACAAGATCTCGGAGGCATACAGGTTTCCGACACCCGCTAAGCGTTTTTGGTCGAGCAAGGCTGGCTTGATAGGACGCTTGAGATCGCGAAAGCGATGAATGAACTCGGGAAGTTCAACCGCGAGCGCATCGGGGCCGAGTAGTGCTGGACCGAGGTGCGCATCGCATTGCTGTGGATCCCACAAATGCACGGTTCCCAAACCGCGTCGATCCCAATAGAGGATGCGATCGCATGCAGCGCCGTCCAAATGGACGATCAAGCGGACATGCAGGTCGCTTGGTGGATCCGTCACCATGGCGATCCCGGCCATCTTCGGTTGCATCACGATCGATAGTTCGTTCGAAGTACGAACCAGAACCCGTTTTGCGATTCGGTCGATGGCCAGGATGCGTTGGCCGACCAGAAGACTCGACCATCGATCGCGCTCGGGACTGATTTGGATCGGGCGATATGGGATCTCGGGAAACTCAACGTGCGCAATGGTCCCACCCAAGGCGGGTTCCAACCCGCGACGCATGGTTTCGACCTCCGGCAGTTCAGGCATCCTTGATCGGGCTCCTCGCAATGCCAATCGGGGAGAAGACAGCGATTCCTTCTACGAACGGTGATAAACGCTATCGGGATCGACCAGTCGCTGCTGATCGACGTGAAACTCCCCTGCTTGATGCTTGCGAAAGAAGCAACTGGCATAGCCTTCATGGCAGGCGGCGCCGGTCTGATCGACGACCAACAGAATGGCATCGGCATCGCAATCGACGCGGATCTCTTGGACACGCTGGCGATGACCGCTCTCTTCGCCTTTGCGCCACAAGCGTTTTCGCGAGCGGCTGTAGTACGTCGCATAGCCCGTTTGTACGGTTTCGAAAAACGCTTCCTCATTCATCCAAGCGAGCATCAGCACGCTGCGCGTCGAGGCATCCTGCGCGATCACGGGCAGTAACCCGTCTGCACCGCGGCTGAAATCGGGGGATTGTAGCGTCATAAAGGATAGGGCGTTGGAGGGGATGAGGCGCCTGACCATGAATGCTGGCAACGCGACAGAACTGCGTCCGATCGTTGCACGCAGCCAGGTGAGTGCAACGAAGATTACTGGTACGGACGGCGAAGGATTTCGTGCGCGATGATCGCCATGCGCATGGTTTGCGGATCCCGCAATTGCGACTTGATGTCTTGCGAAGAAACTTTGGCTTGGCTTTGGATCGCCCCTTCTGGCGCGGTGGCTGAAAACTTCTCGCTAGAGTCCTTGCCACTCGCTTGCTTGTTCTTGCGAGAATCGGTCCATTGCGTACCAGGCGAGGCTAGGTCCGATCCCAATGCCGACTTCACATGTTCCGCCATGCGTTCGTCGGCTTGGGACAAGTCGCTCTGGACATGGCGATTGGCGATGGTACTTTCGAAATCGCTGAGCGTTGGACGCAGTTCCACCACCTCGGCGACCGGCACGCTCGGACGTTGCAATGGGGCAGGGGGGCGTGCGGCGGAATTGGGCAATGCTGTCTTGGTCGGCGCCGGCCTCATAGGCGAAGGCGTCGGCTTGGGAGCGGGAATCGTGTTTTCCTTTTTTGCCTTCTCCTGCTGACGTTGCTGGCGGCGCATCGCGGCTTGCCGCAAGAAATCGTCGAGTTCATCACTCATGGTTCCGTCTCCAAAGATTCCGTCGCACAAGGGACATCAACGTTGAGCGACCCTCGCGCTCCAAAGCGTCGTCCGTCCGATCCAAAGAAGGTCCCAAGGAAGGTAAGGGTCACGTTCCCGGGCGGTTAGCGCTAGCTGGTCCGGTGGTGCTGGTCCCTGCAATGCTCTGCCGCATCTCGGTATCCGCCGTGATGTTTCGCAACCGGTAGTAATCCATCACATTGAGCTTGCCGCTTTTGAGCGCGTTGGCGATGGCGACTGGGACGTGCGCTTCGCTGGCGACGACGACGGCTCGGCTCTCCTCGATCTTGGCGATCATTTCTTGTTCCATTGCAACCGCTTCGGCCCGACGGCTTTCCGCTTTGGCTCGAGCCACGCGTGTGTCGGCTTCGGCCCGGTCAGCCTGCAACCGAGCGCCGATGTTTTCGCCGACGTCGATATCGGCGATGTCGATCGAAACGATCTCGAAGGCGGTCTGATCGTCGAGCCGACTTGCGAGCACCGCTTTAGAAATCACATCGGGGTTTTCAAGAACAACTTTGTGGCTTTCGGAAGACCCGATCGCCGAAACAATGCCTTGCCCGACGCGTGCGATGATGGTCTCTTCGGTTGCCCCACCGATCAACCGTTGCAGGTTGGCTCGCACGGTAACGCGAGCCTTGACCTTCAATTGAATCCCGTCCTTGGCGATCGCGTCGAGAAACTGGTTGGAACTGTTTCGCGGCGGACAGTCGATGACTTTGGGGTACACGCTGGTTTGCACGGCATCGAGAACATCGCGTCCCGCCAAATCGATGGCGGCAGCTTCGCGGAACGACAGCGTAATCTGTTGGCTTTTTCGGGCGGCGACCAATGCCCGAATCACTTGCTGGACATTGCCTCGGGCCAAGTAATGAGCTTCGAGGGCTTTGGTGGTCAAGTCTTCGTCGTCGATCCCAGCTTGTACAGCCATGATCTTGCTCCGCACGATCGTGCGGGCATCCACGCGTCGAAACAACATGCCGATCAAGTCGGCGATGCCGACTTTCGCGCCGGTCATGACAGCTTGGATCCACAACCAGAAATACTTGGCGATGATGGCGATTAAGATCAACGCCAATACGAGAACAACGACCGAGAAGAAGATGCTGCCGGCCAGGAGGAGAGGATTCATGATGCGGTTGGGTCGTATTGGGGGATGCCGGAATTTCCGATGCAAATTGGACGCGAGGAGGGCGGCCCGATGCGAAATCGGAGTCCCCTCTATCGTACTCAGAGGAACGCCATGGAGAAAGCAACCTGCGATTCATGAAACGGCGATTGCCTGCGAAAAACGCAGGAATCCGTTGCCGTGAAGCCCTCAGTCCTGGCCAAAACGACAGCGTTAGTCTTTCTTGAGGGGGGATGCTTGCATGTTGCTTCCCCCCATGCTGAATCGCAAGTCGCTGGGTTTTCCGTCGTTATCGTAGGCCACTTTGATCACTCCAGCGGTGTACCTAAGCCCAAACTCTTCCGGGCTATGCGGGATCAATTCCATGTGCGGCCCGTTCACAATCAGATAGAGCTTGCCTTCCTTTTGCAGGATCTCCCAGGTCCCTCCATTGCGCTGCGAGTACTTACCGACCAAGCGATCGCGTTGCTCTTGGCTGAGAGTCACGACCGTCGGATCGTAGGGCGCATCGGGAGGAGCCAGCGGAACCGGTGGCAGCTCGCGAACCCAGATATTTCGATATCGAACGGGATTGCCATGATCTTGGAGCGAGAGAGGCAGCTTAGCGGGGCGTTTGCCATAAGGATGAAACTGCATCCACGAGGTCCCTCCCCAAGGGCTCACGTTGTCCTGAACGAGAACTCCATTGTGAAGCACAGTGATCCGCGCGGGCTCCTCGAGCGATTGATCTTGTCGAAACTTAGGGGCTCGAAAAACAATGTCGTACGATTGCCATTCGCCCGGCTTTCGGCTGGCGTTGACCAGCGGTGGATATTGACCATAGATTGCCGCAGCCTGTCCATCGGCATACGTGACATTGTCGAACGAATCCAAAACTTGCACTTCGAAAAAGCTCTGCAAGAACACGCCACTGTTGCCGCGGCCTTGGCTTTTGCCCTCGACCTTTGCCGGCGAAGCCCATTCCACGTGCAATTGAATGTCCCCGAACTCCTTTACCGAATAGACGTATCCGCCACCTGGAACGGACTCCATCGCTCCATCGCGAATGACCCATTTCGCAGGTCCGCCTTCTCCCGTTCTCCACGCATCGAGCGAAGAGCCGTCGAACAGCACGATCGCATCCGAGGGTGGAGCGGCCGGCAATTGTGCCGCTCCAGGAGTGACGATGGGGGGCAAGGGCCGATTCATGTCGTGTTGCTTCCAGCCCGAAGGGGTCTGAGCGCTCGCGGCTGAACCGCCCAACGTCCAAACGATGCAGCAACCGACGGCGACCAAGCGTAACATGGGAAAGGATCCTCATTCAAAGTTCGAGGGGATAAGCGTTGCATTCCAGATCTAGTGTAGTAAATGCTGCGACCAACATGGGAAGCGATGCCTGCCTCTGCGTCGTGGAACTTGGATGGTGTCGTCGTCCCCTATACGCGTCCGACGGTAAAGCAAAATCAGGTGCGCCCCTGGGGTACCGGCTTTGGGGTGGGGGCCATCGAGTTGACGCAGCGGCTACAATGCCACCACAACCTAGGCGAGGCGAGCGATTTCCAAGGCGATCTCCGTTCCCAGGTAACGAGTCGCCTGCCATCCGGAGAGAATTTGGACCTTAGAGACATGAGCGAACAATCGTTGGAACAAGTGGATCGACGCGCGATTTTGCTGGCGAACGGCCTGTCGATCGCCGTTCCCTTGGTCGTGGCCTTGCTGCTGGGCATTCCGACCAAGATCGATTTGGGGACCTGGACGAAGAACCTGCCGCATGCGATCGGTGCAATCAACGCATTGACTTCGATTCTATTGGTGACTGGCTGGATCGCGATTCGGAGCAAGCAAATCGCTTTGCATCGCGCCGCGATGACAGCTGCGTTCGGACTGGGAGCCTGCTTCTTGGTGTGCTATGTCACCTACCATCTTTCCAACCCATCGACCAAGTTCGGGGGTGAAGGGTGGGTACGCGGCGTCTATTACTTTGTACTCCTCTCGCACATCGCATTGTCTTTGGCAGTCCTCCCGTTGGTAATGCGTGCAATTCTCTTTGCGTGGCTCGGCCATTTTGGAGCCCATCGCGCCATCGCCAAGTACGCGATGCCGATTTGGCTGTATGTATCGGTGACCGGCGTCATCGCCTATTGGATGATCTCTCCCTACTACGCGCATTGAACGCGATGCTCAGAGATCGAAAGCAGCAAAAGAGAACGCGCGAGCACGCTGCGTAACGCCATTCATCGCCTTGCTCAGAGAAGAGCTGGAATCGCTTAGCCGCGTTTGGTCGCGTAGAGTTCGGCGTACGCGACGGCCCAATCGTCGATGGCCTTTTTGAACTTGTCCAGTTCGACATTCGCAACAGGCTGATAGAAACTGCGCGTCATCAGCTCGCGATCCGCTATGGTGCCTTTGGCTTGCAAATCGAGCACATTGAACTCATTGACGGGGCGAACCGCGATTTCAAAGCGGCTGAACTTATTGGCTCGGTTCCCTTTTTCGATGACGAGGTCATCTCGCATGCAGGCGCTTCCCCAACCCGAATCGCCAAAGATCGACTGATAGCGAAATCCCGGGAACATATCGATCAGCTTGCGAATGACCGATTCGATGCGCTCGGTGAGTTCCAATCGATACTTGCTGTGCAAACGCTTCAGCTCTTCCGCTTCCAAGCGTTTCCGCTCTTCCGCAGAGTTTAGGGACTCGGCTCGCGTGGCACCGCGAGCAATGGCATTCTTCAGACGTTCTTCGAATTCAGACATAGCATCATGGATGGGATCGAGGCCAGCCGTCTTCTCGCGCGATGCCGTCGCCAGCGGGCTGCGCCGGCGACACGAATGGGATCGTCGCAACGAGCTTGTAACGTAGATACGGTCCTAGGCTGGTTCTTGCCCGTCGGGGAGGATCGGATTGTCGGGTGCGGGCTGCTCTGGGGCAGGGGCATCGACGGTTGGGTTGGATAGGTTCGCTGGGTTCTGCACGTTGGCATTTGGCGTTTCCTCTCCGTTCGTCGGTTTTGCTTGCTTGATGAATTGGAGCAAGTCACCGAAGGACCGAAGGGGCTCTTTGCCTTGTTGCATGGCTTCGGTGATGGGTTTCTCTGGCTTGGGCCGTTCGATCTTCACCGGTCGGCGTGGTGCCGTATCTGCTTCTTGGGATTCCTGATTGCGACGATTGCGGTTGTCGTTGCCACCGCGCGTACCAGGCCCACCGCGCATGCCCGGTCCGCTGCGTCGTTGCCCTTGACCACCGCCCGGCCCTCCGCGACCTGCGGGAGCACCGCCCGGTCCGCCTCGGCTGGCACCTCGTCCATCCCCGGATCCACGCGCAGCGCCATTGTTGGACCGGTTGCGATCCTCAGGACGCCCAGCGCCTGCCCCAGCGCGTTGTTGCTCACCGGACCTGGGACCGCGTTGCGATCGAGCGTCGCGATCCTCGTTCCGATGCCCTTCCGCCGATTCGCGTCGGGGCTCGGTTCCCGGTGCGATGGCCGTGAGGGCGACTCGTTTCCGCTTTTCATCGACATTGACCACCCAAACGGGGATCACATCGCCAACCTGCACGAATTGGTGTGGATC
>JBKCUI010000332.1:0-7489 GCA_046318495.1 Pirellula sp. | reverse complement strand
GATGTTGCCCTGCAGAAACGGAGTGCGCCCGAATTCGCCGCCCCAAATCACCAGAGTATCCTCCAGCAAACCGCGCTGCTTCAGGTCCTGGATCAGACCGGCGGATGGCTGATCGGTGTCTTTGCACTGAGTATACAATTCCGTCGTAATGCTGCCGTGCTGATCCCAGCCGGCATGCATCAACTGCACAAAACCCACGCCTCGTTCGGCAAGGCGCCGAGCCATCAGGCAGTTGTAAGCGAACGTTCCAGGTTCCTTCACCTGTGGTCCGTACAGAGCCAGAGTCGCCTCCGTTTCGTCACTGAAATCGGTCAGTTCCGGAACGCTCGACTGCATTTTGGACGCCATCTCGTACTGCGCAATGCGAGTTGCAATCTCCGGATCGCCATAGTCCGCTAGCTTCAGTTCATTCAGCTTCGCGATGTCGTCCAGCCACTTGCGACGCATGGACGGACTCACGCCGTCCGGGTTATTCAGATACAGAACCGGATCGCTGCTGCCGCGAAATTTGACGCCCTGAAAACGGGACGGCAAGAATCCGCTGCCCCAGTAAAAATCGTAGAAGATCTGCCCACAAGATGTGCCCTTGCTGACGCTCGTCATCACACAAAACGAAGGCAACGCGTCATTGCCGCTTCCGAGCCCGTAACTGAGCCACGCACCGGCCGTCGGCCTTCCAGGCAGCTCTCCACCGCTCAGCAAAAACTGAATCGCCGGCGCATGGTTCACCTGTTCTGTGTGCAGACTATGGATAAAACACAGTTCGTCAGCGATGTTTGCAGTGTGAGGCAGAAAGTCGCTGACCCATGCTCCGGACTGGCCTCGCTGGCGAAACGGTTCCACAGGAGCCAGCATGACCTTGCCAGTCGTGTTGCCCGTCATCGTGCTGAAACGTTTCTCGCCGATGTATTCCTGAGGCACCGGCTGACCGTGCATCTCAATCAGCTTCGGTTTGTAGTCGAAGAGATCGACATGCGTCGGCCCGCCGTTCTGGAACAGATAGATCACCCGTTTGGCTGTGGGTGTGAAATGAGGACGCTCAGGCAATCCGCCCGAACGTTCCGCCGCAAGACCATCGCGAGCCAGCAACGACGCTAATGCTGCGGTACCCAGACCAGCCGCGGAACGTCCGAAGAATTCACGACGGCCGACGTGCAAAGAATTTTCATGCAGAGGATTCATTGTTATTCCTTCGTCAGTGTTTCGTCGAGATTCATCACGGCCAGAGTCAGACTGGTCCATGCAGCGTGTTCGATCGCGTCCAATTGTTCGTTGCGTTTCGATTCCCCGATTGCCAGCAGCTTGTTGGCCGCTTCCGGGGCAGCTCGAAATTCACCGCGTGAGCGATCAATGGCCGCCAGCAGAATCGCCTTTTCCTCGCCCGTTGCATGACGAGCCAGCAGCCGACGGAAAACAGCATCGATGCGAGCTTCGTCGATCTTGTTATCTGCAGCGTCTTCGAGATCCGTTGTCAGCACACGCTCCGCCAACGCATGGGCGGCCTCCACGAACGTGACGTCGTTCAAAGTCAGCAACGCGTGAAGAGGAGTGTTGGTACGGAAAGACTTCACTGTGCAGGTTTGACGCGTTGCATTGTCAAAGAACATCGTTGGCGCGACGATGCGCCGCCAGAATGTGTAAAGGCTGCGACGATACAATGCGTCTCCATGATCCTGAACATACTGTTTGCCACCAAACGTGGTTTCCTCCCAGACTCCCGCAGGCTGATACCCTTTGACCGGCGGCCCGCCGATCGCACTCACAATCCATCCGCTGGCGGCCAGAGCCTGATCGCGTACCATCCATGACGGCATCCGAAAACGCGGGCCGCGCGACAGATAACGGTTCTCGGGATCTGCTTCGTAGGACATTCCACGGGATGCCTGGGAGACTGCGGCATCTTCTGCATCGCGAGCTGTGATGCGCGACGACTGTCGATACGTGTGACTGGTCACGATCTGGCGAACCAGTCGCTTCACATCCCAGCCATGTTCGCGAAAATCAGCCGCCAGCCAGTCGAGCAGATCCCGCTGAAGAGGAATCTCTCCCTGGACACCGAAGTCTTCCGGTGTCTTGACCAAACCGATTCCGAAGAACTGCTGCCAGAACCGATTGACGGTCACTCGTGCTGTCAGCGGATTGTCGTTCGACACAATCCAGCGAGCCAGTGCCAGTCGATTGACGGTTTCACCGGCTGGCAATTGCGGCAGCTTCCCGGGAACGTTGGCCGTGACTTCTTCGCCAGGTTTGCTGTAGAGACCTCGCGTCAGCACCCACGTTTTCCTGGGCTGAGCCATATCCTCCATCACCATCACTTTAGGGAAACCGCCGCGGAGATCGTTCAATGATTTCTGCAACTGCTCCCGGTTCTTTAGCAACTCTGCGTAAGTCGCATCGCCAGCCCGTTGCGCGGCGACAATCTGATCGCGCTGCTCCTGAGTTCTCTTATCGGCCGGAGTCTTCAGGGTCGCGATCAGTGCAGCATTGCTGTCGTCCAGTTTGGCCTCCGGCGTCGCACTGGCACTCAAACGAAAACGACCGATGTTGTGGGACACATGCGGCGAATCATGTCGCAGCACAATCGTGAACGTCGCGTCTTTGCTGATCGTTAGTGGTTCCGCAAGATGGAACACGGCGGAATGCGATCGATCAATCGGCTTGCCGGCATACACAGCCCAGCCGGAGTTCGAATTGCCATCGAACGCTCGCGCAACCTTCAGATCGCCCTGTTCGTAAGTCGCTTCTGCCGAAGCGATTGAGACCTTTGTCGCTGGATCGCTGCCCGGCTGCTGGACCAGAATCTCGATCTCCGTCAGTACAAAGTTCCCGCTGTCAGAACGCGACAGTCCGCCTTGTGTATGGCTGTCATGGTTCAGAGCATCCAGCCGAATGGCGGTGATTCTCTCGAGCCCGGATGACAGTTCCAGCGTATACGTGTCGTTCCGAGGATTCTCACCGGTTGCCAGAATCGAATCATCATCCTGAACCGTCAACGTCTGATGCACCGCGCTGATCTTGACTGGCGTTAGCGGCTGCCACGTGGATTCACCGGAGCTGGCCAGCGTCGTTTGTTCCCACGCTTGCTGTGATGCCACCAGTTCCTGCTCACGCTGTTGAATAGGCTGCTTTAGTCCGGCCAGTTGAGTCGCGGTATCTTTCTCTTTTTGGCGTTGATCCTTGCTGGGCACGGCGATCACTGGCGGAGTTTGCGGATTGCCGCCGCTGCCATCGACAGGCGTTTGATTAAAGAACGCCGACAAGCTGTAGTAATCCTGCTGACTGAGTGGATCAAACTTATGATCGTGGCAGCGGCAGCAGTTCATCGTCAGGCCCAGCCAGACGGTGCCGGTTGTTTCTGTCATGTCCATGACATAGTCGACGCGATTCTCTTCTGCGATGCGTCCTCCTTCGCCATTGATCATATGGTTGCGGCAAAAACCGGTCGCCAGTTTCTGTTCGAAGCTGGCGTCGGGCAGTTGATCGCCCGCGAGTTGCCAGACTGTGAATTGATCGTAGGGCAGATTCTTATTGAAGGCATCAATCACCCAATCTCGCCACGGCCACATGGTTCGCTCATTGTCGCCCTGATAGCCGTTCGAATCCGCATACCGAGCTGCATCGAGCCAGTTCCAGGCCATGCGTTCGCCATAGGCCGGAGAAGCCAGCAGTCGATCGACGATTTTGTCCCACGCATCAGGCGACATGTCCTGCACAAAGTTGTCAACTTCCTCGGGAGTCGGTGGCAGTCCCGTCAGATCCAGAGTGACTCGACGAATCCAAGTCTCACGGGACGCTTCTGGGCTCGGTGTAACTTTTCTTGTAGCCAATCGAGCCTGCACGAAAGGATCAATGGGATTCCGCAACGATGCCGTCTGCCCGAACGCCTCATTGGCCATTTCGGGCACCGTTGGCACGGCGGGCTTCACCAGCGGCTCGAACGCCCAATGCGATCCCCACGGTGCTCCGGCGTCGACCCAGCGAGTCAGTCGGTCGATCTGAGCTGCCGTCAGAGGCTTCTTAACGCTCGGCGGAGGCATCACCAGATCCGGATCATGACTCGTCACACGGCCCAGCAGTTTCGCAACGGCTCCTTCCATTTCCAGTGCCTTCCGTGCTCCTTCTTCCGTATCCAGCCGCAAGTCACCTTCTCGCGAGCCTTCATCGGGCCCATGGCAATGGAAGCAATGCCCCGCGAGGATCGGCCGAATATCGCGACTGAAGACGATGGCCGAATCTTCAGCATGGGCAACATTGGAGAAGCCCGTCAGCGAAGGAGCGATCAGCAGAAGTAAACCCAAGAGGGTGATGTTGTACTTGGACATGTCAGGCTCTGAACTGCAGGACGCGTGGAGTGGAACAACGTTGTTGCCGATGGTTGATGCTGCGTAGGTAATTTGCTTTGGCGCGGAATGCTGTTTCAATTACCGGATCGTCGTCTCTATCTCGCGTAACGAGAACCGATTTCGCTGCGTCAACTTCGAGCAACCGACTCAATAGCTTTTTTGCCATGATTGTCAGTCCCTACGTTGCTCGCGCGAAAGATCGTGTCTTTACGAGATGATCCCACGCACTACGCGTCCGTGGACGTCGGTTAAGCGGAAGTCACGACCCGCGTGACGGAAAGTCAGACGTTCATGATCGATCCCCAGAAGATGCAGCATGGTCGCGTGCAGATCGTGCGTGTGAACAGCGTCCTCGGAAGTCAGAATGCCGTATTCATCGGACTGGCCCTAAACGATGCCGCCTTTGACGCCACCTCCGGCCATCCATGACGAGAAGCACAAGTTGTGGTGCTCCCTGCCGGCGTGGTCCGCCTGTAGATGGAATGGAGTGCGACCGAATTCGGTCGTCCACACAACGAGCGTCCGGTCTAGCATCCCTCTTTGTTTGAGGTCGGTCAGCAGTCCGGCGATGGGCTTGTCGATGGCTTTTGCAAGCCGCTGGTGGTCGCCCATGTCTCCGTGCGAATCCCAGTTTCCACTCGAACCCACGTCGATTAACTCCAGAAAGCGCACTCCCCGCTCGGCCAGTCTGCGGGCGACTAAGCACTGCCAGCCAAAGCCGCTCGTTGCGCCGCGTTCCAGTCCATATAGACGTAGCGTGTCTTCCGTTTCCTGCGATAGATCGAACGCCTCGGGAGCTTCACGCTGCATGCCGAATGCGGTTTCAAAAGATCGAATCCGCGCGTCGAGCGATTGATCGGCGTCCCGCTGTGCGAGATGAGCTTGGTTCAGTCGGCTCTGTAGAGCGAGCTCCATTTGCTGGAGCTCGGTGTTCGCATTTCGTGGTCGGATATTGGGTAGCGGTTCTGTTCCCGGCATGACGTGTGTGCCCTGATGGCAGGCGGGCAGAAAGTCGCTGCTCCAGGTTTGTGCTCCTGCGTAGGGCGCGGCGGGAGCCAGAACCACGAATGATGGCAGGTTCTGATTCACAGTGCCAAGCCCGTAGCTCACCCACGATCCTGCACTCGGTCGCGCGAACTGTGCCGAACCCGTATGAGCCGCCAGGGTCGCTTTGTCATGACCATCACTCTCACAGTGCATCGCGTTGAGCACACATACATCGTCGATGACTGAACCAACGTGCGGAAACAGATCGCTGACCCAAGTTCCGCTTTGACCATATTGCTTGAAAGCATACCGTGGCTTGATCAGGAACCGGTTGAACTCACCCGATTTATTCAGCCACCGCGAGGCCGTAATGGATTTGCCATGATCGGCGATTAGCTGCGGTCGATGATTGAAGGTGTCGATGTGCGAAGTACCACCCGTCGAGTAGAGGAAGATGACTCGGTCGGCTTTCGCGGCGTGGTGGCCATTTCTCGCAGAGAGTGGATTTTCCGGTGCCGCCTGAAGTTCGCTGGACATCCCGGCTAAGGCAACGGCTCCGAATCCGCCCGATGCGCGGCTCAGAAAATCACGGCGTGTTTGCAATGGTTTCATTTTGCTTCACTAATCCACATACAGAAACGCGTTACTCGTCAACAAAACTCGCGCCAACGCTGACCAGGCTGCGACGTCTTTCTCGCCTATCGCATCGCTGCCTGCGAGTTTCTCCCGATACGCCGCTACAAACGCGACTGCATCATGGACAACGGCATCCTCCGGAATTCGACCGTGTGCTGTTTCAAATGCCCATCGCGTTTTCGCATGGTCGTCACCGGATACGGATAACACGCGACGCGCGAAGCCGTCGGAGGCCTCGTGGACAAAGGGCGAATTCATCAGAAACAGGGCTTGTGTCGGAGTCGTCGTCGGTTGTCGAGTTGCAATGCTCTGGTTGGGATCGGCAGCATCGAACAAGGCCAGATACGGATGCCGCCGGTTTCGCTGCACCATCAAATAGACGCTGCGATGGTTTGAATCGTAAACCGCATGGAACGGATTGTGGATGGTGAACGCCCATGTATCTACCGCAGGAAATGGGTGAGACTCTGGCACGTTTCCATCAAGTCGTCCGCTGACCGCAAGCATGGCGTCGCGGATCGATTCGGCATCCAAGGAACGCCGTGAATACCGCCAGTGCCAGCGATTACCAGGATCGACAGCGAGGTTCGCTTCGTCATCGACGCTGGACAACTGATAGGTTCGCGAATTCATGATTAACCGATGCAGCGACTTCACAGACCAACCCGATGCAATGAACTCGCCAGCTAACCAATCAAGCAATTCAGGATGCGTCGGCCGCTCGCCACGCAAGCCAAAGTCACTAGGTGTTGCGACAAGCCCCTCACCAAAATGCCATTGCCAGACTCGGTTCACGAAGACCCGAGCCGTCAGAGGATTCGATGGCCGAGCGATCCAGTTTGCCAACTCAAGTCGTCCGCTGCCAGAGCCAGCAGGGACGATATCCCCACCCAGCAGTTCAAGATTTCGCCGTGGAACCTCGTCGCTCAAACGATGGGGCTCGCCGCGAAGTTGTATTCGACTGTTCGTAGGAGTTCCTTCGGCAACTCCATACGCGACCGGGTAAGGAAGCTCGTTCGAGATCGTTTGTTTGCGCTCGGTAAGCGACTTGATCTCGGCATCCACCTTCGCCATCCGTGCCTGAGCATTGGGTTCCACGGTTCGCGGAACGACTGGCCCAGAATCTGGCGCACCAAACGCCGATTCTCGAAGTCCAAGATTGTCGAGTTCTCTAGCGCAGGCGGCTCCGGCGACATGTCCGAACCCATCGCAAATAAAGCAATTGATGACGCCGTCCCAATTCGGCCCCGTTTGCTTGTCCTCAAAGGCAGTCAAATCATCGCGTGTGCCAATGATCCCGGAGTACGTCTTCGCGGCCGGGTCGATCGTCAGTCTCAGCGTGTACCAAGTGCCAGGCGTTATCGGCCGAATCACTTCCCAAGTGGCTCCACTGCGAATCGCGAATTCCGTTGCTGTCGCGCTGCACTCGATGGCAAGAGACTCGATCACGCCGCGACCGAGGTAAAACCGAAATCCTCCCTTCTCCTTGGATGTCTCGACGGTTCGAAAGTCGACCGTGAAGT
>JBKCUI010000331.1:0-3633 GCA_046318495.1 Pirellula sp. | reverse complement strand
TCATCCCTTCGTGCGTGGCGAGGTCGTACCCGGTGATGACCAAGCTACCGTACTTGGACGTCCATTGATGAGGATTCTCGGCCACAGCGCCCGTGCGTTTCATACCGCGCGGATAGACTCGAAAGGAGGAGTTTGCCTTCTCTGTCCAATCTTGAGTTCGGCCTACGAAGACTTGACCGTCTCCTGCGACCCACAGGACGCGCGAGCAAGGCAGCGCGGTGGAGGTGGAAAACAATGCGAACACGCAAGCGGCTAGGGCGAAAAGAGTTCGACGCATGGGAGAGCCTTGTTGATGAGACGAGAGGGAGAATGATGTCAGTAGTCGCACTGGGAATCGGATTTCCGCTTTGGTGCATCATAGTCGACGTTCCCAGCGATGCAGCCGAGGCCGCAGTGACCTGCCTGCGATTCCCGCGCGAACGGAATCCCAGCGATCGTCGCGCTGCCGCGATTCGCAACGCAAAAGTGGTGTGCATTGCACGTGCTCGTGATCTGCTTGGCGTTGGCGAACACCAAACCATCGATGTTGGGGACCTATCGGTTGTGCGGTCCATCAAACCGAAACGCTGATGCAATGCGATGCTCGACGCTCGCACCGCCATGCCCACGAGAAAGTTGGTAGTAGAAAGGTGGCCGAGTAGGGCGGGAGAAAGTCGGGTGAGCGCGGCGGGGGGATCGCGGGAGTTGCCCGCGATCGATGTGCCGAGGAGGCTCTACTCTCACCTTTCTCCCTTCTACTCTCTATTGGCCTTTGGCCAATCGGGGTGACAAGATGCCAGTTGAACTTTTCGCTTGCGGCACTCTGGATTGGCCAATGTCGGTGCGAGGTTTGCTGGCATGTGTGGCTGGCGCAGCATGGACAGCAAGTTTCGAACCAACGGCATAGGCCACTTGTCAGCGTCGGATGGTTGGAGGGTTCTGTTCTCTTTGGATCCGCCATGCTGAAGTCCCCCAACCCCAGACGGGATACCCGGGCGGTGAAAGGAGAATGTTTCCGGAGAACGCGTCGATGCGTTTGGCGATATGACTCCGCAAGTCACCTAGTTGCTGAATAGCATCCTGGGCCAATTCCGGCATCGCAAGCAGACAGAACTCGCCAACCGACGCCGCCAGCCACCATTCAAGAGAGCCGTCGCCGTGCTCGCTCGGAACGAAGGGCCGAGGGAAGGCCGGTGAAACGCATCGGGTGGAGAATTCGACATAGTTCGCCACGTTCCAGCCTGCGAACTCAAAGACGCGCTCCCAGTAGCCGATCCTCCAGCCTGGGTTCGTCCGAAGGGAGGCACCCGGCCATGCATCGATGATTGGTAGCAAGGCCTTGTGTTCGTTCGGGTATCGCGCTTCATGCGATGCCAGCCAGTCTTGGACGAAACAATTGACCGTTTCCCCAACATCCTTGACCACTAAACCGGGATGCTCCCCAGAGCCTCCGCCGATCACCAGGTTTTCCGGTCCACACGCAAAGTCCCTGGTGTCAGCCGAAGCCGGGACGGCTTCCAACGGATGGTAGACTGGTATTCCGCCGAAATAGCCAATGAATTCGTGATCAAAAGAGTCAATGTAACTCATGGAATCGCTACTCAACGTCACCGAACTCGTGATTCACCAGTTTCAATGCAACGATAATGAGCTGCCGATATCTGCTTGTCCACCCGTAACCCGCCAAGTTCCAAGATGGGCAGTCGCAAGAACAAGTCGGGGTGACAGGACGGATATGGAACTTTTTCTTCGGGAAGTTCGGGGCTGGCAAGCGGGATTTCACCACTTCTTCGACGGGTTGGCGGAAGGCAAGCGATTGCAACCAAAAAAATCGCTGGCAGGAGGGCAAAGAGGATAACAGGAGCTGTCCCATTCAGCGGAAAGCCCCACGTCGCCACAGCCGAGACGTGGGGACTTTTTCGTCAGACTTACCAAAACTTTGATTTCGCCGGAACTGCATGGCATTTCGTTCCGGTGAAATGGACTGGCTTGGCATCATGGACAATAGGTTATTTGATCACCAAGTCCTTGCTCTCATTTTCTAGATATTCCATCGCACTCTTCTTTGACTTGGGAACGTAGACTCGAAGCAGAGCGGTGAATGGCGTAGGGGTCTCGATGTTGTTCGGGCTGCCCGGGGAATTGAAGCGAATCGTGTAGGAGCCGTCTGGGTTAGGGGTTGCCTCTGAATTCGAGATGGCTGCCTTGTCCTTGGCCAGCCAGCCATCACTGTTGTAGGTGGTGATCGACCAGAAACCGCCTCGTTCGTAATCAATCTCCGGCGGCGTAAACGTGATGCTCGAAGGCACGCACTTGCCTTCTTTGATCTCAGTTTGGTTCGCGATCGGAGCGTACGCCGCATGTTCGACCGAGAGGCCACCCCATCCGTATGCGGTGGCATAGAGATGATCTTGTGGGTTGGTCTGATACGGCCCACCTTGAGCCTTACTGGTGTCTGGTAATTTCCCGGCCTGGACGTCCTTGATCAGCGCCATACGAATCGCCTCCATCTTCGGCTGATCGATCACAATATCGGGAGTCGCGTAAGGAACAGCTGACTTCGCTTTGATTGTTGCCATCTGCTGGAGTTTGCGAGTGGCTTCGATTCCACCTTGCGAATCTGGAAGAATTCGGATCCGCATGTTGAGGTAGACGTAGTTGCCGTATGTCAGGTTGTCAGGCGTGATGGTGAGGCTCTTACCGGGATACACGACATCGACAATGTAGTTCTGCTGATCGATGATCTCGATGATGTGATAGGTTTTGCTTGGCGGTACAGAAAACGTCGCTCCGTCCCGGACATCGACGACGGCGCTGGAGTAAATGACATCCTGATTTTCCCGGATGACTTGTTGAGTCTTGACGTTATTGATACCACTCTGATGCGCCCACTCGTTGATACCGGCTTTGGCAAGGCTTCGCTTGATGTTAAAATCGGTCTCCGAGACTTTGTAAGCGTAATCTGTTACTCCGAAATCCGCCGGTGAAGCGAACCCCGAGGTTTGTTTCCCCACGCTCCCGATCGGCTCGGCTTTGGGCAGCTTGTAACTCCCGTCCAGCACAGACTCTCCGGGACGATAGATCCGCATGAGGAAGTTCCAACCTTCGGTCACGTCCAGCCGGTTCGGAACGTCGCCGCAAAGTTCCTTCGATCCGAAGTACACGGTGAATGTGCCGTCGGGATTCAGCTTGACGTTCGAGGAATTGACCAGACTGTTCTCGCTCTTGATGAAGCCGTCGTTCCCGTAAATCAAAATGGACCAGAACGCTTTGTTATCCGGCACCTTGTAGGTGGCCTTGTGGCCAATCTTGGGATCGTGGCCCCCGCTGTAGTTCAGGTAGGTAGCGTCCCATTCGGGGAAAAGTCCCCATGCCGCCGCAGCCGCGATGTGACGAGTCTTTTCGTCAACCTTGCCGCGCGGTCCCTGCATCCCTTTCCAACTGCTGTATTTCGCTGAATCTTTTTCGTACTGCGTCGTCAAGGTCTGCAGCGACTGGCGGTCCCACTTGAACTCGGGCAGTGGATCGGCGTTGTCAGCCTTGATGACGAATTGATCCTGCAACTTGTTGACCAACGCGACTTCGTCCGCGTCTTTCGGATTGAACACCTGGATGCGGATTCCGATTCCCAGGTATTTGGTGTCCTTCGGCAAT
>JBKCUI010000330.1:0-4308 GCA_046318495.1 Pirellula sp. | reverse complement strand
CCTTCGCAGGCATGGCAGCTACGGCCGGGGATTCGAAACTGCTTTGCGATGCAGCGACGAATCGCCTGGGATAGAATGAGGGAACCGACGGTTTACCATGCACCCCCTCGTCTTCCACGCCCCATGCTGCACTCCGCTTTGCTTCCCAAGGGTTGCCTCGTCCGCGCCCTCTACGCGATCGGTCGCGCGTTGTTGAACGCCTTCGCGTTGGCTGCGATTGGCCCGTGCGCGTCTGCCTTCGCCCAAGAGCCGCCTTCCAACTCCCCTCCTTCTGCTGCCAGCCCTCCACAGTCCGTTCAAAGCGTCCTGTCCCGCTTCTGCTACGACTGCCATCGCGATGCCCAGTCCGACAACACCTTCCGCATCGATGCCAGTCAACCCCTCGACTTCCTCAACCCCAGCACCCGCAGCCATTGGTCCGAAATCGTCAACGTCCTCAATAGCCACGAAATGCCCCCCGAGGACTCCCCGCAACCCACCCCCGACGAAGCTGCCTCCATCGTCGATTGGATCACCGCCCAAATCGTCGCCGCCGAACTGCAACTCCGCGAGAACCAAGTCGTCCTGCGACGCCTAAACCGCATCGAATACAAAAACACCATCCGCGATCTGGTCGGTATCGACTTCGATGTCTCGGGCTTCCCTCAAGATCCCCCCGCAGGCGGATTTGACAACATCGGCGCCGCGCTCTCCCTTTCGCCGATGCAGTTAGAACTCTACCTCGACGCCGCCGAACGGATCTTAAACGCAGCAATCGTCGAAGGAGACGCACCGCCAACCCTCCGCTGGCGCTTTGAAGTCGACTCTGGCAACGATGACTCCAATCGCGTTCGCATCGATGGACAAAACCCCATCGTCAATGGAGGCAACAACCCCGTCGTCGATGGCTTCAAACAACTGCATCACGCATCCTGGGACAAGACCCTCAACGTCCGCGACTTTGCCCTCAAACACCCGGGAACCTACACCGTTCGGATCCGCGCCTATGGTGTCATCCCGAATCGCGAACGCGTCGTCGCCTCGGCGTCAGCCGCCTTGGAACGCCGCTTCCAAGAACAAATGAAGGAGAATCCCAAAGGCGAAAAATGGCATCGCGAAGCCGTCGAACGCGATCTGAAGCATTTCCAAAACGATCGCATCTACGACTACGGACCGCCGCGACTCAAACTGATCCAAGACCTCGCGGGCCAACCCAAAACCATCGCCGAGTTCGATGTCGATGCCTCGCACGACGCGCCCAAAACCTACGAGATCTCGGTCCCGTTCACCACCGATCGCGCAGGCTTGACCATCGAATATGCCTACGCCATCCCCAGCGTCCTCGAAAACTTCTGGATGCAAAACCACGACTCCTTCGCGCGGCCCGAACTCTATGTGGACTGGATGGAAATCGAAGGCCCCATCCACCCCGAATGGCCCCCGCCATCCCATCGCCGATGCATCCCCGAACCCATCGATCTAGATGCTCCCCCAGAAACCTTGAAGCAACAAATCGAAACCACCATCGGCCGGTTTGTCCGCCGCGCCTTTCGCCGCCCCGTATCGCGCGAAGAAGTCGCCCTCTACGTCCAACGCTACTGGCAATGCCGCTCGCAACAGCTCTCTCACCTCGATGCGATGCGGACAGCGCTCAGCGCGGTCCTGGTCTCACCCCACTTTTTGTTCCTCGCCGAACCTGCCGCATCCAGAGACGACCGTCGCATCCCACCGCATGCCTTGGCCTGTAGACTCTCCTACTTCCTCTGGTCCGCTCCACCCGATCGCGAATTGATGCAATCTGCCAACGACGGGCGATTGCTCGAGCCATCGGTCTTGCAAGACCACATCGCACGCATGCTGGCCGATCCCAAGAGCGAAGCCTTGATCGCAAACTATGGCGACCACTGGCTGTCGCTGCGTGAAATCGGAGCCAATCCCCCAGCCATTGACTTGTACCCGCATTACGATCGTCACCTCGAAGTCTCGATGCGCGAAGAAGGCCGCGCGCTGTTCCGCACGATCCTGCGCGAACGCCGCGATCTGTTGGACTTCCTCGATCCCGACTACGTGGTCATCAACGAACGCTTGGCCCGCTTCTACGAAATCGATGGCGTGCGCGGAGATGCCTTTCGAGTCGTACCGCTACCCGATTTCCGAACCCGTGGCGGCATCTTGACTCAAAGCGGCATGCTGACCATCACGTCCAACGGCACGCGCACCTCGCCCGTCAAACGGGGCACTTGGATCCTCAAGAACGTTTTGGGGACCGACCCCGGATTGCCCGTCGCCAACGCGGGCGACATCGCGCCCAAAGTCCCCGGCATCGATAAAGCCACCGTCCGACAGCGGCTCGAAATCCATCGCCAACTCCCCCAATGCGCCCGATGCCATGACAAGATCGATCCGCTCGGGTTGGCGCTGGAAAACTACAACGCCAGCGGCCAGTACCGCACGCAAGAAGGCTTTGGCTACAAAGGTCGCATCGAACCCGACGACCCGCGCATCGATGCCTCCGCCAAACTTCCCAATGGCACTCCCATCGATGGCCCGGTCGAACTCAAGCGCGCGTTGCGAGCTCAACACGATGCCTTCTTAAAGTGCCTAACTCAAAAGCTGCTCACCTATGCCTTGGGCCGCGAACTCACCTTGGCCGACCAACCGGCCATCGCATCGATCGTTCAACAAACCAAACAACAAGGCAACACCTTGGATCGATTGATCGAAGCCATCGCCACCAGCGATCCCTTCCGAAACCACTAGGCGTCCCCGTCCGATTGCGAGAACACTTCCATGCTGACATCTCCAACGCGCCCATCCCTATCCCGACGACATCTCTTGAGAGCCGCAGGCGTCGCCTTGACCCTTCCATGGTTGGAAGCCATGCAGCCGATGGCCCGCGCCGCCGATTCGCAGTTCAAGCCTTGGCCGGAATCCCTAGCACAGCACCCGCGCGCGGTCTTCTGTTACGTCCCCAACGGCGTCAACATCCAGCAATGGACTCCAACCAACGCTGGAGAGAACTACACGCTGTCCCCGACGTTAAGCGTGCTCGAAAATCTTCGCAACGAGTTCACCGTCGTCACCGGTCTGGGGCATCCGCGCTGCACCGGAGGCCATAGCGGTGCCGACACATGGCTCACCGGTGCCGACCTCAAAGCGATCCCTGGCAAAGATTACGCCAATACCCTCTCCATCGATCAGCGTATCGCCGAACAAGTCGGCGTCGATACGCGTGTCCCTTCGGTGCAATGGTCCGACATGTCCGGGACCGGAGGTGCTGGCCACTCGCACACTTTGTCGTTCGATCGCTCGGGCACGCCACTCCCTGCCGAGAATTCCCCGCGGCGCATCTTCGAACGCCTCTTCGTTCCCGACTCGGATCGGGATCGACAAGCCACCCTGCAGCGTTACGCCGAGAAGCGCTCGATCCTCGATCAAGTCCTGGCTGAGTCCAAGCGGTTGCAGCAATCGGTCGGTCGCGAAGACCAACGCAAACTCGAGGAGTACTTTCAAAGCGTCCGCGCCACCGAACAACGCCTCGAACGCCTCCAACAATGGATCGATCGACCCAAGCCCCACGTCGAATCCAACGTGCTGCAGTTGGCTATGCAGCCCGGCAACGCGCACGACCGTCCGATGTGGCTCGATGTGATGTTGGAATTGGCCTACCTCGCGCTGGCCACCGACTCGACACGGGTCATCGCTTTCGAGTGGTCGCGCGAAGCGGGTGGCTATGGAGGGGGTGGCGAAAACCACCACGAACTCTCCCACCACGGTGGCGATCCAGGCATGCTCGACAAACTCGCCACCATCGATCGCTTCCATCTGGGTCGCTTGAAGCACTTCCTCGAACTGCTCCAACAAACGCGCGAGCGCGATGCCTCGATGCTCGATCAAACCGTCGTCGTCTTTGGTTCGGGCATGAACAGCGGCACAGGCGGAGATCACTCCCCCAAGAACTTGCCGCTGCTGATCGCCGGTGGAGGCAAACTGGGAATCAAGCACAACCGGCACGTGCAGTTTGATGAGAACAACCATCCACCGCTGGCCAACGCTCTGCTCGAGGTCGCGCAACGTACCGGCGTCGAGATCGATGCATTCAGCGATTCCACCGGCACACTTAGCGAATTGCGAGGCTGACGAACAACCCTCGATCCGCCGATCAAGGCGTACGGCTCTCAGGCCCGATTTGCAGCGGCTGCGCATCTTCGAGGATCATCACTTGGGGCGGTGATGCCTCGACGGGCAATGCTTCATCGCTCCCGATCGAAAGGGACGGGCTGCGCCCATCGCTCGCATCCGCGCTGGTGGAAACATAGGCCCCTGGCC